>NZ_JAVRPS010000465.1:0-11573 GCF_032162105.1 Mycobacterium sp. | reverse complement strand
TCGTCGCTTTCGCACATCTGCACCGTCGGTGCCCGTTTGCCGGGCCTGGTCTCGCAGGGCAGGTTTCGTGCACCGCGGACGTTGAACATTGCGTCCTGTGGAACGCGGCAGTAGAGGTCGCCTGCTGGCCGGTCTGGGAAGTCGACCGCTGCCGGTGACCGCCACTGTTGGGCTGGCAGGAAGCCGGTCGTGCATGGGGGCGGCAGGTTGAGGTTGAGGTTGAAGCTCAAGTAGGCACCCTTGTAGTCCTGTTTGGTGTTGCGGTTGGCCACGCCGATGGCCTGCTCCATTGCGGTGCCCTGCGGCAGCAGAACCAGCAGTTGTTCGAGGTTGTCGCGGTAGGTGATGAGGACGGGGTTGATGCTGGTCAGGTTGGCCAGCAGGACCGGCAGGGTCGGCTGCCACCGTTCGAAGAGTTGACGTACCTCTGATGCCGCGCCTGGCCCGTTGCGTAGGACTCCTTGTACCGCAGCGTCATTGCGTTGGAGTTGTCCGGTGATGTCGGCGAGGTGCGCCGCCCACGCTTGGACGGACGTCGAGGTGTCGGTTTGAGTGTCGAGAATCGGTCCGACGTTGTCGACGACGTTGGTCAGCGCGCCGAGGTTCGTCTTGGCGTCGATGGCGAGGGTGGTCGATCCCTTGACGAATCTGGAGATCTCGGGTCCCAGACCTGCGAACGCGGTGTAGGACTCGTCGATCACCGTCTTGAGGTTGTCGCGCGGGATTGCCTTGAGGCCTCGGTTGGTGGCGTCCAACAAGGTGTTGATGTCGGGCGGGATGCTGGTGCGGTTTCGGGGGATGACGTCTCGGTCCTTGAGGGGCGGGGCCGTGTCACCGGTGGGTAGCAGTGCAACGTATTGCTCCCCCACTGCCGAGACGCTGTGCACTTGTGCCTGCACGTTCGACGGGATGTCGATGCCGGATTGCATCGACAGCACTGCTTGGACTCCGGTGTCGGTCAGATCGACGCTTTCGACGCGACCGACTTCGGTGCCTCGGTAGGTGACGTTGCCGGTCTTGTACAGGCCGCCGGCTTCCGGCAGTTCGATGGTGATCCGGTAGTGGCCTATCCCGAAGAGCAGATTGGGCACACCGATGAAGTCGAACATCATGATCGTCGCGGCGATCAGCGAGACGACGGTGAAGATCGCCAGCTGAATGCCGATCCGCCTGGTTATGTGCATGCTAGCGCCCCTGATCCCAGTGGTAGGGAACGACGAGTGGGTTGCCCGCGGTGTAGGGGCTGGGCATCTGGCCGATGGTGCGGCCCCACTGCATCTCGAGTTCGGTCAGGTTGCCTTCGAATCGGGTGCCGGTGAAGAGTGCGGCATCGAGCCGGCTCAGCGTCAGATCGATGACGGCGGTGAGATTGGCGGAGTCTCCGCGAAACCAGTTGGTGATGGTCTCCTTGGGCCAGGGGAACGTGGCGAAGAAGCTCAGTGATCGGGTCAGTGCGGGGCCGGCGTTGGCCAGCGATTCCAGCACCGGACCCAAGTCTTTGAGTTCTTTGACGAGGTTTTCCTTGGTCTGGTCGACCGAGTCGGCGGCCAATGCGCTGAACTGTCCGAACTTCGTCAATGCCTCGGCGAGGTTGGCGCGTTGATCGGCGAGCACGGCCAGGGCGTCGGGCAGGACCTTGAGGGCTTTGTCCACGACCGGTTTCTGGTCGGCGAATTGAGCGGCAAGGTTGTTGAGGCTCTCGGTGGCGGCGATGATGTCATCGGTTTGGTCGTTGACGTAGCCGACGAACTTGTCGAGCTGTTCGATGAGGCTACGAAGGTCGCCTTCGCGGCGGAGGAATGCGGTGCTGAGAGCTTCGGTGATGTCCTGGATCTGGCCGACGCCGCCGTTGTTGAGCAACATCGACACCGCGGCCAGGGTCTGCTCCGTGCTGGGATACATCGAGCCCGATGACAGCGGAATCAACGACCCCTGTTTCAGCCTGCCTTCTGCAGGGACGTCCGTGGGTGGCGCCAACTCGATGTGAAGTGAGCCAAGCAGGCTGGTCTGCCCGACGGCTGCCGTGGCGTTGGCGGGCAGGTCGACGTCGCCGTCGATGGTCATCGTGACCAGCGCATGCCAGCCCTGCCGCTCGATCTTGCTGACGTTGCCGACCGTGACGTCACCGACCCGTACTCGGGAGTTGCGTTCGATGTGGTCGACGTCGGGAAGCTGCGCTTGGATGGTGAACGGATTGTTGCGGTTGCCCTCGGTGCCAGGTAGCGGCAACGAGTTCGCCCCCTGCCAGCCGCAGCCGGAATTGCCGAGCGCCATCAGCGTCGTGAGACCGACGGCGACGACGAGGCGCCAGGACCGCCTGCGGGTCATGATCCCGGCCCCTGCGGGACCATGAGTCCGGTCAATCCGTCGGCCGGGTTCGTTGACGTGGCCTGCGTTGCGGGCGCTTCGGCCGGTAGCGGCGGTTGCTCAGGTGCGCCGCCAGGCGGTGGCGCGGCGGGAACTGGCTGCGGGGGAACGTAGTCCGGCCGCATCCAGTCCTCGCTGTAGGTCACCTCGTTGGGCCGGGCGGAGGCGCCGACGAAGAGGTTCTCCCCCAGCGGCGGGAAGTTGTACTGGCGGTTCTTGATGATCGGCGCCAGGTACTGCGCACACAGTTTCGCTGATTGCTCGGCACCGAGCCGGGAGGCGGCTTGTACCGCGCCGCAGAGAAAGGAGATGGGGTTGGCGAAGTTGTTGACCACCAGCGCACCGCTGAGGGTGCCTTGCGCCGGTTGATAGATGTTGATGAAGTTCTGGAACACGGTGGGGGTGATGTGCAAGGTCTGCTTGATGTCATCGAGGCTTTGGTTGAGCATCGTGGTCACCGACGCCAACTTCTCCGAGGTCGTACCGAGGGTGTCGCTGTTTTCGGCGACGAAGGCTTGCACGTCGCCGATCGTGGTGTTGATGTCGGCAACGGCGTCGCCGATCTCGTTGGGGCTGTTGGTGAGCAGACCGGTCACCGAGGCAAGGCTCTGGTTCAGTTGACGCATCAGATCGGTGCTGTCCTGTAATGCAGTCACTAGCACGGAGACGTTCTTGAAGGTGCCGAAGATGTCGTTGCTGTGATCGCCGAGGGCAGAGAACGCTTGGGAGAGTTTGGTCAACGTGTCCCGAATGTTGGCCCCTTGGCCGCGCAGGTTGTTCGCCGAGGTATTGATGAACGCGCCCAGCGTGCTCACTCCGCCTGGTTCGGTGGGTTGCAATGTCTCGGTGAGCTTTTGGAGCTGCTGGCGAAAGTCGTCCCATTCGACCGGGACAGCGGTGCGATCCTGCGCAATGACCGCTTGGTCGTGCAGGACCGGACCACCGGTATAGGCCGGTGTCAGTTGGATCGCGCGCGCCGTCACTAAGGACGGAGACAAGATGACTGCCTTGGCATCGGCGGGCACCGCGTACTTGCCGTCGTACCAGAACGAGACCTTGACGTGTTCGGGTCCCGGCTCGATCGCATTGATCTTTCCGACCGGCACACCGAGGATGCGCACTTCGTCGCCAACGAACACACCGTTGGTGTTGGCGAAGTATGCGACAAGATGTGTGCGGTTGAGCGAAGTGCTGACCCGCAGTAGTGCCACGACGCCTCCGACGAGCACCACGACGAGCACCACGACGACGGCGATCCGGGCGTTGCGATTGGCGAGTGTCATTGCGCGCCTCCAGATACGGGTGGCGGAGGTTCGCCGAGCGTGGGCTCCGGTGTGGGTGGTTGGGCCGGCCCGGGTGCTGGTGGGCCTGGTGGCGGACCGCCTGGGGGCGGCGCCGGTGGCGGCTCGCGGTATGGATAGCAACCGGTAGGGCCGGGCAGCGCCATTCCGGGGGGACCGCACCCCTGATCGCCTGGCTTGCCGGTGATGGCGTCGGGCAGGTTCAGGTTCGGCTCGCCTCCTTGACCGGTGCGCGGAAACGGGATGGGAAGGGCCGGTGTGCCTGGCTGGCCCACCTGCGGATCGTTGAGCTTTGTCGGTGCGAGCACGTTGGGATCCAGACCGAGATCGGAGAATGCGGCATCGATGAACGGCTGAAGGAACTGTCCGGGAAGCAGATTCGTCACGTAGGCCTTGAAGAAGGGGCCCGAGGCCACCGACTCGCCGAGTGACATGCTGTAGCTGTTGAGCAACTTGATGGACTTCTGCACCTGCTCCTTGTGGTTGTCCACGATGGCCAAGACTCCGTTGAGCTTGTCGAGCGCAGGCTTCAGTGTCTGGCGGTTGTCCCCGATGAAGCCTTGGATCTGTCGGCTCACCGCCGAAATGTTGGCCGAGATGTCGTCGAGGGCGCGGCTTTGGCCTTGTAGCTGCAAAAGCAACGCGTTCGCATCGGCGATCAGGCTCACGACACGGTCGCTGCGCTCGGCGAGTACGCCGGTCACCTTGTTGGCGTTGGCCAGCAGGTTGCGTAGCTGCCCGTCACGGGCGTTGAGGACTTTGGAGTAGCGGGCAACGCCTTGCACGGCGATCCGGAGATCAGGTGCGCTGTCCTGAAACGTGGTGGCCAGAACCGAAAGCGAATCGGACAGCTGATCGGTGTTGAGCCCGCTAATCGTCGAGGCGAGATCACCGAGGGCGTCGGGTAGCTGATATGCCGACCGGGTCCGATCGACGGGGATCGGGCCGTCGAGCTCTCCGTCACCGCGAGGGGTGATCTCGAGGATCTTTGCGCCCAACACCGTCTTCGTCTCGGTGGAGGCCTCGGTGCGATCACCCAGTCGCACCTCCCTGTCGATGCCGAATTCGACCAGCACCCGTGGCCCGTCCAACTCGACGCTGGAGACCTTGCCCACCTGAAATCCTGAAACCTGTACGGGGGCACCGGCAGCCAGCCCGCCGGCCTCGGCGAAGTACGCCCAGTACCTCTTGTCCTGGTTAAAGAAGGGCAGCTTGTCATAATTCAGCGATCCAAACACCAGCACCGCGATCAAGGCGGCGCCGATGAGGCCGACTAGCAGCGGATGTCGTCCCAGGGTCCTCATCGCGGTGCACACCTTCCGCTGTCCTGGCCGGCTACCTTCACGTAAACGGGTTGGCCGCCTTTGCCGTTGAGCTTGAGCACGATGTCGCAGAAGTAGAAGCTGAAGAAATCGCCGTAGATCCCTTGACGGTTCAGCGCCTGATACGCATCGGGCAGCGTCTTGAGCAGGTTGTCCATGTAGTCGTGGTCGGCCACCACTATCGCGGCGGTCCGGTCGGTTTCGTGCACGACCTTCTGTGCCGGTGGACGTGCCTGGCGCAGCAAGTCGGCGATCGATCCCGACGCAGCGTCGGTATAGGCGACGGTGTTGCTGATGTCTTCCTTGTGGTCTGCCAACGTGTGCATCAGCTGGGACAGCGAATCGACGCCCTTGGCGAATTGGGTGCTTTGATCGCCCAGCGAGCCCAGGACCGAGTTGAGGTTGACGATCAGTTGTCCGATCAGTTCGTCGCGATCAGCCAGCGAATTCGTCAGGGCCGCTGCCTGATTGAAGAAGGAGTTGACCGTGGCACCTTGGCCCTGGAAGGCGGCGATGAGTTGCCCCGACAGGGCGTTGACTTGATCGGGGTCCAGTGCCCGAAATAGCGGTCGGAAGCCGCCGATGAGGGCATCGAGGTCCAATGCGGGCGAGGTCTGAGCCACCGGAATGGTGGCGCCGGGGGGCAGTTTCTTCGTGCCGCCGGCGCCGTCCTCGAGGGCCAGATAGCGACCGCCAATGAGATCGGCGTAGCGGATGACCGCACGGGTACCTTCGGTCAGCACCACCGAGTCGTCGGCGCTGAATTGCACGGCGACGGTGGCGTCGGGCTGAATGGAGATGTGCTTGACCTTGCCGACCTCGACACCGGCGATGCGCACGAACTGTCCGTTCTTCAGGCCGCTGACGTTGCTGAACACCGCCTGGTACTCCTTGGCTTCTTCGAACCGCAACTGGGCGAAGATCGCAAGGAGGGCGAACATGCCGAAGAGGCAGACAGTCACGAAGACGCTCAGGCGCCAGATGACGGCCCGGAGGTTTCCTCTCATGGCTGCGGCCTTCCGTGGTCGGTGTTGACAAGCTCCGGTGAGGTCATGGCGCCGGTGGTAGCGGGGTCGGTTGCACTGCTGCGGGCACCGGCGGATCGAACGGCTCCGAGCCCGCTGGCGGGGGGCCGGGTTCTGGTGGGTTTCCCGGTGGCGGGGCCGGCGGCAGTCCTGGATAGAGCGGGGTGCCGTCCGGTGCGTACTCGGGTGCGCCGTACGGTGGTGCGCCCGGGTACGGGATGGGTCCCGGTGCCGGTCCACCTGGGTTGCGGATGCTGGGTGGCTTGGGTGTCCCGCGGGTCACTGGGAAGTAGTTGGCGTAGCCGGGGAATCCGATGCCGGGGTTGGGACGGATGTCGAGTCCGGTGCCCCACCCGGTGTTGGTGATCAACTGCCGCACGGGCCAGTTCTGGTCGACGATCGGCAGAGAGCCGCAACCCGGTGTGCCGCCAGGGCCGCCCTTGGCGCCGACGACGGGAAGGTTGTCGGGGTACTTGTAGGGGTCGTCACCGAGCATCACGGCGCTGTCGAGTATGGCGGTGCGGCCGTTTCCGCCGTTGACGGCGTAGCCGGCGTTGTCGAGGTACCACTTCCCGCCGAGCAGTGTGCAGGTCAGCTCCGGGTTGTACTTCATCAGCAGCCGCGTCGTCGGTTCCAGTGTGTTGATCGCGGTCGACAGGTTGGTCTTGTTGGGGCCGATCAGATCGATTCCGGCGTTGGACAGGCCAATCACATTGACGAGCAACGCATCTAGGTCGTGCGCGTGGTCGTTGATGGTGGCGCCCACGGTGCTGGCCGTATCCAAGACGCTGATGATGTCGTGCGCTGCGGCGCTGTAGGTGTCGCTGAAGCCCTTCAGCGACAGCCAGTCCCGCCGGATGGTGTCGGCGCGGGGGTTGAGCGCTAGGAGCACCTCGTTGGCGTCGGTGGTGGCCTCGCCGATGCGTTGGCCTTGGCCACGCAGTCCGTCGGCGAAGGCTCCGAGCACCGCGTTCAGTTTCGCCGGGTCGATCTGCTTGAGAACGTCGGTGAGGTTCTGAAAGACCGTGTTGACTTCAGAGCTGACGTTCTGTGACTTGATCACCGCGCCGGCGGACAGCCGCTCGGCACTGGGTTCGGCGGGATAGATCAGGTCGACGTATTTCGCGCCGAAAGTGGTCGTTGCCCGGATCTGCGCGGACACGTTGGCCGGGATGTACTTGAGTTGATCGGGAAAGATGTCCAGCTTCAGGCTTACCGATCGGTCTCCGCCCATGACGTCGCTGACCCGGCCGACCTGCACACCGCGCAGCTTGACCTTGCCGCCGGGGTCCATCACCAACCCGGCTCGATCCGACGTCAGCGTCACCGGCGCGTAAGTGTTGAAGGTGCCCCGGAACAGCACCACGGTGAGCACGACGAGGCCGATGATGACGGCGAATAACGCCATGGCCCACCGAATCGGGTGCAGGCTGTCGTCGCGGTTGGTCGTCATTGCACTACCCGGACAGGTTGAAGTTGCCGGACTGGCCGTAGATCGACAGCGTGACCACCATCGTCACGAACGTCATCGCGATCAGCGACGCCCGAACAGCGCGTCCGACCGCTTCACCGACACCGGCGGGTCCGCCGGTGGCGGTGTATCCGTAGTAGGTGTGGACGAGCATCACCGCTATCGCCATGACGACGGCCTGACCGAACGACCAGATGATGTCGGTCGGATTCAGAAAGGTGCGGAAGTAGTGGTCGTAGACACCGGTGGACTGGCCGTAGACGTAGGTAGTGCCAGAGCGTGCCGCCAAGAACGACATCAGGACCGCGATGCAGTACAACGGGATCACCACGATGACGCCGGCGACCACCCGGGACGAGGAGAGATACGCGATCGATCGGATGCCCATGACTTCCAGCGCGTCGATCTCTTCGTTGATGCGCATCGCACCTATTTGTGCCGTGGCGCCGGCGCCGATGGTGGCTGCCAGACCGATCCCTGCGGTCAACGGAGCGAACAGTCGCACATTGAGGTAGGCCGAGGTGAATCCGGTGAGTGCCTCCACGCCGATGTTCGATAGGGAGTTATAGCCCTGCACTGCGATCAATGCACCGGTCGACAACGTGAGGAATCCGACTACGACCATCGTGCCGCCAATGAGTGCTAGTGCCCCCGCGCCAAGGCTCATCTGCGCGATGAGCCGCAGAACCTCGCCCTTGTAGTGGATGAGGGCGTCCCATATTCCGCGCACCGTCTGCCAGTAGAATTGCGTCTGATTTCCGATTCTGGCCATTCCGTCGGTCCAGCCGACGAGCAGTCGTTGAGAGCGCGGAAAGACCCCCCGCGCGACGCCGGCGCTCACAGCGTGGCCTTCACACCGACCGCCGTCGCGATCACGTTGATGACGAACAGCGCCATGAACGAGAACACGACCGTCTCGTTGACGGCATTGCCGACACCAGCCGGACCGCCACCAACGGAAATGCCTTTGTAGCAAGCGATCAATCCCGCGGTGAACCCGAACAGGGACGCCTTGATCAGTGCGATCAGAATCTCGGGCAGCCCCGTCAGGAGCGGTAGCCCGCTGACGAAGGCCCCGGGTGTGACGTTCTGAACGAAGACGGAGAAGAAGAACCCGCCGACCAACCCCACGATCGTGACGAATGAGGACAACAGCAGCGCCACCACGGTTGCGGCGAGGACTCGGGGAACCACCAAGGCCTGGATGGGATTGATGCCCATTACCCGCAGGGCGTCCAGTTCCTCGCGGATGGTGCGGGCGCCCAGGTCGGCGCACATTGCGGTGGCACCTCCCCCGGCGATGACCAGCACCGTCACAATCGGTCCGATTTGGGTGACCGTGCCGAGAGCGGTCGCGCTTCCCGAGAAGTCGGCGGCCCCGAATTCGACCAAGAGGATGTTGAAGATGAACACGGTGAGCACGGTGAACGGCACCGAAAGCATCAAGGTCGGAAGGATGGAGACGCGTGCGACGAACCAGGTCTGCATCAGGAATTCGCGCCAGGCGAACGGGGGCTTGAACATCAGCAGTACCGTCTCGATGGCGATCAGAAAGAAATCGCCTAGCGTACGTACTGGCTTACCTAGAGAGGTCGCGGTAAACATTGCGCTCCGGCTTCGTTGTCGGTGGCGTGACCATGTGTCCTCGCTACGGTGTCGGGTAGGGTCTGCGAGATTGGCTAGTCGGCGGCGAGTTCAACATGACTCAGCCCCAAGCCAATTGGAGTTCTTTCGGTGCGCGTTGCAGTGCGCTCGGTTCGAATTGGAGCGGACCGCGTTGCGCACGTCGCAGCGATGGGAGCCGCTGCGCGAGGGTTTCTAGCGCGATGCGCGCCTCCATCCGGGCCAAGTTGGAGCCTGCGCAGCTGTGAATGCCGCGCCCGAACGCTATGTGTTTTCTGGTGTTGGTTCGGTCCAAGTCGAATGCCGCAGCATCGTCGAACATGGCGTCATCGCGGTTACCCGAGCCGGTGAGTGCCGAGATGCGGGCACCGGCCGGAATGTCGACACCGGCCAGCGCGCCGTCGTGCGTCGTCGTTCGCCACAGCGATTGGATTGGGCCGTTGAGGCGCAACGACTCCTCGATCACGGCGGGAATTCTCGACGGATCGGCGACGATGGTTTCCCAGATGGCGCGTTCGGTGAGGAACGCATCCAGCGACAGGGTAAGAAAATTGGCGGTGGTTTCGTGCCCAGCCGACATGAGGGTGGAGATCTGACCCACGAGTTCGGTTGCGGTGAGCGGATCCTCGCTTTGCTCGCTATGCGCGACCAGCGCGGCGACGAAGCTGTCGTCGTCATGGTCGCGTCGGGCTGAGACGAACTCGGCGAGATATTCGAAGTACTCCTTGCGTCCTTCGGCCGCCGCTAGCTGCGCCGCGGGATCAAGCCGACCCCACTTCAAGGAAAGACTGCACTCCACCCAGTGCTAGATTCTGGGCAGATCCTCCGCTGGTATCCCGACCAGACTGGTCACCACCGATAGCGGGTACAGGTAGGCGAAGTCGCGGTAGAAGTCGCAATGGCCCTGCGGTTCGATCGTGTCGATGAGCTCGCTGGCGATCGTGCGGATCTTTGGCTCCAGATCCGCAATGCGCTTGGGCAGAAACGACAGCTGAATGAACCGCCGCATTTTCGTGTGGCGGGGTGGGTCGGTCGGAACGACGTCGGTCTGCGATGGCGGCGGCACGGTCGCCAGCACTGCCTGCGCCTCCGGCGTCAGCGCGCTGAACCCGCGACTTGCTCCAACACTCGAGTACGTCTGATAGTCACCAAGAACCTCGACGACATCGTCATAGCGAGTGACCACCCAGGCGCCGAGTTGCTCACTGTAGAACACCGGGCATTGTTGACGGGCCTGCTCCCAAATGGCGAAGGGTTCGCTCAGTTGCGGTTCTGCGAACGGGTTGTAGTCGGCTGCGAGATCACCAACGGGGCAACGACGTTCGGCGTTGATGTCGGTCATGACCGTCCGCCTTCGAGTGAGTGTCCGGGGAGGCGCGCCCCGGCATCAGAACCGAGGACTGACGGTGGCCGCAGACTGGAGCGTTTGGCGCGCATCACATGTACACCCCTCCGTTGACGTGGATGACTTGTCCGGTGATCCACGAACTGCGTTCTGTCAGCAAGAATTCAATGGCCTCCGCGATGTCCTGCGGCTCTCCCACGCGGCCCAACGGCGACTTGGACCACGTCTTCGCGACGGTCTCGCCGACGGTCTCGCGAAAGAGCGGGGTGTCGACGGCACCCGGTGCCACACAGTTCACCCGGATCCCGTTCGCGCCGAGTTCGATGGCAAGGGTCTTGGTGAGACCGATGACGCCGGCCTTGGACGCCGCGTAGTGGGCGAAGCCGGGTCTACCTCCGCTGGCACCCATGGTTGACGAGACCGTGACGATCGAACCACCGCGTCCCTGGTCGACCATGATCCGCGCGGCCTCTTGGGCGGCAATGAAGGTACCGGTCAAGTTGATGTCAAGAACGAGATCCCAGTGGTCCTTGGTCATTTCGAGTACCGGCACCGCTGGGCTGACGCCGCCGGAACAGACGAGTCCCGCAAGGCCGTTGGCCTGCGCTGCGGCCTCTTGCACGAACTCGCGGACACTGGCCTCACTTCTGAGCTCCAGGTCGGCGGTGTGGATGCAAAGGTGTTCGGCCTCGGCCTCCTTACGGAGCAGAGCCAGCGCTGAGGGGTCACGGTCGCCGACGACGACGTCTCGGCCGGTGCGCGCCATGACGAGCGCCACCTGTCGACCGATCCCGCTGCCGCCGCCGGTGATCGCCACACCGCCGACCGGCAATTCAGCTTTGCTCAAAGCCCCTCCTCCTTGCAGAAATCTCGTCACGGCTTCGGGGTAGTCAACTCGCGGGGCGTCCTATTGTCAACAGTCAGCTGTCATCTGATGCCCAGGTGTCTGGGTCATCCGAGGCGACCGTGATGGCGAAGGCGGGGCAATAGTCGGCCGCCTCCTGGGTCGTCTTGTGGAGGCGTGGAGCCGGATTTTCGTCCAGAATCAGCACCTTGCCGTCCGAATCGCGTTGATCGAAGACCTCGGCGGCCGTGGCCGCACAGATCCCGGCAGCCACA
>NZ_JAVRPS010000464.1:0-15595 GCF_032162105.1 Mycobacterium sp. | reverse complement strand
GCCCTGTTCCGCATCGCCTTGGTGCGAATGTCCCACCACCAGCCGACCAAGGACTACGCGCAGCGTCAACTGCTCAAGGGTCACACCAAGATGGAGATCCTGCGCAAGCTCAAACGGGCCATCGCCCGGGAAGTCTTCAAACTCCTGACCCGACAGATCGCCATACCCGAGTACACCGACCTGCGCCCGGCACGGCAAGCCAAGAACATCACCGTCACCGCCGCTGCCAACCACTTTGGGGTCTGGCCCACCGTGATCTCACGAATCGAACGCGGACTACAACGCGACGACACCTTCGCAGACACATATAGAAACTGGCTCGAAGCCGCTTGACACAAATAGGAGCATCAAGAACCGGCGGTCTGCTCCTAGTGTCCTGAGTGATTAACTACAATCTAGTTGTTGACCTGGGTTGGACCGATTCCTCACGCACGCTGCGGGACCCACGCCTCGGTCCGTCACCTCAACGCCGACATCTGAGCCTTGATCGACACCTGGAACGACAACCCGCGCCCCTACGTCTGGACCAAGACCGCCGACCATATCCTGGCGAGCATCAGAAACTACTGCGCTCGAATCAATGACTCACGGCACTAGAGCGTGTCGTCGAGCTGCCCGAGCCGTTCGGTCAGGCGCAGGTTCTCCGCGTAGTCGACGGGGCACGCGATGATCGAGACGCCGTCGTCGGCGAGGGCCGCGCGCAGGGTGGGCAGGAGTTCGTCGGCGGCAGAGATCCGGTAGCCCTTGGCGCCGAAGCTCTCGGCGTACTTCACCACGTCGGGATTGGTGAACCCGACGTAGTAGTGATCACCGAGTTCGAGGTCCATCTTCCATTCGATCAGGCCGTACCCGCCGTCCTCCCAGATCAGCACCACCAGGGGAATCCGCTCGCGGACCGCGGTCTCGATCTCCTGGCTGTTCATCAGGAAGGCACCGTCGCCCATCACCGCGAGCACCTTCGACTCGGGTTGCGCCAGCTGCACTCCCAACGCACCTGGCAGGGCGAAGGCCATGGTGGACAAGCCGTTCGAGATCAGGCAGGTATTGCGTTCGTATGTCGGGTACAGGCGGGCCATCCACATCTTCGCCGCACCCGTGTCGACAAGCACCACGTCGCTGCGGTCCAGTGCCGCCCTGGTGTCGGCGACGATCCGTTGCGGCGCAAGTGGGAAGCTCGAGTCCTGTTGTCCACGCGCGAATTCCTCGGCGAGCAGGCCCGCGCCAGGAGCGGCGACTTCGATGTCGAACCCGTGCCCGGCCATCGATTCGCGCACGGCATTGAGGGATTCGCTGATGTCGCCGATGATGCCGACGTCGACCGGGTAGTGCATGTCGACCTCGGCTGGGAAGCGATGGATGTGGATGATCCGCTTGTCGGAGTTGGGATTGATACGGACGGGATCGAACTCCTGGAGTTCGTAGCCGACCGCGATGATCAGGTCAGCATCGTCGAAACCGAAGTTGACGTAGTCGTGGCGCATGAAGCCGATCGTTCCCATGCTGTTGGGATGGTCGTCGGGCATGACCCCCTTGCCGTGGAACGTGTTGGCGACCCGCACTCCGAGCTCCTCGGACAGCCGCACCAGCGCCGCGGTCGCGTCGGCGCGGGCCGCCCCGTGGCCGGCCAAGATGACCGGCCGTTTCGCCGAACGCAGCAGGTCGACGGCACGGATCACCTGGCGGGGTGACGGCGCCTCGGGCTGAACCACGTTGCGGGGCAGGGGTTTGAGGTCATAGTCGGCCTCGTCGGCATCGATGTGTTCTGGCACGGCCAGATAGACCGCCGCCGGGCGTTCAGTCTCCGCGAGCTTGAACGCCTTGCGGAACATCTCGGGGATCGCCGCCGTCGTGGGGACGCCGTCGGACCAGCGGGTGATCGGGGCGAACATCGACACTAGATCGACGTACTGGTGGGACTCCTTGTACTCGCGGTCCTGCCCGACCTGGGCCGAGATCGCCACGAGTGGGGTGCTGTTGGTGGTCGCGTCGGCGACACCGAGCTGCATGTTGATGGCACCGGGCCCGAGCGTCGCCGACACCACGGCCGGACGCCCGGTCACCCGGCCGTACATCTCGGCCATGAACGCCGCGGCCTGCTCGTGGCGGGTCAGCACGTACCTGATCTGCGCCGATCCCGCCAGCGCCTGGACGAAGTGTATGTTCTCCTCGCCGGGTATGCCGAAGACCAGGGAAACGCCTTCTGCCTCAAGACAGTTGACCATCAGTTGTGCAGCCGTGCTCATCGTCGTCCTCCGGCTCAGGCGTCCGGATGCTCCGGCATGTCGCCATCGTGGAACACCAGGCTATCGAACCGCCGGGTGACGGCCTACGGCGCCGGCAACGCCTCGGCGCTACCCGCGCGCCGCCACACGAGGGTGCTGTGCCTGGTCACGCCCGCGTCGTCGGTTATCGTCGCTGACAGCGTCAGGAGGTCTCCGTCCACTCTCGCCTGCCGGAACTGGGGACGGACCAACAGTTCCGGCACCATCGACATGGTGACGTCGTGGTGCAGGGTCGACGTCGCTTCGTTCACCTCGAAGCGGCCGCCGTAAGCGATGTAGCGGCCCATGTCCGCGTCGGCCAGCTGGGCCGACACGTGGCCGTCGTCGGTGTAGAGGATCAGCCCGCGGGGTGCGGTGCCAAGCGGATGGCGGACACGGCCGGTGGCTGCGTTGCGGGCCGTGAACGACACCAACTGCCAGGCGCCAAGGATGCGGTCGCGCAGCGTCTGGTTCACGGCAGGATCACCGTGCGGCTGATGGGCTCCGCGGCGACCTGTCTGCTACACAGGCCGCGCTGCAGGCCGGCGAGCAGCGCGTCGCGGGTCTCGCGCGGATCGATCAGCTCGTCGAACCCGAGGCGCTCAGCCGATCGGTACGACGCCTCGAGCTCGGCGTCGCGCAGATTGGCGCTGAGATCCTCTGCGGCATTCGATGCACGGCTCAACGCCGCTGCGCTCATGGCGCCCATCGTCGCGCCTGGGTAGGCGAACGTCGCCACCTGATCGTCGAAGCCGAGCATCGACATCACCATCGATCCGAAGCCGTAGGCCTTGCGCAGGGTGAGGTGCAGTTTCAACGTGGTGGCGGCAGTCTGGGCGGCGAACATCCTTGCACCAGCGCGCGATACACCGCTGCGCTCTGAGCGGCTGCCCGGCAGCATGCCCGGGTTGTCGGCCAGGAACACGATCGGCAGGTGAAAGGAGTCGGCGACCATGATGAAGTGTGCGGCCTTGTCGGCGGCGTCGGCGTCGATCGAGCCGGCCAGCACGTTCGGTTGGTTGGCCACCACCGCGACGGGATGGCCGCCGAGGTGGGCCAGCGCGCATATGATCGCCCGGCCGAACCGGGGTTGCACCTCGAACCAGTCGGGCCGGTCGAAGATCACGTCGAGCACGGCCCGCATGTCGTAGATCCGCCGGCTGTCGCGGGAGACGATGTCGAGCAACTCAGGGGTGGGCCGCGGCGCAGCGGCCTCGTCGGCGGGCACTGGCGGCGGGTAGGACCATGCACTCGGCGGGAAGTAGGAGAGGTATCGGCGGATGTCGTCGATCACGGACTCGTCGTTTTCGGCGACGTTGTGGATCACCCCGCTGGCGAGGGCGACGGCGGGGCCGCCGAGGTCCTCCTTCGAGATGTCCTCACCCGTCGACTCCTTCACCACGGGCGGGCCTGCGGTGAAGATCGCGCCGTGGGCGCTCATGATCCTGAAGTCGGACACGGGGGCGACCAGCGCGCCGTGGCCCGCCGACGGGCCGAGGACGGCAGCGACCGTCGGCACGCGCCCCGAGCACTTGGCCTGAGCGATCAGGTCGGTGGGGGAGCGTCCGTAGTGTTCGCCGGTGGGCCGGAAGCCTGCGCCCTCCAGCAGCATCACCAACGGAATTCGGTCGCGCACAGCCAGTTCGGCGATGCGGTAGCGCTTGGCGTTGCCGCCGGGCCCGATCGTGCCCGCCAGTGTGGTGAAGTCCTCGGCGCCCACCATGACGGGTGTTCCATTGAGCAGTCCGGAGCCGACGACGATGCCGTCGGCGGCGACCTCACCGCCGACCAGAGTGCCGATCTCGTGGAACGATCCCTTGTCCAACAGCCGATCGATCCGCGCCCGCACATCGAGCTTGCCCATGTCGCGATGCTTGGCCACTCGCTCTGCGCCGCCCATCGCCCAGGCGTGTCGACGCCGTCGCTCAAGATCGTCGAGCGTGCCTTCCCAATCCGGGGCGTCCGTCATGCGATCGAGTAGCTCAGCAGCACCGGCTCTGCGGGTTCTCCTCGGTGGCGGCGTGCCGCATCCGCCAATAGTCCCGCTCTGAGCAGACTGCCTCGCCGGGGTGAGTGCGGTTGCGGAGGTCGACATAGCGGCGGTAGTGGTTGTCGCCCATCAATGTGCTCCAGTACCAACTGATTTGGCGTGCGACTTCGGTAACTCGTCCCATTGCCTCTGCACCTCCTTCTCGGCGGCGGTCGGGATCATGCCCGAGGGTGCGAAGATCCGGGACGGCACTGGCTCGTCCTCGGTCAGCGGCTGCCCGCCGCCGCGTATCGCCTTGAGCGCCACCATCACCCCGGCCGCGAACACGATGACGACGAGGCTCGCGAACACGATCGACAGCGTGCCCTGAATGAAGGTGTTGCGCACGATCTTGTCGACGTCGCCCGGGGTCTTAGCGGTCAAGCAGAGTTTTGCGGCCTCCTGTGCGGCTTCGCAGATGCTGTGTTGTTTCCAGTAGCCGAGCTTCGGATCGCCCGAGAAGATCTTCTGCCATGAGGCCGTCATCGTCACCGTCAGGTCCCACAACAGCGGAACACCCGGTATCCACACCCATTTCAGCAATCCGCGTTTGATCACCACGACCGTGACCACCGTGAGCGCGATGGCAGCGAGCAGCTGGTTGGCGATCCCGAACAAGGGGAACAACGTGTTGATTCCTCCGAGCGGATCGGTGACCCCCATCAGCAGGATGCCACCCCAGCAGGCGACCACGATCAGACTGCAGATCCAGGCGCCGATCCGCCAACTCGGGTCCTTGAACTTGCGCAGCGGACCACCGAGGTTGCTCAGCCCGTCCGACAGCATGAACCGCGCCACCCGAGTGCCTGCGTCGACTGTGGTGAGAATGAACAGCGCCTCGAACATGATCGCGAAGTGATACCAGAACGCTTTCAAGCTTTCGCCGCCGAATACCTGGTGCAGTACTTCGGACATGCCGAACGCCAATGTCGGCGCGCCGCCGGTCTTCGACACGATCGACTTCTCGCTCACGCCCTGGGCAGCGGCGTCGATCTCGGCACCGGTGATAGGCGAGCCGGACAAGCCGAGATTGTTGACGTACGTCGCGGCGGTCTCCGCCGTGCCTCCCGTCACTCCCGCTGGCGCGTTGATGGCGAAGTACAGGTGCTGATTCAGGATCGCCGCGGTGATCAGCGCCATGATGGCGACGAACGACTCGGTCAGCATGCCGCCGTAGCCAATCAGCCGCATCTGGCTTTCCTTCTCGAGCAACTTGGGAGTGGTGCCCGAGGAGATCAACGCGTGGAAGCCGGACAGTGCCCCGCAGGCGATGGTGATGAACAGGAACGGGAACAGCGAACCGGCGAACACGGGACCCGTGCCACTGCTGGCGAACGACGAGACTGCGGGTGCCTCCATGATCGGGCGGGCCACCAGGATGCCGATCGCCAACAGCGCGATCGTGCCGACCTTCATGAAGGTCGACAGGTAGTCGCGGGGTGCGAGTAGCAACCACACCGGCAGCACCGACGCGGCGAAGCCGTAGACGATGATGCACCACGACAAGGTGACCTTCGACAAGGTGAACCAGTCTGCGCCCCATGCCGTTTCGGCGACCCACCCGCCGGAGACCACCGCCAGCAGCAGTAGTACGACGCCGATCAGGGACACCTCCGACACTTGACCGGGTCGTAGGAACCGGAGATACAGCCCCATGAAGATGGCGATCGGGATGGTCATCGCGATCGAGAAGACACCCCACGGACTCTCGGCGAGGGCGCCGACGACGACCAGGGCCAGCACCGCGAGCAGGATCACCATGATAACGAGCACGCCGACGATGGCGGCCGCGCCACCGATCGTCCCGAGCTCATCGCGGGCCATCTGCCCGAGCGACCGTCCACGCCGTCGGGTCGAGATCGACAACACCAGATAGTCCTGAACGCATCCTGCGAACACGGCGCCGATGATGATCCAGATGGTGCCGGGCAGGTAGCCCATCTGCATGGCCAGCACCGGACCGACCAGCGGACCCGCGCCGGCTATGGCCGCGAAATGGTGCCCGAACAACACCCGGCGGTCGGTGGGCATGTAGTCGGTGGCGTTCTCGAAAAGTTCCGCGGGCGTCGCGTTGTCGTCGCGCGGCTTGACGATCTTCATCTCGATCAGCCGTGCGTAGAACCGGTACCCGATCACGTAGGTGCAGATCGCCGCGATGACGAACCAGACCGCGTTGATCGTCTCACCACGGAAGAACGCGATCATCGCCCAGGCGATCGCACCCAGCAGGGCGATGACGCCGAACACGATCTTGTGCTTGGTGGTGATCGGTGACCGGTCGATGATCGCCACCGGTGGCAGGTCGGGGTCCGTCCGGACGTAGGTGATGTCGCCGTCGGTCTCCTCTGAGCGCTCTGCAGCGGTAGGACCAGAAGATGAAGCCATGGTCCGATCCTGTCATCGCGTGCCGCGACGGTTGGCGAAACGGAGGCTTTAATTCAGTGCTCGATGCTCTTCGCGCGAGCGCTCATCACCGCTCGTACAGGGCGCGCACCGTCTCCACGGTGTCTGCGTCGGCGGGCCCCTTGTCGTCGCGATAGCGCAGGACGCGGGCGAAGCGCAGCGCCATTCCGCCGGGGTAGCGGGTGGATGTCTGCACGCCGTCCAGGGCGATCTCGACCACCTGCTCGGGCCGCAACGACACCACGTAGCCGTCGGTGGGCCCGGTCGCGAGTTCGAGGAAGCGGCTGGTCTGCCAATCGAGCATGGCGTCGGTCATGCCCTTGAACGTCTTGCCCAGCATCACGAATCCACCCGTCTTCGGGTCCCGCGCGCCGAGGTGGATGTTGGACAGCTTGCCGCTGCGCCTGCCCGAGCCCCACTCCACTGCGAGGACGACGAGGTCGAGGGTGTGCACCGGCTTGACCTTGAGCCACCCCGCGCCGCGGCGACCCGCTTCGTACGGCGCCGCAGGCGATTTCGCCATCACCCCTTCGTGCCCAGCAGCCAGCGTCGCGGCCAGGAATGCCTCCGCGGCCTCGCCGTCGGCGGTGGTCAGCCGGTCGACGCGGTGTGCGCCGGGCACGATCGCGTCGAGGGCGGCGAGGCGTTGCGTCGTCGGCAGGTCCAGCAGATCGGTGCCGTCGAGGTGGAGCAGGTCGAAGAAGAACACCGACAGTGGTTGCGCGGCGCGCGCGGCCAGGACGTCGGCGCTACGGCCGAAGCGCGACGCCGTCACCTGGAACCGGTGCGGCCGCCCGTCGGGTTGCAGCGCGATGGCCTCGGCGTCGGCGATGAACTCGTCTGCAGGCACGGCCAGCGCGGCCTCGACGACCTCCGGGAGTCGCGCCGTGATGTCGTCGAGGCTGCGGGTGTAGACGGACACCGTGTCGCCTGCGCGGTGGATCTGCACGCGCGCGCCGTCCAGCTTGGCCTCGAAGATCGCCGTCCCGCCGAGGCGGGCGAGCGCGTCGGCCACGCCCGTCGCCGGTTGGGCCAGCATCGGGCCGACCGGACGGCCGACCACCAGCGTGAACTCGGTGAGTGCCGCCGGGCCGCCGCTCAACGCCGCCGCGGCGACGGTCGAGAGGTCGCCGCCCAGCATCGCCGCCCGACGCACGTCGGCGGCCGGGAGCTCCGCGGCCTTGGCGACCGCGTCGGCCATCACCCCGATGAGCGCACCCTGGCGCAGTTCGCCGCCGAGCAGGCGGCGCAGGAATGTCTGCTCGATGTCGGTTGCCGCGCCGAAGACCGCGTTGACCAGCTCCGACCGGCGGCCCTGGGAGCCCTTGCCCGCGACAGTGCCGATCTCGGTGAACGTCGCGTCGACCCCGCGCACCGTCAGCGACGGTTCTGCCGCCGCGGCGGGCAGCGAGCGCAGGGCAGCCCACCCCACTCCGATTTGGCGTTGCGGCAGCTCACCGGAGAGCCAGGCGACGACGACGGCGACCAGCCGCGGGTCGGCCGCGGCGGCGGTCCGCTTCAGCAGGTCGGCGATGCGGCCGATCTTGGCCGACCGCGCCGATACGGAGCCGACGTCGGCGGACGCGGTGGCGACGTCGATGAGTTGCACTCAACCAGCCTGGCACGGGGGTCAGACACCGCCGCGCGGATCGGAAGCATCGGGAACGACGAGACTTGCGATGTATACCGAGACACGGTGCTACTTTTCGCTATGGGTTCGCCGAGCAACGGCGCCGGGGAGGGAACTGTCATGTCAGCAAGAAAGTCGGGAGTAGCGGCGCTCTTCGCGGCGACGTGTGCCGTGGTTGCGATCGGTGCCGCACCGATGGCAGCGGCCGACGACAACGACCCGTGCGACCCCACGGCGTCGGTTTGCGATTCACCGGGGAACGTCGAAATCAACGACTCCCCACCCGCTTCTGCGGTCGACCAATATCCGTCCGACGACGAGTGGTATTTCAACCCTGCCGGTGGCGGGACGGCGCTGCAACCCAGCGGTGGGTCCCACTCGGGCGGCGGGGGCGGGGGCGGACACCGCTAGCGATCGAATCGGTGATCGCGGCTCCGGTGTCCAACCTCTTTCATCCCAAGGCTTTTCATCAGATATCTCGACTCTTAGGAGAACAATTCATGTTGTTTTCAACCTCAGTCGCGCGACGCGCGGCAGTAGCCGCGACCGGTGCGGGTGCGATCGCCGGCGTCATGTTCTTCGGCGGCGCGCCGTCGGCGCTGGCCGACCCACCGCCACCACCACCGCTGGGCTGTTCGGCGGCTGATTTCGAGCAGGTCAAGGGTGACGTCTCGACTGCGACCTCGGGCTACTTCTTCACCCATCCCGACGCCAATGCGTTCTTCTCCACCCTCAAGGGGCAGCCGCGAGACCAGATCAGTCAGCAGGTCAAGGACTACTACGCCGCCAATCCGCAGGTGCAGTCCGAGATGGCCGGGATCCGCCAGCCGATGCGTGACTTCAAGGCTCGCTGCCAGTAAGCACGGTCATCCACCACTGAGCAGGTCCACGAGCACCGCTGCCTCCGCGCGTACGGCGGTCGCCCGCTCGGAGTGCCCGCCGGCGTCCATCTGCTCGGCGGCCAGCAGTCGGTCGTCGATTTCTGCACGCAGGAGCGTCCTGATCGCGGCACCGGGCAAAACATGCCTGGGCACCTCGGCCGCGCCCAGACCGGCCACGCTGCCCGCGATGGTGCCGGCGGCAGGGACGTCGAGGTCTTCGACGTCGGGCGTCTCGGCGTTGTCGATGGCGCTCAGCGCGGACCGCAGCGCCGATACCCGTATGGCGTCGCGGTCCTTGCGGGCGGTCATCAGTCGTGCGCGCAGCGTCTGACGCCAGTGCACGGCGGGCTCGGTCATGCCTTCACGGTAGCCACAGGCGACCCGAACGTACCTACGCCACCGCGAAGGACACCGTGTGCCAGCCGGTGGCGCCGTCGGGGATGACATCGGCTTGTTGCGACGTCTGCACTGCACCGGACTTGTCCGTCGCGCGCACGGCAATCTCGTGCGATCCGGTGTCGTCGGCCTGCCAGTCGAAGCTCCACAGCCGCCAGGTGTCGTCGGAGTAGCTGGCGCCAAGCTGCGCGGGTTGCCATGGGCCGTCGTCGATTCGGACCTCGACGGCCTTCACGCCACGTGGCTGTGCCCACGCCACGCCGCCGAACCGCACCTGCCCGCGCGGGACGTCCGCGCCGCTGCGCGGCACGTCGATGCGTGACTCCGTCTTGATCGGACCGCGGGCCGACCAACCGAGCTGCGTCCAGTAGGCCTTGGCTCGATCGAAGCGGGTCACCTCGAGGTCGACGATCCACTTGGTCGCCGAGACGTAGCCGTAGAGGCCGGGCACCACCAGCCGCGCCGGGTAGCCGTGCTCGACCGGCAGCGGCTGGCCGTTCATCGTGATCGCCAGCAGTGAGTCGCGGTCGTCGGTGAGCGCCTCGACGGGTGTTCCCGCAGTGAATCCGTCGGTGGACGTGGACATCACCATGTCGGCATCGGGGTGAATGCCCGCCGCCGCCAGCAGGTCCCGCACGCGATACCCGGTCCACACCGCATTCGAGATCAGGTCGCCGCCAATCGGATTGGAGACGCAGGTGAGCGTCACCATCTTCTCGACGAGGTCGAACTTCGCCAGATCGTCGAAGCGGTAGGTGATCTCCCTGTCGACCATGCCGTGGATCTTCAGCTGCCAGTCGCTGCGACTGAGCTGTGGGACGCTCAAGGCGGTGTCGATCCGGTAGAAGTCCTCATTGCTGGTGACGAAACTGGGCAGCGCCACCCCCTCGGGCTGGACGGTCGAAGGTACAGGGGGGATGGGCTTCTTTACCGCAGGCGGCGTGAAGGCCGTCCGGTCGCCCGATACCGAATGGAGTTGACGCGACAGCACCGTACCCAACACGCCGGACAGCACGCCGACGCCGAGGAAGCTCATCGCCGCCAACGACAGCCGACGACCGGGATCGGCTGGCTGATCGGGCTTCTCGTCGGATCGGGGTGGCGCGACCTCGCCGTCGGTGAACCGCCCCGACGTCAGGAACCGCAACGTGATGATGCCGCACACCGCCCCGATCAGGGTGGGGACGACGTCGATCAACGATGCGTCGGCCCGGGTCAGCACGGCGGCCGAGCCCGCCACCGCGGCCAGTGCGATCACGACGCTGCCAACGGGTATGCGCGATCGCTCCCACTGCGCGGCCACCGCTGCGACCGTGCCGATCACGATGAGCACCATCGCCGAGAGGAACAGCTTGTCGGCGGTGCCGAACGTCTGGATGGCCCATTCCTTGGCCGGTCCCGGCGTCAGATCGATCACCGTCGAGCCGACGGCCGTGCGGGAGTCGGCACTCGAACCGAACGGCACGGCCACCAGGGCGCTGACACCAAGCGCGACCGCCGCGGCGGCGACTCCGCTCAGCGGAGAGCTGCGCGAATTACCCGTCGCCGCGGGGGTGCGCGCGGTAACCGCCATACCGCCAAGGTACCGATTCGGTGGGCCGAAATAATTACCGAAAACTGACGTCAGCTAGGTTGCCTTACATCTGACCACATTTTGGAAAGGGAGCTAGGTGGAGATCTCGGAGAAGAAGGCGATCGTCGTCGGCGGCGCGTCGGGCTTCGGTCGGGCCACCGCGGAGTCGCTCGTCGCGCGCGGCGCGAGCGTTGCGATCTTGGACCGGGCACAGTCCGACGGCAAGGACGTCGCCTCGGCGATCGGCGCTTCGTTCCACGAGGTGGACGTCACCGACTTCACCGGAACCGAGACGGTGCTGCAGAAGGCCATCGACGAACTCGGTGGGCTGCACATCATCGTGACCACCGCGGGCGGTGGCATCGCCGAACGTACCGTCAAGAAGGACGGGCCGCACAGCTTGGATTCGTTCCGCGCGACCATCGACCTCAACCTCATCGGCAGCTTCAACATCAGCAGGCTGGCGGCGTGGCAGATGAGCAAGCAGGAGCCCGTCGACGACGAGGCCGAAGAGCGCGGCGTCATCATCAACACCGCCTCGATCGCCGCGTTCGAGGGTCAGATCGGGCAGGTCGCCTACACGGCATCGAAGGCCGCGATCGCGGGTATGTGCCTCACCATGGCGCGTGACCTGGGCAGCTTGGGTATCCGGGTGCTGGCCATTGCGCCGAGCCTGTTCGCCACGGGTTTGACCAAGGGCATTCCCGACGAGTTCGCCACGGCGCTGACCAAGGACGCCGCGTTCCCGAAGCGGCTCGGCAAGCCAGAGGAATACGCCAAGCTGGCGCTTGCGATCGTCGACAACCCGATGCTCAACGGGCAGTGCCTCCGCCTGGACGCCGGCCAGCGCTTCGCCCCCAAGTAATACAGTGGCTTGTGCGCGGAAACCGTCGCTAGGCGAACGTTTCCGCGCACAAATCGCAGGGGAGGGGCGTTATGGCAACCATCGCTACCCAGATGATCGCGGCGTTGGCGCGCAGTGGTGTTCGCCGCGTCTACGGATTGCCGGGAGACAGCCTCAACGGGTTCACCGACGCCATCCGGCGTTCGGGTGACGTCGCCTGGGAGCACGTCCGGCACGAGGAGACGGCGGCATTCGCCGCGGCCGCCGACGCCGCGCTGACCGGTGAGCTCGCCGTGTGCGCGGGCAGTTGCGGCCCCGGCAACCTGCACCTGATCAACGGATTGTTCGACGCCAATCGCAGCCGGGTGCCGGTGCTCGCGATCGCGGCACACATCCCGCGCACCGAGATCGGTTCGGAGTACTTCCAGGAGACGCATCCTCAGGACCTGTTCGGTGAGTGCAGCGTCTACTGCGAACTGGTCAGCACCCCGGAGATGGCGCCGCGCATCTTCGAGATGGCGATGCGGGCGGCGGTGGAGGAGAACGGCGTCGCCGTGGTCGTGGTGCCCGGCGAGATATTCCTCGCCCAAGCCGGCGAATCCGGTTGGCTGACACGGCCCATCGAGCCCACCAGGTCCGTGATGCGGCCCGACGACGCGTCGCTGCGTCGCGCCGCGGACCTGCTCAACGCCGGCGGCAACGTCACCATCCTCGGCGGCGCAGGAGCGGCCGGTGCCCACGACGCGCTGGTCCGTCTGGCGGGCACGCTCAAGGCACCGATCGTGCACGCACTGCGGGGCAAGGAATTCATCGAGTACGACAATCCGTTCGACGTCGGGATGACCGGGCTGCTGGGATTCGCGTCCGGGTACAAGGCCATCAAGGAGGCCGACGTCCTGCTGATGCTCGGCACCGACTTCCCCTACCAGCAGTTCTATCCCGACCACGCGCACGTGATTCAGGTCGACGTCCGAGGGCGCAACCTGGGCAGGCGCACCCCGATCGAACTCGGCCTGCGCGGGACGGTTGCCGACACGCTGACCGCGCTGCAGCCGCTACTGGTCCAGAAGGACTCCCGCGCCCACCTCGACCGCTCGCTGCAGCACTACCGCAAGACGCGCAAGTCGATGGACGCGTTGGCGGTCAACGACCGCGACCGCACCCCGATCCGCCCCGAATACCTTGCCGGACTTGCCGACCGGTTGGCCGCCGACGATGCGGTGTTCACCGTCGACGTCGGCTCACCGGTCGTGTGGGCCGCGCGCTACCTGACGATGAACGGCAGACGCAGGCTGGTCGGCTCGTTCAACCACGGCACCATGGCCTGCGCGCTGCCGCACGCGATCGGCGCGCAGACGGCCTTCCCGCATCGCCAGGTGGTCGCCCTGGCCGGTGACGGTGGCCTGACCATGCTGTTCGGCGAGCTCATCACGCTGATCCAGAACCGGTTACCGGTCAAGGTGATCGTCTTCAACAACTCGTCGTTGAACTTCGTCGAGCTGGAGATGAAGGCAGCGGGCATCGTCAACTTCGGCACCAACCTGGTCAACCCGGACTTTGCCACCGTGGCGCAGGCGATGGGCGTATTCGGCAGGCGGGTCGAGCATCCTGGCGAATTGGAGCAGGCGCTGTCCGAGGCGTTCGCCCACGACGGCCCGGCGGTGGTCGACGTCGTCACGGCGCGCCAGGAGCTCTCCATCCCGCCCGCCATCACCGCTGAACAGGCGAAGGGTTTCTCGCTCTACGCGATTCGCACCATCATGGCCGGCCGCGCCGACGAGCTGCTCGATCTGGTCACCACCAACGTGTCGCGTCGTCTCCTGGACTGACGAACTCGTTGCGTGCTTCCCGAGCCAATTTCGAGCGTCCCCGCTAATGTTTGCCCATGATCAAGTGTGTCCTGGCGTCTTTTGCTGCGGTCTTGCTCCTCGCCGGCTGCGGAGGCCCAGGCCGGAGGTGCCCACCTCGCCTTCCGCCAAGAAGCCGGACACCAGCGGCATCAAGATCGAGGGTGACGCATCCGCCCCGGTCAACAAGATAGCCATCGAGGCCATCGCCGATCTGCAGGTGTACTGGACCGAGCAGTTCCCCAAGCTCTACGGCGAGGACTACAAGCCCGTCGAGGGCGGCCTGTACGCCCTGACTCCGGACTCGGAGTCCGGCCCCGAATGCGCGTCGGGATATAGCGACGTCGCAGGCAACGCGTTCTACTGCAAACTCGACGACTCGGTGGCCTGGGATGCCAGCGGGCTACTACCCGACCTGCAGTCGAAATACGGTGACTTCGTCATCCCGGTGGTGCTCGCGCACGAGTGGGGGCACGCCATGCAGCAGCGTTCCGGGTTCTTCGACAAGAACGAGCTGACCGTCAGCTCCGAACTGCAGGCGGACTGCTTCGCAGGCGGGTGGGCCCGGCACGCCCAAGACGACGGCGTGTTCGAGGTGAAGAGCGCCGATCTCGACAGCGCGCTGGCCGGCATCCTCGACCTGCGAGACACCCCAGGAACCAACGCCCAGGACCCGTCGGCTCATGGCAGCGGATTCGACCGGGTCAGCGCCTTTCAAGACGGGTACGACAACGGTGCGGAGAAGTGCAAGGACTACAAGGACGGCGAGCCCTTGGTGGTCGAACTTCCGTTCAACGACGCCGAGGATCAGGCCAACGAGGGCAATGCGCCGTATGACTCCATCGTCAACGGCGTGCCCTACGACCTGGAGGACTACTGGACCCAGGTGTACCCGGAGGTGGCCGAGGGAAGGCAATGGCCGCCGATGAAGGGCCTGGAGGCCTTCGACCCCGCCTCCCCGCCGATGTGCGGCAACCAGTCGGCCGAGGGTTACGTGCTGTTCTATTGCGTGCCAGACGATTACGTCGGCTGGGACAACGTCGAGACTATGCCCGAGGTGTATCGGCAGGGCGGCGACTACGCCGTCGCCACGCTGCTCGCCACCCAGTATGGCCTGGCAGCTCTGAGCAGGCTGGGCGACGAGTCCGACGAGAAGACCTCCACCCTGCGCGGCGACTGCCTGGCGGGCGCATACACCGCCAGCGTCATCCTCTACAACCGCGAGGCCACCAGCACCTACCACATCTCGCCCGGCGACCTGGACGAGGGAATCAAGGCGCTGCTGCTGTTCCGCGGCGCAGGCGACGTGGAACGGCAGGGGGCCGGATTCGACCGGACTCGCGCCTTCCGGGAGGGCGTGATCAACGGCGCGCAACCCTGCCTCGAGTACGAGGCGTAACGGCCCTCAGCCGACCAGATCGGTGAGCGCCGCGTCGAGCGTGGCGAATTGCCAGTCGAAGCCGTTCTCGCGCAACACCTTCGACGTGGCGTGGCGGCCGGTCAAGCCCAGCGCGCGGTCGCTGCGCAGCAGCACCGCGCCGAGCCTCAGTAGCGCAGCGAGAGTCGGCGGCGCCTGCGGCCGGTGCAGGTGGCGGCGCAGCGTGGTCCGGACCCTCCAGCTCGGCGGCCCAGTCGCCGACCGACCGGCCGTCCCAAAACAACTGACGTACAGCGGAACTCGTATCGGGTTGACGAGACAAGACCACGACCTGGTGGCCGCGCGTGCTCAGA
>NZ_JAVRPS010000463.1:0-2799 GCF_032162105.1 Mycobacterium sp. | reverse complement strand
GCATTCATCAAGTTGGCGCGGGTTTCCGCGCGCCGTTTCGTCACCCGCGGGGAAGCACCGCCGGGTTGTCGTCGCGGCTGGGCCGAAGACGTCGACACTGTTACCCCCATCACACTTCAATACGTTTGAGTATCCGATACATTAGCGTATCCGTTCGGGGGCCGACAGCTTCAGGAGCATCCCTGGATGGACGTGGACGCGAACACCCTGCTCATCGAGTACGGCCAACCCCGGCTGCCGAGTTCGGCATGGCCATCTCCGCCGACACCGGCGGGGATACTCGCGCTGAGGGGAGCCCCGCCCCGGTTGAACGTGTCGGCCCGGTCGTGACTCCGGTGCGGGTGGTCCTCGCCGAAGACGATGTGCTGCTTCGCGAGGGTTTGGCCAGCCTGCTTGGCCGTTCTGGGTTCGACGTGGTGGGGCAGGCCAGCGACGGTGCTCGGCTGCTGGCGCTGGTCCGCGACACCAAACCCGAGCTCGTGGTTACCGACATTCGGATGCCGCCAACCCATACCACCGAGGGACTCGACGCCGCGCAAGTGATCCGCGACGAATTCCCCGACATCGCCATCCTGGTGCTCTCGGCGCACGTAGATGTCGAGCACGCGATGGAGCTGCTGGCCAGCGGGCGCAGCATCGGCTACCTGCTGAAGAGCCGGGTCACCGACGTGGCCGACTTCCTCGACACCCTGGATCGCATCGCCAAGGGTGCCTCGGTGGTAGACCCCGCCCTGGTGCGGGACTTGGTGTCGACCCGCCGGCGCGACGATCCGCTGGCGATGCTCAGTGCGCGCGAGCACGAGGTGTTGGCGCTGGTGGCCGAGGGACGATCCAACGCCGGCATCGGCCGTCGGCTGTGGGTCACCGAGGGCACCGTCGAAAAACACGTCCGCAGCATCATGACCAGACTGAACCTCCACGAGGCCGGCGACGACCATCGCCGCGTCCTCGCGGCGATCACCTTCCTCCAGGCCTGATGACGCGGACAGGCGGGAGTACCGGACGGTTACCCTTTCTCGCGTCCGTCAATGTCAGCTGCCTTGAAACATCGACGCCGACCAGCAGATGTTCGCGTGCCGATGCAAGATAGGCCAGGTCGAGCTTCGGGAATCCGTCCGCGATGGCTGCAAGTTCTGGAACCACGTAGCTTCTCAAATTACCACTGGCTGAACGTCTTTCGAAGTAGGCTGGGCGGTGGGCCCGGCGGACTGAGGTCCGGTTCAGAATTACGCTAAGTCGGACCTGTGTCGACACCGCTGCCACAATTGCGGGTCACTGCGACGGAATCGCGCCGATGGCCGCTAACGGGTAAGCAGACATTCCGAGTGGGGGGAAGCGTGGATGGGTGTCAGCGGTAAAGACTTCGGCTCGTTGGAGCGCAAGTCTGGAAGACACCCACGGATGGGGCCCGATATCGAAATCAGATGGAGCCAATCATGATTGGACGTGATACCAAGCTCGACGCTGGGAGCCCTCCAAAAAGCCAGCAGTCTCTTGGCGACCCGACCCGAAACGTCGATGAAGATCACGTCGGCCACGTTGTCGTTGGTGCCGCGCAGCCGGGGGCCAGCACCCGCAGCAGTCGCTCGGCGAGTTGAGGATGATCGCTCATCCAGTCGCGCACCTCGGTGGTCTTCGGGAGCACTTTGTGCGACGTAGTCGCATAGTGTCGTTCGCCAAACGAGAACCTTTGATCAACAAGCGCGCAGCGCTGGGCTATCGCACAACAATCGCCGACCGACTGCGTATTCACGAAAGTATGCGACTTGGCGATCAATTTGGGTATCCCACGCGTGCGGAAACATTCCGGGATGCACGCGGCGTGCACCGATTTCGACCTTCAGTCGGCCGATGTGACTCGAGTGCTCAAGACGGCAGCCCAATGTCGCGTACTCGCCGACTGTTGAGACGAAGTACCACCATTGGGGCGGGTCATGCTGACACCGGATTGCTACTCGGCAAGCCGCGTCGGCGCTCGGTGAAACATCGCCACTGGGAGGACATTTGAGCTGCGAAGTCGGAGAGCGGACAAACGATTTGGATGCCGCGTCGCTGCGAGCGCTCTACGACGATCACAGCGTCGCATTGCGGCGTTATGCCGTGCGCCTGACCGGTGACGAGGCGGCCGCCGAGGATGTGACGCAGGAGACGTTGCTGCGGGCATGGCGGCACCCCGAGGTATTCGAAGACAGCGAGAGGCCGGTGCGTGCCTGGCTATTCACGGTCGCCCGCAACGTGATCATCGATGAGCGCCGCACTTTGCGGTTCCGTAGCGAAGCCTGCGTGCTTGACGGCTCGGGAACTCCCGACCGCGCCGGCGTGGACCAGGTCAGCGCCGTGCTGGACCGGCTGCTGATCGGCGACGCGCTGGCGCAACTGTCGCCGCAGCACCGTGCCGTGATTGTGCGCTCGTATTACCTGTGCTGGACGACCACGCAGATCGCCGACGATCTCCGAATTGCAGTAGGCACCGTGAAGTCGAGGCTGCATCATGCACTGCGTGCGCTTCGGCTCACGCTGCAGGAGACAGAAGAGGCGATGACCGCCTGGTCAATCTAGGCGGACGGGCCGATCATTCGAGTAGATCGCACGTGCCGACAATCCGTCATGACGACACCCCGCAACTTCCACGGTCGGCTCGTACCGGTTCCGAAGCGGTGGGCAATATGTCGATGTCGAAGATCGCGGTAGGCAGGTACAGCGAGCAGCACGACCCGATTGAAATCGCGGGACGTGCTGGGAATTGGCTAAGGGACTCCGCTCCGGCGCCTGTGCGCTGCCGGCCATCGCCGCGCGGTA
>NZ_JAVRPS010000462.1:0-31277 GCF_032162105.1 Mycobacterium sp. | reverse complement strand
GCCAGCGAAGCGGCACTCGACATCGCCGGCGCCGGTCAGAGCCTCGACTCCACCGCGACCTGGCTGGCGTGGGTGCTGGCGCTCGCGGTGGCCGCGACGCCGATCCTGGCCGTCGTGATGCCGTGGCTGTTCCTGCGGGTGCGGTTCTTCCGGCGGAAGTGGACGGCGATCACGCTGGCGGCCACCCCCGCCGGTGAGCAGTTGCTCGCGCTCCGCGCGCTGGCCAATCGTCCGCTGGCCAAGCTCGCCGCGGTCAGCATCGACCCCGTGGGCGCGTGGCGTCGCGACGACGCCGTCGCCGTCCGCGGCCTGGCCAACCTGGAGCTGCGTTCCGCCGGCGTCACCCGCCGCACCTAGCGATTTGTGAGCGTATTCGTTCGCCACGCGACGGTTCGCGCTCACAAGTCGCGCGGCGGGGAACCAGCGGGGACGTCTGCCGCGTCGGAAGGAAGTGCTCGACACCTATCTGCGTCGCCACGACGGAGTCATCACCCTCGCCCAAGCACGGTCCGTTGGATTGAGCGACCAAGCAGTTCGGCGTCGTGTGGCTTCTGGACTGTGGCGCCGCTGCTCCGCCGGCGTCTTCTTCGTCGACGACAGGCCTTTCACGGATGCGGCGCGGGTACGCGCAGCCGTGTGGGGCTATGGGCCGAGGGCCACTGCAACCGGGGTGACGGCAGCGTGGTGGCTCGGCGTGACGAAGTTCGCGCCCGACATCGTCGAAGTTACGATGCCGAAGAGCTGTCATGGCCGCAGCAGGCGAGGATCACGCTTGCGCCGACGCAACCTGACGCCGGCAGACATCGTCGAACACAATGGGCTGCGGGTGACGTCGCTACCGTTGACCGTCATCGAAGCCGCAGTCAAACTCCGCGGCGGGGCCAAGCTGATGGATTCGGCGTTGCAGCGACACGTCGAACTCCGGGCGTTGTGGGCGGCCCATCTTCGGAACAAGGGAAGGCACGGTTCACCGGCCGCGCGGAGATTGCTTCAGGCAGCGGATGACGGTGCGCGCTCCGCGGCGGAACGCCTGCTAATCCAACTGTTGAAGACCGCAGGCATCACTGGTTGGAAGGCGAACTACTCGGTTGCAGGCTACAAAGTCGACGTCGGGTTTCCTGCGCGCAAGGTCGCCCTCGAGGCGGACGGTCTTGCCTTCCACAGCGATTCGGACGACTTCCACAACGACCGCGTGCGGCAGAATGCCATCACCCTCAGTGGCTGGCAGGTGCTCAGATTCACCTGGCTCGACCTCATTGAGTACGCTGACCGCGTCATTAACGAGATCAAGCGTGCGATTCGTGAGCGCTAAGCGTCGCCTCGCGAACGAATACGCTCACAAATCGCTGGGGGGTGGGGGCTAGTTTAGGTGAGCTCGATGACCAGGTGGCGGATGCCGGTGTGCCGGTTGCTGCGGGTCCACTCCACCGGCTTGACCACACGCGCCGACGAGAACCGCCTGAGCAGCTCCTCGAACAGCACGCGCAACTCGAGGCGTGCCAGGTTGGCGCCGAGGCAGTAGTGCACGCCTTGACCGAAGCCCAAGTGCGGATTGGGCTTACGGCCGATGTCGAACGAGTCGGCGTCAGCGAAGACCGAACCGTCGCGGTTGGCCGACCCTTCCCAGATCCGCACCTTCTGCCCCGCCTCGACCCGACATCCGCCGAGTACGACGTCACGGGTGGCGGTGCGCCGCTTCGACGGTGACGGCGACGTCCAGCGCACCATCTCCTCGATCGCCGCGGGCAGCAGGTCCAGATCGTCACGCAGCGCGCGCATTTGGTCCAGATGGTCGACCAGCGCCAGCAACCCGCCCGCGACGGCGTTGCGGGTGGTCTCCGCGCCCGCGCTGAAGAGCAGGCTGAAGAACAGGTACAGCTCGAGCTCGGACATGGCCGGCGCGTCGGCATCGTCGACGGTCGCGTTCGCGACGACGGACAGCATGTCGTCGGTCGGTTCGGCGCGCTTCGACGCGATCAGCTCCTGTCCGTAGGCGTACATCCGCGAACCCGCCTCCTCGACGGACAGCTGCGAGAGGGATGCCGTGCGCGAGCCACCGAAGTCGAACTGTGGCTCGATCGCTTCGAACAGCCAATGCCGTTCGGATTCCGGCACTCCCAGCAGGATGCAGATCATCTGCATCGGCAGTTCGGCGGCGACGTCGACCAAGAAGTCGAAGGGCTGGCACGGCACGACGGAATCCAGCAGGCGTCGGGTCCGAGCCCGCAGGTCGTCCTCGACCAGGCGGATCATCCGCGGCGTCAGGCCCGAGCTGACCAGCCGCCGGATGGCCGAATGCCGCGGGTCATCCATCATGTTGAGCACCTGACCAGCGATCGACAGGTCCTGAAGCAGTGTGCCACCGAAGGGACGCGAGCCGCCGGTGACCGACGAGTACGTCACCGGATCACGAAGCACCGCAAGCGTTTCGGCGTAGGCAGCCACCGACCAGAAACCCTCGCCGTCGGGCGTGTTGTCGGTCGGTTCGTGCCAGTACACCGGCGCTTCGGCACGATGAACCGCGAACAGGTCGTGCGGAAAACCCGCGGCGAAGTTGTCCAGATCGGTGAAGTCAATCCCGGACAGGGAGCCCGCTACGGTCACAGAATCGCGCCCGAAGTGTACTTCGCCGCTTCGGGATAACGGCTCACCAGTTCGTCCACCGCACCGACCACGGCGTCGACCTGTTCGCCGGCGGCACCGGTGAACGCCTGCTTGTCGGCCAAGGCACCATCGAGCGCACGACGATCCAGCGGCAACCGCGGATCGGCGGCCAGTCGGTCCAGCAGATCGGGCTCCAAACCCCGCTCACGCATCGCCAGCGCGACGGCGACCGCATGCTCCTTGATCACCTCGTGCGCCGTCTCGCGGCCGACACCGGCGCGCACCGCGGCAATAAGGATCCGGGTGGTGGCCAGGAACGGCAGGTAGCGGTCCAGCTCGCGCTGGATGACCGCCGGATAGGCACCGAACTCGTCGAGCACCGTCAGGAACGTCTCGATCTGTCCGTCGACGGCGAAGAACGCATCGGGCAGCGCGACCCGGCGCACCACCGAGCAGAACACATCGCCCTCGTTCCACTGCGCGCCCGCCAACTCAGCCGCCATCGACGCGTATCCGCGCAGCACCACCTGCAGACCGTTGACGCGCTCACACGACCGGGTGTTCATCTTGTGCGGCATCGCCGACGAGCCGACCTGACCGGGCGCGAAGCCCTCGGTGACGAGCTCGTGGCCGGCCATCAGCCGGATGGTGTGCGCCAACGAGGAAGGGCCTGCCCCCAATTGCACCAGTGCGGAGACCACGTCGTGGTCGAGCGATCGTGGATACACCTGCCCGACGCTGGTGAAAACGTCTGCGAAGCCGAGGAATTCGGCGACCCGACGCTCGAGGTCGGCCAGCCGACCCGTGTCGCCGTCGAACAGGTCCAGCATGTCCTGCGCGGTGCCCATCGGGCCCTTGATGCCGCGTAGCGGATAGCGGTCGATCAGCTCGGCGAGCCGCGTCAGCCCGAGCAACGTCTCCTCGGCGGCCGACGCGAACCGCTTGCCCAGCGTGGTGGCCTGCGCGGCGACGTTGTGGCTGCGGCCCGCCATGACCAGATCGCGGTACAACACGGCCCGCTCGGACAGCCGCGCGACCACCGCGACGCCATGCGCGTGGACGAGTTCCAGCGACCGCCGGATCTGCAGTTGCTCGACGTTCTCGGTGAGGTCGCGGCTGGTCATGCCCTTGTGCACGTGCTCGTGGCCGGCCAGGGCGTTGAACTCCTCGATCCGGGCCTTGACGTCGTGGCGGGTCACCCGCTCACGCGCGGCGATCGACTCCAAGTCGACATCGTCGACGACCCGCTCGTAGTCCGCCACCACGCCGTCGGGCACCGTCACGCCCAGCTCGGCCTGCGCCCGCAACACCGCCAGCCACAGCCGACGCTCGGCGACGATCTTGGCCTGCGGCGACCAGATCGCCACCATCTCGTCGCTGGCGTACCGGTTGGCCAGGACATTGGGAATGCTCACAAATGTCCAGCTTACTGAGAGCCGTACGCGCCCTCGTTCCAATAAGGCAAGGTAGCGATGTGCACTTCGTCGGCCTCGACCTCGCGTGGGGTGAGAACAACCAGAGCGGCGTCGCGGTTGTCGACTCCGACGGCCGACTACTTCACGTCGGCATCGCGCAAGACGACGAGGACATCACGGCCGCGATCGCGCCGTACGTCGAAGGACACTGCCTCGTCGCGATCGATGCGCCGTTGATCGTGCCCAACCCGACCGGGTCCCGGCAATGCGAGAAGGAACTCAATCACGACTTCTCCGTCTTCGAGGCCGGTGCCCGACCGGCGTTCAGCGACAGGCCCGAGTTCAAGAACCCCCGCGGCGCCCGGCTGGCCAATGCTCTCGAACTCGACATGGACCCGACGTCGAGTTCGGACCGACGGGCCATCGAGGTCTTTCCACACCCCGCCACCATCGCCTTGTTCGGGCTCAAGAAAACCCTGAAATACAAGCGCGGTCCGTTCGACGTGCGCCATCACGAGCTGATGACGTTGATGGGCCACATCGAGGACCTCGACACGGCGACGCCGCGACTTCGGGCCAACCGCAGCATCTCGTGGGTCGAGCTCCGGCGACGGGTCGATGCTGCAACCCGACCGAGCCAGCTCGACCGGGACGAGGATCCCGTCGATGCCGTCCTCTGCGCCTACGTCGGGCTGTACTGGTACGACCGCCCGGAGGACGTGACGATCTACGGTGACTTCGGCTCCGGGTACATCGTCACGCCTGCCTTGCCAGAAGGCCTGACACCTGCGGCTCGAGGTGCCGCACCAAAGCCGCCGCGGGACCGTGACCTCTTCACCCGATTGGCCAACGCGGAGAAGAGACTCGCCGCCTTGACCGTGGAGCTGGACGACATCCGGCAACAACTCGACGCGCGCCACGGGGCAGGCTAGACGGATGTACTTCGTCGGGCTGGACCTCGCGTGGGGTGAACGCAAACCCACGGGCGTCGCCGTTGTCGACGATGCGGGCAGGCTGGTGCACCTCAGTACGGCGCAGGACGACACCAGCATCAGGGCTGCGATCACGCCGTACGTCGAAAGCGACTGCCTCGTCGCCTTCGACGCGCCCCTGGTGGTGAACAACCCGACCGGTCAGCGTCCGAGCGAGGCGGCGCTCAACCGTGACTTCGCGAAATTCGAAGCGGGCGCGCACCCCACCAACACCGGCAAGCCCGAGTTCTCGGGCACGCCACGCGCCGCCCGGCTCGCCAACGCACTCGATCTCGACATCGATCCGGATTCCCGATCGCCACGACGGGCCATCGAGGTCTATCCGCATCCGGCGATGGTTGCGTTGTTCCGGCTCGGCCGCACGTTGAAGTACAAGTCGAAGCCGGGTCGCGGCTTCGCCCAGTTGCGCTCGGAGCTGCTGCGGTTGATGGACCTCGTCGAATCGTTGGCGCAGGCGACACCGTCGCTGCGGGTCACCGACCACGACGGATGGGTCGAGCTTCGGCACGGGGTGGAGACGGCGGAACGCAAGAGCGAACTGCGTCGCGCCGAGGATCCGGTCGACGCCGTCATCTGCGCCTACGTCGGGCTGTTCGCCACGCGCCGACCCGACGACGTGACGACCTATGGAGACGCCGAGACGGGCGCCACCATCACACCGACGCTGCCGCCCGACCTGACCCCTGCGCCGCCGGAGCCCACACCCGGCGCGGTACGGGACGCCATCGCGCAGTTCGCAGATCGGCGCCCTGGGCTGCTCGGCGCGACGGACCGGTATCTCGCCCTGGTCACCACCCTGCTCGACGACGCGGGCATCAACTACCTCAGCGTCACTGCGAGAACGAAGAGCGTCGCGTCGTTCGCCGAGAAGGCCGACCGCAGCGTGGATGGCCAGCGCCTCTACACCGACCCGCTGGCAGAGATCACCGATCAGGTCGGGCTGCGGGTGATCACGTTCCTGCGCGACGACGTCACAACGGTGGCCAACCTGCTGGCCGCGGAAGTGCAATTGCTCGACGACCGCGACATGGGTCAGGAGACCGCACAGGAGGGTAGGTGGGGGTACGCGAGCCGTCATCTGCTGGTCGTGGCCGAGGGCGAGCAGCAGCCCGCGTCCATCCAGGTGCGAACCGTCCTGCAGCACGCGTGGGCGGAGTTCGAGCACGACATCCGCTACAAGGGGTCGATTCCCGAGGAGGATGCGCCCGACTTGGACCGGCGGTTCACGCTCGCCGCCGGCCTGCTCGAGCTGGCCGACCGGGAATTCTCCGCGATCCGCGAGCGGCTGAAGTCCTCGCCGCCCGCGCAGCGGTCAGAACAGTCCGGCGACCCTCGAATCGCCACTCCTGTGCTCGCCACGTATCTGGGCAACCGCTTTCCTGACGCGGGCTGGTCGCGAACCGAACACTACGCGTGGATGTCGGGGCTCCTGCTCGAACTCGGCGTCGACTCACTCGACGAGCTCGACGATCTGCTCGATACCGTCGACACCGACGCGGTCAACCTGGCCATGGGTTACCGCTACCCGGCTGGCGCCGTCCGCCGCCTCGATGACGCCCTTCTGGCGAAGTTCGGTCAGCGCTACGTCGCGCTGCACGGAAACTCGGATCGGGTGTCCCTGTTGGAGAGCCGGCTGGAGAAGCTCTGACCGCCGCTACTCCGGTGCGGACCCCAGAGTCCTTTGGATCCTTGATGCCGGCATCGCGGATGCCGAGTTGCCGGTTGATCAGCATGGTGATGAAGAACAACACGGTGCCGATGGCCACCAGGATGAGCGCCAGCACGTACTGCTGCGCGGGCCGGCCGGACAGCGGCGTCACCAGATACAGCGACGCCAGGAACCCGATGACGGGCAGGACGGTCGGCGTCTTGAAGTGACCGCCTGCCTCCTGGACGTCACGGCGCAGCACCAGCACCGCGACGTTGACCATCGCGAACACGGCCAGCAGCAAAAGCGCGGTGGTGCCGCCGAGCACCGAGATCGCCTTGCTGTTGGCGAACGCGGTGACGTACAGGATCAGACCGAAGGCGATCACCGTGGTGAAGACGCGAAGAAGCGCGATGCGGTGGATGCCGACGTGATGCCCGAGCACATCACCACGAACGCAACCAAGAACGTCACGAACTGCACGCCGAACGCCTTGTGCGCATAGAGCGCCGCACCGGCGGCCTGCGGGTACTTGGTGACCAGTTCGAGGTAGCTGAACGCGGTGACGGTCGCGATCAGGAACGCCACCAGGAACGGAATCCACGCTGCCCCACCGACTTCGCCTGCGATCTGGCCGGTGAGCGCATACACGCCGGTGCCGAGGATGTCGCCGATAATGAACAGCAGCAACAGCCCCGGGCCCATCACCCGCTTGAGTTCGGGTTGTTCGTCGACCGTCGCGGCCTCGGTCATCGCGCCTCCCGGTCAGCCTGCTGTGAGTCCCATCACCGTGCAGACCAGGTAGCCGCTGGGGCGTTCCGCCAAACTCATCGGAGTCAGTCGAAGGGCGCGAGGACGTCGATGACGTCGACCAAGGTGGCTCGCGCCGTCGCGCGGGGACCTTCGCCGACACCCACCAACGACGCCACCACCGCGCCATCGACGGCGCACACCAATGCCGTCAACAACTCCGAGCGCACGCAACGACCGGACCGTTCGACCACCTCGACGACGGCGTCGGTGCGCTGCTTCATGATCTGCCGCTGAACGTCGCGCAGGCCGGGTTGGCGCGCGCAGGCGATGTAGCGCTCGTAACGGGAGATCAACTGTTCGGCGTCGCGCGTGCCTGGCCCGTCGCCGACGAGGAGGTCGACCAGAACGTCGGCGGTGGACTCGGCACCGCGCTTGCGTCGCGATAGCGCCGCCACGCGGGAGTGCAGTTGCTCGGTCTCACGGGTGCCGACGTGTTCGACGGCCTTGGCGATCAGGTCGTCCAGCGACGAGAAGTAGTAGGTCGTGGACGCCAGCGGGAGGCCGGCACGGCGAGCGACGGCCCTGTGCCGCACCGCGTCGAAGCCGCCCTCACAGAGCAAGTCGGCAGCTGCGCTGACCAGCGCATACCTTCGCCGAACTCCCTTGGGAGTAACCGCTGCCGTCACAAAATGCACTCTGCCAGCAAGGGCGGTGCGGTTTCGGGCTTTCGGTCAGTCTTAAGGCTCTCCACAGGAAAGTCGGCCAACGTCGGGCGGGCCAGCGCGCGATGGCATGATGTCGCGCATGTCAGCGACGAGCCGCTTGCGCGAAGCGCAGACAACCGAAGAGCAGACAACACAGTTGAGCCGTCGCACGATTCTGCGTCTCGGCATCGGCGGCGCGGCCGGTGCGGCGGGTGCCTACGCTCTCGGATCCACGTTGCTCGATCCCCAAGTCACTGCGCCGCCGGTGTCGATGACGAGTGTCGGTGCGCCACTGGCGCCGCCACCGCTCCCTGCGCCGGCCGCTGAGGCAGCCCCCACCTACGTCACGGGGTCGTTCGTCTCGGCGGCGCGCGGCGGCGTGCCGACCAATTGGGCGATCGCAAGACCGCCAGGGCAGACTGCGCCGCTGCGGCCGCTGATCGCGTTGCACGGCAAGGGCCAGGACGCGGCAGGGGTGATGGCAGGCGGCGTCGAGCAGGGCCTGGCCCAGGCCGTCGCCGAGGGCATCCCGCCGTTCGCAGTCGTGGCCGTCGACGGCGGCGGAGGCTACTGGCACAAGCGGGCGTCCGGTGAGGACTCCGGCGGGATGGTGCTCGACGAACTGATCCCGATGCTGGCCGGTCAGGGCCTGGACACGTCGCGGGTCGGGTTCCTCGGCTGGTCGATGGGCGGCTACGGCGCCCTGCTCCTCGGCGCACGACTGGGTCCGGCCCGTACGGCGGCGATATGCGCAGTCAGCCCGGCGTTGTGGACGTCATCGGGCGGGACGGCTCCCGGGGCGTTCGACGGCGCCGACGACTATGCCGCCAACAGCGTCTGGGGACTGCCCGCGTTGGCGTCGATCCCGATCCGGATCGATTGCGGTAACAGCGATCCGTTCTACTCGGCCACCAAGCAGTTCATCGCCCAGTTGCCCAACCCGCCGGCAGGCGGCTTCTCGCCGGGCGGGCACGACGGCGCATTCTGGAGCTCGCAGCAGCCCGCCGAGATCGCCTGGCTGGCACCGCTTCTGGTCGCCTAACCTCGCCGAGCAGGGACTGACCTCGCCCTAGAGGCTGATCCGGCCCTCGGCCGCCGCTAGCCCGATGTCGGTACGGAAGTGGCTGCCCGGCAAGCGGATCGACCCGATGAGTGAGTACGCGGCATCGCGGGCGGCGCCCAGGTCCGCTCCGGTCCCGACCACAGACAGCACCCGGCCGCCCGAGGACACCACCGCCCCGTCGTCGCGACGCCTGGTGCCTGCGTGCAGCACACCGTCGGCCTCCGAGCCGGCGATGACGTCGCCGACGCGCGGCCGGCCGGGGTAGTTCTCGGCGGCCAGCACCACGGCGACCGCGGCGCCGTCGCGCCAGACCAGCGGTGGGTGGGTAGTCAACTCGCCGGTGGCAGCGGCCCGCAGCAGTTGTCCGAGCGGAGTCTCCAGCAGCGCAAGGACGGCTTGGGTCTCGGGATCGCCGAACCGGCAGTTGAACTCGACCACCGAGGGGCCACTCGACGTGATCGCCAACCCGGCATAGAGCAGACCGGAGAATGAGCAGTCCCGTCTGACGAGTTCGGCCGCAACGGGTTTGACGACGTCGTCGACGATGGCCCTGACCACGTCCTCGGGCAGCCACGACAACGGCGAATACGCGCCCATGCCTCCGGTGTTGGGACCGGTGTCGCCGTCGCCGACCCGCTTGAAGTCTTGTGCAGGCAACAGCGGGACCACCGTCTCACCGTCCACCACGCAGAACAGCGACACCTCGGGACCGTCGAGGAACGACTCCAGCAGCACCGGGTGGCCCGAGTCGAGCAGGGCCGCGGCATGGACCCTTGCGGCGTCGCGATCGGCGGTCACCACGACACCCTTGCCCGCGGCGAGGCCGTCGTCCTTGACCACCCATGCTCGATCACCCGCCGACGTCCCGAACCGGTCAAGCGCGGCGTCGAGATGGGCAGGGTTGTCGACGATCTCACTGGTCGCGGTGCGGACGCCCGCAGCGGCCATCACGTCCTTGGCGAACGACTTGGAGCCCTCGATCCGCGCCGCCTGCCTGGTCGGCCCGAAGCAGGCGATCCCGGCGGCGCGGACGGCGTCGGCCACACCAAGCACCAACGGCACCTCGGGTCCGATCACCACCAGGTCCGAGCCGAGGCGTCGGGCCAACCCGACGACGGCCTCGCCGGAGGTGATGTCGACGTCGTACTGGTCGGCGATGATCGCGGTGCCCGCATTGCCGGGCGCGACGGCCAACTCCTCCACCTCGGGGTCTCTCCGCAGCGCCAGCAGCAGCGCATGTTCACGGGCTCCGGATCCGATGACGAGGACGCGCACGTTTGCACACCCTAATCGCAGCGCCGTCGGAGGGTCCGCAATGCCGACCACTCACGGGCATACACTTGACTTCCAGGTGTATGGTCTTAGACAAAGTGCTCTGGCTCACACGAGGAGGAATCGCATGACGACTGCGGAGACCGGCTGCCCCTTCCTTCCTCCAGGTTTCGACTTCGTCGACCCCGACGTCCTGCTCAAGGGCATCCCGGTGAGCGAGTTCGCCCAACTGCGCAAGACCGCACCGGTCTGGTGGAACGAACAGGGTGAGTCGATCTTCGACGACGGCGGCTACTGGGTGATCAGCCGTCACGAGGACGTCAAGTCCATCTCGAAGAACAGCGACCTGTGGTCCACCAACCGCAAGGGCGCGGTGATGGTGCTGCCCGACGGCACCACCAGCGACCAACTGGAGCTGACCAAGGCGCTACTGATCAACCACGATGCGCCCGAACACACCCGGCTGCGCAAGATCGTCTCGCGGTTGTTCACCCCGCGGGCCGTGGCGACGCTGGAGGAGAAGCTCGCGGTGGCCGCTCGGGACATCGTCGCCGCCGCGGCCGAGAAGGAGAAAGGCGACTTCGTCGACGACGTCGCGATGAGCCTGCCACTGATGGCGATCGCCGATCTGATCGGCGTTCCCGAGGCCGACCGGGAGAAGTTGTTCCACTGGACCAACTCGATCATGAACACCGACGACCCCGACTTCGACTCGGATCCGATGGCCGCCAACGCCGAATTGATGGGCTACGCCTACAACATGGCCGAGGAGCGACGCCGGTGTCCAGCCGACGACATCGTCACCCGGCTGATCGAGGCCGACATCGACGGTGAGTCGATGGACGAAGTCGAGTTCGCGTTCTTCGTCATCCTGCTCGCCGTCGCGGGCAACGAGACCACCCGCAACGCCATGACCCACGGCATGAATGCGTTCTTCGAGAACCCGGAGCAATGGGAGACCTTCAAGCGCGAGAGGCCCGCCACCGCGGTCGACGAGATCGTCCGATGGGCCACTCCGGTGCACTGCTTTCAGCGCACCGCACTGACCGACGTCGAACTCGGCGGGGTGACCATCCGCGAGGGTCAGCGGGTCGGCCTGTTCTACAGCTCCGCCAACTACGACGATTCCGTCTTCGACAACCCGTTCAACTTCGACGTGATGCGGAATCCCAACCCGCACTTGAGCTTCGGCGGTAACGGCGCACATTACTGCGTCGGGGCAAACCTGGCCCGGATGGAAATCAAGCTGATCTTCAACGAGCTCGCCAATCAGGTTCCGAACATCGCTAAACTTGCCGAGCCGCAACGTCTTCGGTCGGGCTGGATCAACGGCGTCAAGAAGCTGCAGGTCGCATACCACGGCTGAGGCCCGGACCCAGCTAGTATCTGCGGCGTGCGCACCCACGGCTGGTCGGGATCGGCTCCCGCGACCGACGGCGAGGCCATCGCCCGGATTCTGGACGCCGCGGGCAAGGCCATCGACGAGCGCGGCGCCGACTTCAGCATCGCCGACATCGCCCGCACCCTGGGCGTCACCCGCCAGACCGTGTACCGCTACTTCCCCAGCACCGACGCACTGCTGGTGGCCGCCGCGGTGCACGCCGCTGCCGACTTCCACGAGCGGCTGGCCCAGCACCTGCACGGCATCACCGACCCCGTCGAGGCGGTTGCCGAGGCCATCGCCACCGCGCTGGAGTGGCTGCCGAAGGACAAGCACATCGGCCTCCTGCTGGCGCCGGACCGCGCCAACGTGCACACCGAATCGGTGACGTCGGACGTCGCCCAGGAGTTCGCGAACTCGATGGTGCGCCGCTTCGACGTCGACTGGACCGCACTGGGATTCACCGACGACGAACTGGACGAGTTCGCCGAGCACCTGCTTCGGATCATCCAGTCGTTCGTCATCGACCCCGGCCGCCCGCCGCGGACGGGCGAGGACCTCCGCGAGTATCTGAGACGCTGGGTGGGCGGGGCAGTTTTGCCGTCCCGTAGGAGCATTGCCGGGCCTTAGGCTGGGCTTGATACGCGAGGAGGTCGGTCGGAGTGAGCGCGCTTGATGGATTCCTCTCGACGTGGTCCCAGGCCCGCACCACCTTTGGTCAGGGCACTCCGAGCGAGGGAGCCCAGCTCGATCGGAGTGGTCAGCTGCGCGGATTGCAGGATGACGTGACGTCGGCGGCGCCGGGTTCGAACTGGACGGGTTCGGGGTCTGACACCTACGCCGAGGCGAACAGCAGGCATGCCCGCACCCTCGGCAACCTGGCCGATCTGGACAAGCGGCTCGGAGCGGAAGTCGACCGCTCGGCCGCGGTGGTAGCGGCCGGCCGCCGCGACCTGGACGCCGTCAGGCAGTGGGTGGTCGACGCCGCGGCAACGGTCCCGCGGACCGCGGCTGGCGATCGGATGCTGTGGTCGGTGGTTAGCAAGGGCTCAGGCGAGTTGACGGACATCATCAATCGGTCCAACGGCGATCTCGCCGCGATCGCGCAGCGCATCCGCGGACTGGGCGGCGAGTACGACGAATTGAGGCAACCGAAGGAGTCTCCTGGCGCCGAGCCCATGAACGTCAAGGGCGACGGTGACGAGAAGGGCGACGTACCCAAGACTGCACTCGATCTCAACGACATCGTGCAGCTCTCCCCCTACGACCCGAAAGATCCCAAGACGTTCGGGCCATCCGGATTCAAGGAACTCGTCCCAGGGTCCGGAACCTGGGTACCCGACCCCAATAGCCCCGACTACCGGCCTACCCCGGTTGAAGCACCACTGGACCTCAACGACATCGAGCATCTAAACCCAGGGACCCTCGGCCGTCCCGGATTGATGGAACTCGTACCGGGCTCGGGGACCTGGGTACCCGACCCCAGCAGCCCGTCCTACCAACCGCATCCGCCCCAAGCACCACTAGACCTCAATGACATCGTGATCATCGACCAGCAGGCGCTCGGCCAACCTTGGGAAATGGAACTCATACCCGGCTCGGGGGTCTGGGTGCCAGACCCCAACTACGGGAATCCGCGTTGACCTCAGCCACTAACCTCGGATCGCAGCAACCGCCTTCACCAGTAGGTCGGCGAGTAGGGGGTCTGCCTGCACACCCGGGTTCAGCCGCGCATTGACGTCGACGAACACGCGCTCATCGAGGATCGCGGCGTAGAAGTATTCGGGCTGCGGGAAGCCGTCGACGACGATTTTGAGCGCAAATGTGGTGGCCCCGCCGATGCTCGGGGCAGTGATGCGTTCGGCGGTGCCATTCGAGGGGTGTCTGTCGTCCTGCACCGTATACGTCATCCGATTACAGCCCGTCGCAGGAATCTCGGCCGGAACAGATACCGGCATATCGGCCGCGACGCTGATCGACTGCTTGTCTGGGCCATCGGCGCGACTCCCGTTCGAGTCCGCCCCCGCCTGCCCGTCCACCGGCTTGAGCAGGGACTTGCACTGCGGCGGGTCGACGGTGAACGGCCTTCCGTAGGACACCGCCGCACTGACCTGGTCGACGTAGGTTGGCTGCAACTTGCGCAATTCGAACGGAAACGGAATGAAGCCCGGCGGGAAGTCGTCGTGCATCACGGCGAGCCTTGCGAGGTCGTACTCGGCAGCTGCCTCGGCCGACGTCGGAGCACTCTCGGGCCCAGTCTTGGGAGCCGAACAACCCGACAGCGCGACGGCCGCGCAGAGCACCGTCAGCAACGCAGCGAGCCGTCGGCTAAGCACCATGACCCAAGCCTAAGCGACCACCATGGCCACCAAACACACTTCCTACACGACCGTGAGCGGCAACGACTTTCGCTCCTCGAACACCCATGACGCACCGCCACTGATCTTGGCCACCGAGACCTCGCCGAACTCCTTGGCCGGGGTGCCGGTTTCGACCACCCGCACCGTCCAGTCGGACTGGGTGCCGGACAGTTCGGCGCGTAGGTGCGGGTCGACGGCGGCGACGATGGCCTGTAGCGGTTTGTCCGCGACCGGCGAGCACAACGAGATCCAGGCGCCGTCCTCGTAGGCCGGCGACCTCCGCACGTGCACGAAGTCTGAGTTCGATCCGGCGGCGACGTCGACTAAGACGTACGCCGCCGGGTTGAGCAGCGGGTGCAGCTCGAGAACCCGCAGCGCACCAGGGACGCCACCCGGCAGGGACAGCGCCCGGTGAATCCGTTCTGCGGCCACGCCTGCGATGCCGATCAGCTGCTTGGTGCAGATCGAATCGGCAAGTGCCGTATCGCTTCCCGCCCTGGCGCGCACCGCGATCGCGAACGACAGATACAGCAGGTGCATCTGCAGGCAGACCTCGTCCGCCATCCGGACCAGTGCCGAGTGAGAGAACGCGCCGAAGTCGACGTCCGACAGCAGCGGACCGGAGTAATCGGCCAGGCCCTCGTCGGACGGGTCGATCGGGTCGAGTTCGATCGAGGCCGCGCGGCTGGCCGCCACGATCTCGAGCGCCGGGATGCCGGTGACCTCCGGATGGGACTCGTCGATGATCACCGTCCACGCGCAGTGCGGGTGACGGTCCGACGGCGTCCTCGGCGGGCGGTGGATGGGCCGGATCTGCGCCTTCGCGTTGGTGGCGACGGCGGTGGCGTCGAAGGTCGGGTCTTCGATGTCGTGGCACATGCCGCGCACGTAGTCCTCGCCCATCGGCTCGACGTCGAGCAGCGCGCCGCAGTGGTCGAGGTGGAACTCGCCGTGCCAACGGTCGTGGACGGTGTAGCGGAAGTCCATGAACTGCGGTGGAGCGCCGATGTCGAGCTGCAGGCCCTTGAAGATCGTGATGACGTCGACGCCCTCGTACTTGAGCGCCTTCTGCATGCGCTTGGTGTAGATCGGGCTGGCGCCCATCCACTCCTCGATGGCGATCTGCAGCATCTCCTCGCGCCCGAATTCCGAGATGCACCAAGCCATTCCGGACCGGTCGATGAGCTGTCCGACCAGCAGCAGTTCGGGAAGCAGGGTGGCCAGCTCATCCCGCGTCAGCGCGGCGTACCTACTGTTCATCGAGGGCACGTCCGGTACTCATCTTGACCGCCGCATTGACGTTCGCCTTCTTGTCGACGCCGTCACCCTTGGCCGCCGCCTTCTTGCGCTTGCCGGTGACGCGACTCACCACTCCGTTGAGCCCCGAGGCCAGCGGGAAGCCGACGTATTGGGTCAGGAAGATCGCCATCTCCTTGAGCTCGTCCTCGGTGAGCTCGTCGTTCTCCAGGGCCGCGTTGACCTGTACCTCGGTGAGGTCCTGCAGACCGAGTGCGGTCACCACCGACAGCGTCATCAATCGCTTGTCGCGCATGGACAATCCGGGCCTGGTCCAGATGCTGCCGAAGAGGTGGTCGACGGTGAGCGCGAAGAAGTCATCGCCTTCGATGTTGGGCATCTCCCACGCGTAGACCTCGTTCATCTTGTCGAGACCCTTGCGGCGCAGTTCGTCCATGCTCACTCCTTTGCGTGTGGAACGCCGAGTCCGGCAGCCAGATTCTTCAGTGCCACCTGTGCGAGCGGCAGGTCGACGTCCATCGTCTCACCCAACGCCAACGCCAGGCTCAGATCCTTCTCGCCGAGACCGCGGGTGTGGGTGAACGCGTCGTGTAGCCAATGATCAGGCGTCAGCTGTGTCATGTCCTCGCGGACCATGATCGCGCCTGGTCCACCACTCTGGGCATCGCTGTGACGCACCACCCGGCCAAGGGCCTGCAGGTTCAGACCTGCCGCTTCGGCCAACTGCATCGCCTCGCATGCCGCGACATAGGAGGTGAAGGTCAACATGTTGCGGGCCAGCTTCATTCGGGTGCCCGCGCCTGGCTCGCCCGCGTGGATCACCAGCGACGCCCACTGCTTGAACGCGGGCTTGATCCGCTCGTAGGCCTCGCGCTCGGCGCCCACCATCACGGCCAGCTCCCCCTTTTCGGCTGCGCCACCGCCACCGCTGACCGGCGCGTCGACGACGTGGATCCCTTGCGGATGCAGTTGTGCCGCGAGTTCGACGGCGGTGTCGGGGCTGATCGTCGAGTGAATCGCGATCACCGTGCCCGGCTTGGCGCTGGCCGCCAACTCGCCGACGACCTCACGCACCTGCGCGTCGTTGAGCACGGTCACGCTGATGATGTCGGCGGTCGCCACATCCTCGACACTGTCCGCCAACGTGGCACCCGCCTCGGCCAGCGGCGTCATCGCCTCGGCCCGCACGTCGAAGACCGTCAGCCCGCCCGGCCACTCGACAAGGCGTTTCGCCATCGGCGCACCCATGTTGCCGAGGCCGATGTAGCCGAGCTTCAGGTTTTGCCCTTCGTGCGAGCGCTCATCGCCAGGTCGAGTACTCATGACCGGATGATCTGTCCGCCGTCGACGTTGAATATCTGTCCGGTGATCCACTTCGCCTGATCCGACAGCAGGAACAGGCACATGCCGACCAGATCCTCGGGTTCGCCCATCCGCGACAGGGGGATGTTCTTCACGATGTCGGCGACCATCTCCTGCGGCGTCGTGGTCCGGTTCGCCTGGGTGTCGATGGGGCCAGGCGCGATCGCGTTGATCCGGATGTTCTGGCCGCCGAGTTCGCGGGACAGCTGCTGGGTCAGGCCGTTGATGCCGACCTTGGCAAGACCGTAGAAGTTGGCGTACAGCCATGCCGCCGTCGAGGATTGGTTGACGATCGCCCCGCCGCCACGCTTGGCCATCTTGCGGTACACCGCACGGGTGCACAGCAGCGCACCGTCCATGTTCACGCTCATGAACTTCTTGTAGTAGTCCCAGTCGACGGTGACGAGGAAGTCGAGTTTCATCCCGCCGAAGATCGCGGCGTTGTTCACCAGGTAGTCGATGCCACCGAACTCGGCCAGGGTCTGAGCCGCCATCTCCTTCGTCGAATCGGGATCACTGACGTCCACCCGCAGGGCCAACGCCCGGGCACCCTCACCCTTGATGCCGTCGGCGACCTTCTGGGCACCCTCGACGTTGATGTCGGCGACCACCACGGCCGCACCCTCGCGTGCGAGTGCCTCCGCGTAAGCCTGGCCGATACCACCACCGGACCCGGTGACGATGGCCACCTTGTCCTTGAACTGATCGCCGTACAAGCCCACAGAACTCTCCTTAATTCGCTGCCGTCGCAATGAGTTTGGTTTCGAGGTACTCCTCGAAACCGGCCAGGCCCATCTCCCGGCCGATGCCGGACTGCTTGTAGCCGCCGAACGCTGCGTCCGCGGAGTACCAGACACCGCCATTGACGTTGACGGTGCCGACGCGCAGGCGTGCCGCCACCCCGGCGGCCCGCTCCGGATCCGCGCCGAACACCGTGCCCGACAACCCGTAGGGCGAGTCGTTCGCGATGCGCACGGCGTCGTCGTCGCCGTCGTGGGCGATGACGGTCAGGACCGGCCCGAAGATCTCCTCGCGGGCCACCCGTGCGTCGTTGGTCAGCCCGGAGATCACGGTGGGCTCGATGTAGAAGCCGGTGTCGCGGTCGGCCGGTCGCCCACCGCCGCAGGCGAACTTGCCGCCCTCCTCCAGCGCCAGGTCCAGGTAGCCCTGAATGCGGTCGCGTTGGCGCGCCGAGATCACGGGGCCGCAGACGGTCCGCTTGCTGGTCGGATCGCCGGGCTTGATCGAACCCATGGTTGCGGCCGCGGCCTCGACGGCCTCCTCGTAACGCGCCCGCGGCACCACCAGGCGGGTGGTGATCGCGCAGCCCTGGCCGGCGTGCATGGCGGCGGTGAACGCCGACATCGCGCATGCGCCGGCCAGATCCGCGTCGTCCAGCACCAGAAAGGCCGACTTGCCACCCAGCTCCAGGAAGACCTTCTTGATGGTCGCCGCGGCGTCGGTCATCACTGCGCGCCCCGTCGTGGTCGACCCGGTGAACGACACCATGTCGACGCGCGGATCCTTGGACAGCAGCGCACCGACCGCGTGGTCGCTGGAGGTGACGATGTTGATGACGCCCGCGGGAAAGTCGGTGTGTTCGGTGATCAGCTCGCCAAGCACCGCCGCGCACCACGGGGTGTCCGGAGCGGGCTTGAGTACCAACGTGTTTCCCGCCGCCAACGCCGGGCCGACCTTGGCCAGGTTGATCTGGTGCGGGAAGTTCCACGGCGTGATCGCGCCGACCACGCCGACGGCCTCCCGCGCCAGGGTGCGGATGGTGGGGATGCCCTGCGGCGTCGCACGACCGAGATCGACGCTCCACGAGTAGGACTCGGCCGTGTCGGCGACGAAGCTCAGGTCCTCGACCGGCCCCTCGAGCTGCGCGCCCGCGGTCAGCATGCGCGGCGCCCCGACCTCGGCGATCGTCAGCTCCCGCAGTTCTTCGGTGTGGTCGCGCATCGCCTGCTGCAACTGCCGGATGCACCGCACCCGTAGTTCGGTGTTGGTGGACCAGTCGGTGTCGTCGAACGCGGTGCGCGCGGCCCCGATCGCCCGGCCCATGTCGTCAGTGCTCGCGTCGGCCGCGACACCGAGCACCTCCTCGGTGGCGGGGTTGGCCGTCGGGAACGTGCCCCCACTGCCCACCACCAACTGTCCGTCGATGAGCAGTCGACTCTCGCGGTCGCCCAGTAGCGCCATTCGGAACTCCCGTGTGCCAAGCCTCGGTGTGAATGCTGGACAACTGTCCGGCTATCTTCAGTCGAACCATAACCTCAGGCACGTGCCGGTCGCAAGGGTGGGTCGCGGTGGCAACCGAGAGGACTCCGGTTTATGCACTTCGCGACACCATTTTCCACGGCAAGCTTGCCTAGTGGCGCTGTCGTCGGATAACTTGGACATGTGTCCAGCGATGCAGTGGTTGCAATCACGGAGGCGGCCCGGTCTTCGGGGCCCGGACCCGACGATCCGCCGCGCAACCGGCGGCAGGAGGAGACCTTCCGCAAGGTTCTCACCGCCGGCATGGCCATGTTGCGCGAATCGTCCTTCGCCGACCTGACCGTGCGGGCGGTCGCCGCGCGCGCCAAGGTCGCACCAGCCACGGCCTACACCTACTTCTCCTCGAAGAACCACCTGATCGCCGAGGTGTATCTGGACCTGGTCCGCCAGGTGCCCTACTACACCGACGTCAACGAGCCCATGCCGAGCCGCGTCGAGAAGGCGCTGCGCAGCCTGGCACTGGTGGTGGCCGACGAGCCCGAGGTGGCGGCGGCCTGCACCACGGCGCTGCTGACCGGCAGCGACCCCACCACCCGTAAGGTGCGCGACCGCATCGGTGCCGAGATCCATCGCCGGATCAAGTCGGCGGTCGGCCCAGCCGCCGACGCCCGCGTGGTCGCTGCGTTGGAGATGACGTACTTCGGCGCGCTGATCAACGCGGCCAGCGGGGTCAACACCTACCACCAGATCGCCGATCGGCTGAGCTACGTGGTCGGCCTGATCGTTGGAGAGGAACAATGAGAGTGGATACCGGCCAGCCGATCAACGGCGCGGTCCTCGACCCTTACGACTACGACTTTCACGAAGACCCGTACCCGTACTACCGCCGCCTGCGCGACGAGGCGCCGCTGTACCGGAACGACGAACGGAACTTCTGGGCCGTGTCCCGGCACCGCGACGTGCTGCAGGGCTTCCGCAACAGCACCACGTTGTCCAACAAGTACGGCGTGTCGCTCGATCCGATCTCGCGCAACTCCGACGCACACAAGGTGATGTCGTTCCTCGCCCTCGACGATCCTGGGCACCTGCGGTTGCGCACGCTGGTGTCGAAGGGCTTCACGCCCAGGCGGATCCGCGAGCTTGAGGCACGCGTCACCGAGATCGCCGTGCAACACCTCGACGCCGCGTTGCAGTCGGACAGCTTCGACTACGTCGACGAGTTCGCGGGCAAGCTGCCGATGGACGTGATCTCCGAGCTGATGGGCGTGCCCGTGGTCGACCGGGACCGCATCCGCGGCCTGGCCGACGGCGTCATGCACCGCGACGAAGGCGTGGCCGACGTGCCCGCCGAGGCCATGCAGGCCTCAGCGGAACTCCTGGTCTACTACGCCGACATGGTCGCGCAGCGACGCAAGAAGCCGTCCGACGATTTGACCTCGGCGCTGGTGGAGGCCGAGATCGATGGCGACAAACTCACCGACGAAGAGATCATGGCGTTCTTGTTCCTGATGGTCGTCGCAGGCAACGAAACCACCACGAAACTGCTTGCCAATGCGGCGTATTGGGGATTCAAGAACCCCGACCAGCTGGCGCCGGTGTTCGACGACGCCACCCTCATCCCGTCGTGGGTGGAAGAGACGTTGCGCTACGACACGTCCAGCCAGATCCTCGCGCGCAGCGTGGCCGGAGAGCTGACGCTCTACGACACCACGATTCCCGACGGCGACGTACTGCTCCTGCTGCCCGGGTCGGCCAACCGCGACGACCGGGTGTTCGAGGATCCCGACTCATACCGCATCGGCCGCGACATCGGCTCCAAACTGGTCAGTTTCGGCAGCGGCGCCCATTTCTGCCTCGGCGCCCACCTGGCCCGCATGGAGGCGAAAGTGGCGCTGGAGGAGCTGTTCAAGCGAGTTCGCGGTTTCGAGGTGGACGAGGACAACGCCGTCCGCGTGCACTCCAGCAACGTCCGCGGCTTCGCCCATCTGCCCATCACCGTGAAGGCCCGATAGATGCCCCGTTTCGAACCACTTCCCGACCGCAGGCCCGCCATCGTCGCCGGCGCATCGTCTGGCATCGGTGCAGCCACCGCGATCGACCTGGCCGGTCATGGCTTTCCGGTCGCGCTCGGCGCCCGCCGGGTGGAGAAACTCGACGAACTGGTCAAGCGGATTCGCGGCGACGGTGGCGAGGCCGTCGCGTTCCACCTCGACGTCACCGATCCCGGTTCTGTGAAGTCCTTTGTCTCACAGTCGATCGACGCGCTGGGCGAGATCGAGCTGCTGGTGGCCGGCGCAGGTGACACGTACTTCGGTCGGCTGCACGAGATCAGCACCGACCAGTTCGAGTCGCAGATCCAGGTCCACCTCATCGGCGCGAACCGACTGGCCACCGCGGTGCTGCCCGGGATGGTGGAACGTCAGCGCGGCGACGTCATCTTCGTCGGATCCGACGTCGCATTGCGCCAGCGTCCCCACATGGGCGCCTACGGCGCGGCCAAGGCTGCGCTAGTGGCGATGGTGACCAACCTGCAGATGGAACTCGAGGGCACCGGCGTGCGCGCCTCGATCGTGCACCCCGGCCCGACGAAGACCTCGATGGGCTGGAGCCTGCCCGCCGAAGACGTCGGGCCCGCGCTCGAGGACTGGGCCAAGTGGGGCCAGGCGCGCCACGACTACTTCTTACGTGCGGCCGATCTGGCCAGGGCCATCACGTTCGTCGCCGAGACCCCCCGCGGTGGATTCATCGCATCGATGGAGCTGCAGCCGGAGGCGCCATTGGCCGACAAGAAAGACCGCCAGAAGCTCGCATTGGGTGACGAGGGGATGCCCGATTCGGAGGGTACGAGCGAAGCGAGAGGGGATTCGGCAAAGTGACGATCACGAAGGAAGTGCAACGGGTTTCGGGCGGTGAGGAAGAGCACGGACACCTCGAGGAGTTCCGCACCGACCCCATCGGATTGATGAGCCGCATCCGCGATGAATGCGGTGACGTCGGCTGGTTCAAGCTCGTCGACAAGCACGTCATCTTCCTGTCGGGCGCAGAAGCGAACGAGTTCTTCTTCCGTTCTGCCGACGAGGATCTCGATCAGGCCGAGGCCTATCCGTTCATGACGCCGATCTTCGGCCGGGGCGTGGTCTTCGACGCCAGCCCCGAGCGGCGCAAGGAGATGCTGCACAACTCGGCGCTGCGCGGTGAGCAGATGAAGGGGCATGCCGCCACCATCGAGGGCGAAGTCAAGAAGATCGTCGCCGACTGGGGCGAGAGCGGAGAGATCGAGCTGCTCGACTTCTTCTCCGAGTTGACCATCTACACCTCCACGGCCTGCCTGATCGGGCTGAAGTTCCGCGAGCAGCTCGACAGCCGATTCGCGCACTACTACCACGAACTGGAGCGCGGCACCGACCCGCTGTGCTACGTCGACCCATACCTGCCGATCGAGAGCTTCAAGCGCCGCGACGAGGCACGCGTGAAACTCGTTGCGCTGGTTCAGGAAATCATGGACGGCCGGCTCGCCAACCCGCCGAAGGACAAGGCGGATCGCGACATGCTCGACGTGCTGGTGTCGATCAAGGACGAGGACGGCAATGCCCGGTTCTCCGCCGACGAGGTCACCGGCATGTTCATCTCGTTGATGTTCGCCGGCCACCACACCAGTTCTGGCACCTCGTCGTGGACGTTGATCGAACTGCTGCGCCACCCTGACGTCTACACCGACATCGTCGCCGAACTCGAGGATCTGTACGCGGACGGCCAGGAGGTCAGCTTCCATGCACTGCGCCAGATTCCGTTGCTGGACAACGTGGTCAAGGAAACGCTGCGCCTGCATCCGCCGCTGATCATCCTGATGCGCGTGGCCAAGGGTGAATTCGAAGTGCAGGGCTACCCCGTCCACGATGGCGACTTCGTCGCCGCCTCCCCCGCGATCAGCAACCGGATTCCCGAGGACTTCCCCGATCCCGACGCGTTCGATCCGGACCGCTACAACAAGCCCGAACAGGCCGACGTCGCAAACCGCTGGACCTGGATCCCGTTCGGCGCGGGCAGGCACCGCTGCGTCGGCGCCGCGTTCGCCACCATGCAGATCAAGGCCATCTTCTCGGTTCTGTTGCGCGAGTACGAGTTCGAGATGGCGCAACCTGCCGACACCTACCGCAACGACCACAGCAAGATGGTGGTCCAACTGGATCGGCCTGCCAAGGTCCGCTACCGCAAGCGCGCCGTTTAGGGGGCAACGATGGCTTATCGCATCGAAGTCGATCTGGATCTATGCCAGGGCCATGCCATGTGCGAAGTCGAGGCACCGGACTACTTCACGGTGCCCAAGCGGGGAAAGGTCGAGATCCTCGACGCCACACCGCCCGAGGATGCCCGCGCCGAGGTCGAACAGGCCGTGTGGGCGTGTCCCACGCAAGCACTGTCCATCGTTGAGGAACAGGAATAGGAAAGGTCAAGCCCATGCCCGCATTTCCCCGCGAGGAACTCGAGAACTGGGTCGAACGGTGGCTGCAAGTCAACCGCGACGCCGAGAAGGCCGGCGACTGGAAGCCGTTGGCGGACTTCTACGCCGACGACGCCACCTACGGCTGGAACATCGGGCCAAAGGAAGACGTGATGTGCGTCGGCATCGATGAGATCCGCGACATCGCGCTCGGCCTGGAGATGGCCGGCCTGGAGAACTGGTCCTACCCGTACCAGAAGGTCGTCATCGACGACAAGCAGGGCGAGATCATCGGGTTCTGGAAGCAGGTCGTCGGCGTAGCCGACGGAACGGACGGAGCCACCGAACAGTATGAGATCTATGGCATCGGCGGCAGCTGGTTCCGCCTGGACGCGCAGGGCACGATCGAGTGGCAGCGCGACTTCTTCGACTTCGGCCACGTCCAGAAGCTCTACCTCGACCTGATGAAGGCCGGCAAGCTGTCCGACGGCATGCAGAAGCGCATCGAGCGCAGCCTGGCCGGCGAGAAGCTGCCGGGCTACTACCCGCTCGGGAAGAGCCCCGTTCCCATCTGGTAGGTCTGGCGGCCAACCGCCTGGTTGGTCATGCTGTGATGTAGGTAACTTAGTCTCGGATGCACCCCTACGGAAAGCAGGTCGCGATGAAGACAAAGGGCGCTCTCATCTGGGAGTTCAACCAGCCGTGGTCCATCGAGGAGATCGAGATCGGCGACCCGGTCAGGGACGAAGTCAAGATCCAGATGGAAACGGCGGGGATGTGCCACTCCGACCACCACCTGGTCACCGGCGGTCTCCCGATGGCGGGCTTCCCCGTGCTGGGCGGGCACGAAGGCGCAGGCATCGTCACCGAGGTGGGGCCCGGCGTTGAGGACATCGCACCCGGCGATCACGTGGTGCTGTCGTTCATCCCGTCGTGCGGCAAGTGCCCGTCATGTCAGGCGGGGATGCGCAACTTGTGCGACCTCGGCGCCGGACTCCTCGGTGGAGTGGCGGTATCCGACGGCACGTTCCGCGTGACGGCCAAGGGGCAGGGCGTGTACCCGATGTCGCTGCTCGGCACGTTCACGCCCTATATGGTGGTGCACAAGAGCTCGGTGGTGAAGATCGACAAGGACATCCCGTTCGAGGTGGCCTGCCTGGTGGGTTGCGGCGTGACGACGGGCTACGGCTCTGCTGTCCGCACCGCCGACATCCGCCCTGGCGACGACGTCGCGATCGTCGGCATCGGAGGCGTGGGGATGTCCGCGTTGCAGGGCGCGGTCAACGCCGGGGCACGGTTCGTCTTCGCGATCGACCCGGTGGAGTGGAAGCGCGACCAAGCGCTGAAGTTCGGCGCCACCCACGTCTATCCGGACATCAACGCCGCTGCGGCGGGCATCGCGGAGGCCACCCATGGGCTGATGGCCAAGAAGGTGGTCGTTACCGTCGGCGAGGTCAAGGGCACCGATGTCGACAGCTACATGGGCATCACGGCCAAGGGCGGCACCTGCGTGATGACGGCCATCGGCAGCCTGTTCGATACCGAGGTGACGCTGAACCTGGCGATGCTGACCCTGATGCAGAAGAACCTGCAGGGCACCATCTTCGGCGGCGGCAACCCGCAATACGACATCCCGCACCTGCTGTCGATCTACAAGGCAGGCAAGCTGAACCTCGACGACATGGTCACCCGGCAGTACAAGCTGGAGCAGGTCAACGACGGCTACACGGACATGTTGGAGGGTCGCAACATTCGCGGCATCATCCGCTACACCGACGCCGATCGGTAGGGAGAACACCTTGTCACAAGAGACAGTCGAGAAGTCGCCGGTAGTCACCGCATCGGAGGCGTCATGGCGGTGCGTACAGGCCGGAGACAAGGAAGGCTGGCTGGCCTTGATGACCGACGACGTCCTCATCGAGGATCCGATCGGCGAGTCGGTCACCAACCCGGACGGCAACGGCGTGCGAGGCAAGGAGGCGGTCGGGGCGTTCTTCGACGCGAACATCGGCCCCAACCAGCTGACGGTCACCCGCGAAGAGACGTTCCCGTCGAGTTCTCCGACGGAGATCGCCTATATCCTCACGTTGCGGACGCTGTTCCCGAACGGCTTCACCGCCACGGTGCGCGGCGTATTCACCTACCGCGTCGACGACGCAGGCCTGATCACGAACCTGCGTGGCTTCTGGAACCTGGACGCCATGCAGTTCGCCCAGGAGGACCCGAGCTGACCGCTCGCGCACTGGCCGGCCGCGGCGCCGTCGTGGTCGGCGGCTCCCGCGGTATCGGGCTGGCCGTCGCCGAACTGCTGGCCGCCCACGGTGCCGGTGTCGTGGTCAACGGCCGCGACGCCAACGCCGTGTCGGAGGCCGTCGAACGGATCGGCGGGAGCGCCACCGGGTTCGCGGGATCACCCGCCGACCCGGCCACCGCCGACGCGCTGATCGCTTCCTGCGTCGCCGAATTCGGCGGGATCGACATCCTGGTCAACTGTGCGGGCACCGCCGAGCCTGCCGGTTCGTCGATCCTGACCGTCACCTCGGCGCAGTTCCGCGAGCTTCTCGAAGCGCATCTCGGCACGGTGTTCGAGACGTGCCGGGCGGCGGCGCCGAAGCTGATCGCCCGGGGTGGGGGCGCGATCGTCAACACCAGCTCGTTCGCGTTCCTCGGTGACTACGGCGGCACCGGGTATCCGGCGGGGAAGGGTGGGGTCAACGCGCTGACGCTGGCGATCGCCGCGGAGCTACGCGAATACGGCGTGCGGGCGAACGTGGTGTGTCCCGGCGCGAGGACGCGGCTGTCCACCGGTTCGGCCTACGAGGAGCACATCGGCGAGCTCAATCGCCGCGGTCTGCTCGATGACGTCAGCATGCAGGGCGCGCTCGACGCCGCGCCGCCCGAGTACGTCGCGCCCACGTATGCCTATCTGGTCAGCGACCTGGCCAAGGACGTCACCGGTCAGATCTTCATCGCCGCAGGCGGTTTCGTGGGCCGATTCGACCGTGCGGCCCCGGGCATCGTGGCCTACCGCGACCACCACGATGCGCCGCCGTGGTCCATCGACGAGCTCGACCGGTTCATCTCGTCGTGAGGTCGTAGATCGTCACTCCGCCCATCACGATCGGCGCGAAGTGCATCTGAACCCACTGCTGAATCTTGCCGCTGGCGAGCAGATGCTGGCCCCGGTGGTAGTCGGCGCGGTGGTCCCCCGTCATGGTGATGAAGTAGTGGATGCGGTGGGCGGCGACGAGTTGCTCGAACTGCTTCCGCGACGGCGACGGGTCGGAGCCGTTGAAGCCGCCGACCGGCATCACCGGCTTCTCGGTCTCCAGTTGATAGCCCGCCGCGCAGCTGGAGCCCACCGTCGCGGCGACCCAGGTGAACCGATCGGCGTCCACCTCGAGACGGTCAACCACGTCGGCACGCGGAGTGCCCGCCTGCATCAGACCGCAACTGCCCTCCTCGATTGCGGGCGCACCGGTTTCGGCTCGCTTGAACTCCGCCGCGGCCAGGTGGGCGGCGGCCAATATCGTCGGCGGGCCCGCGGCGGGCAACGCCCCTGACATCGGGTGCGACACCGTGGTCACCGCATACGCCAGCGGTCCCCCCAGACCCAGCGCGACGAGCGCCGCCAACACGACCGCGTGGACGCCACGCCGCCGCGTCCATCGCGCGTCGACCCGCATCAGCCACACCAGCAGCACGACGATGGCGCCAACCAACACCCAGCGCAGCCACGGCTGGTAGTGCGGAACATGGTGCAACACCACGTATCCCGTTGCGGCCGTCGCGGCTCCGGCCGCAGCGAGGGCGGCCTGCGCCCACACCTGGACGCGGTGCTCCCAGCACACCGAGACGCCGATCCCCACCAGCGCCGCGATCGGCGGGCCGAGTATCACCGTGTAGTAGGCGTGGAAGATCCCGGCCATGAAGCTCAGCACCCCGGCGGCGGCGATCAGCCACAGCCCCCACGCCAGCACCGACGCGCGCGCGGCGTCGCGGCGCGGCGCCCGCCACCGCCAGGCCAGCAGCACCGCCAGGAACACGGCCGCCGCGGGCAGCAGCCACGCGATCTGGCCGATCTGCTCGGCCTGGAACAGCCGGCCGAATCCCGGTCCGTCGGGGCCGTGCGCCAGTGGCGCGGAGGACTCCACCGGCGCCCCGACGGCGCCGACCTCGTGGCCGCTGATCCGGCCGAGCCCGTTGTAGCCGAACGTCAGTTCCAACTCCGAGTTCTGTTGCGAGCCACCGATCCACGGCCGGTCGTCGGCAGGCCACAGTTGCACCAGCGCCACCCACCACCCACCGGCCAGGACGGCGACGACGAGCGAGAGCGCGACCTGCCACAGCCGGCGCACCCAGGACGGCGGACCCGCGAGCAGGTACGGGACGAACAGCGCAGGCAGCATCACCACGACCACCAGTTGCTTCGTCAGGTAGCCGCAGCCGACCAGCACGCCGCACAACACCAGCCAGCGTGTGCTCCCGTCGTCGACGGCACGCAGCGTCGCCCACAGCGCGGCCACCAGCAGCAGCACCAACAGCGCGTCGGGATTGTTGTGCCGGAAGATCGCCACCGCCACCGGGGTCAGGGCGAAGATCAGACCCGCCGTCAGCGCCGCCACGTCGCCGAACCTGCGGCGCACGGTGTCCCACACCAGCGCCACGGTCGCCACGCCCGCCAGCGCCTGCGGCACCAGGATGCTCCATGGGTTGAGGCCGAACACCCGCACCGACAACGCCATCGGCCACAGGGACATCGGCGGCTTGTCCACCGTGATGGAATTCGCCGCGTCCGACGATCCGAACAGGAACGCCTTCCACGATTGCGAACCAGCCTGGGCGGCAGCCGAATAGAACGCGTTGGCCCACCCCTGCGCGCCGAGGTCCCACATATACAACACCGCGCTGCCAATCAGCAGCGCGGTGAGCGACCAGCGACTCCGACTCACATGCGGTGTACCCCGAACACCCGCCGCAACGCGACGAACCGGACCACGGTGGCAACCAGGTTGGCGACGACCAGGATCGACAACTCGACGACCTTGCCGACCGTCGGGTCGAACCGGTGCAGCACGTAGAGCGATCCACTAGTGATGGCCAGCCCGAACGCGAACACCGCGAGCCCGTGCATCTGATGGCGGGCGACACCGCCGCGGCCGCGGATGCCGAAGGTGAACGCCCGGTTGGCTGCAGTGTTGGCGATGGCAGTGAGCAGCAACGCGGTCAGGTTGGCGGCTTGCGCGCCCATCGTCGAGTGCAGCATCAGATACAGCAGGGCGTACGCCAACGTGCTTGCCACGCCTACGATCCCGAACCGCACCAGCTGTCCGACCATGCCGTGGGGTACTCCAGGGATCAACGGTTCGCGGCCGAGACTCGCCTGCAGTTCGCGCACCGGAAGCGCTCCGGTGGCGAGCGCACGGCCGACCCGCCAGCACCCCTTGAGGTCGTTGACCGCCGTGTGCAGCACGTCGACGCGGGAGTCGGGGTCGTCGATCCAGTCGACGGGCACCTCGTGGATCCGCAGCCCCGCCCGATCGGCGATGACCAGGAGTTCGGTGTCGAAGAACCACCCGGTGTCGGCAACCAATGGCAGCAACTGGTGCGCCACGTCGGCTCGGACCGCCTTGAACCCGCACTGCGCATCCGAGAAGCGCGCACCCAGTGCGCCGCGCAGGATCAAGTTGTAACTGCGCGAGATGAATTCGCGCTTGGGGCCGCGGACCACGCGCGACGACGCCGACAGCCGCGACCCGATCGCCACGTCGGAGTGGCCCGAGATCAGGGGTGCCACCAACGGCATCAGCGCGGTCAGGTCGGTGGACAAGTCGACGTCCATGTAGGCCACGACCGACGCCGTCGACGACATCCACGCCTCCTGCAATGCGCCGCCGCGGCCCTTGTCATCGAGGTGGATGACGTCGACGTCGGGGAGTTCGCGCGCGAGCTGTTGCGCCACTGCGAGGGTGCCGTCGGTACTGGCGTTGTCGGCCACCGTGATCCTGGCCGGATAGGGCACCTCGGTGGCCAGGAAGTGGTGCAGGCGCCGGACGCTGCCTGGCAGGTCGCGCTCCTCGTCGAACACCGGGATCACGATGTCCAGGACGTAGTCGCGGGCCGCGGCGCGCTTGCCGACGGGAGTCCCCGGGCATGCCTCCAGCTCGGCCGGGCCGGAAGGTGCCAGGTCGGTCATGGCGTCAACCGTCGCCGAGCAAGCTGCCACCGATCTGACCCTCGGCTGGGAACTTACTGGCAGCGCCCGTGCCCGGCGGCCTTGCTTGACGCCGTGCGCGGCGGGCCAGCATGCTCGAGCCCATGCCGTCCGTCTTCACGATGATCATCAACAAGGAACTGCCGGGCCGATTCGTGTACGAGGACGACGAGGTGGTGGCGTTCCTCACGATCGAGCCGATGACGCAGGGTCACACGCTGGTGGTGCCGCGCGCCGAGCTCGACAACTGGCAGGACGTTGACGCCGCGGCGTTCGGTCGCGTGATGGCGGTATCGCAGAAGATCGGCAAGGCCGTCTGCAAGGCGTTCGGCGCCGAGCGCTCGGGACTGATCATCGCCGGGCTGGAGGTGCCGCACCTGCACGTGCACGTCTTCCCGGCCTACAACCTGACCGACTTCGGCTTCGCAAACGTCGACCGCAACCCATCGCCCGAGTCGCTCGACGAGGCGCAGGCCAAGATCAAGTCGGCGCTGACCGAACTGGACTGAGCGTCAGCCGACCGGCACCGCCACGTCGGCGATGCGCGGCAGATTGACGGTGAACCGGCACCCCTTCCCCGGCGCGGTGGTGACGCTGACCGTGCCGCCGTGCGCGTACACCAGCGAGTCCACGATCGACAGCCCCAGACCGGTGCCGCCGCTGGCCCGCGCGCGCGATGAGTCGGTGCGGTAGAACCGCTCGAATACCCGCTGGGCGTCCTCGCCAGTCATGCCGGGCCCCTCATCGCAGACCTCGAGCACCGCGTTGTCGCCGTCGGTGCCGACGCGCACCGCGATGCCCGCCGACTCCGGCGTGTGCTGCAACGCGTTGGACACCAGGTTGCTCAGCACCTGCCGCAGCCTCGCCTCGTCGCCGAGCACCTCGGGTGTGCCCGGCCCGTCGAACACCTCCATGTTGATGTCGCGCGCCGGCGCCACCGACCTCGCGTCGTGGACGCTGTCGCTGGCCAGTGCCAGCAAGTCGACGCGGTTCCGTTCCAGCGGGCGCTGCGCGTCGAGCCGGGCCAGCAGTAGCAGGTCCTCGACGAGCAGACCCATCCGCCACGACTCGCTCTCGATGCGGTTCATCAACAGCTCGACGTCGCGCGCCGCACCTTGGCGGTACAACTCGGCGAAACCGCGGATGGTGGTCAGAGGCGTGCGCAGTTCGTGGCTGGCGTCGGTGATGAACCGGCGCATCCGGTCCTCGGAGGTTCGCGCTTGTTCGGCCGACGACTCCGACGACGCCACGGCGCGCTGGATCTGGGCGAGCATTCCGTTGAGCGCCAACGACAATCGGCCGACCTCGGTGCGCGGATCCCGTTGCGGGATGCGACGGTCGAGCTCTCCGGCGGCGATCGCGGCCGCGGTCTGCTCCACTTCGACCAGCGGCCTCAGGCTGCGGTGCACGACGGCGTATCCGGCGATGCCCAACACCAACAGCACCGCCGCGCCGAGGCCGACCTGCGACCAGGTCAGCGCGCGCACCGTCGACGACACGTCGGACAAGTCGATCGCCACGGTGGTGAGTTCACCGCGCAACCCGCGCACGGTCATCGCCCGCCACTGCACGTCGGAGTGGTCGATCGAGC
>NZ_JAVRPS010000461.1:0-7146 GCF_032162105.1 Mycobacterium sp. | reverse complement strand
CCCGAACGGCAGATGTCCGACTCGGCGGTGTGGATGCCGGTGACCGAGAATCGGTGCTCGGCGTCGAAGTCCCGGTAGGCGGGTGAAAGCCGCCAACCACTCTGCGGGATCATGCCGATACCGCGCCAGGCGCGGTCCGTGACCTCGAAGACGTCCTCGAGCATCGCCTTGGCCGCCTTGTTGCCCTCCGCCTGCACCGCCCGCGGATAGGCATTCTCGAGCTCGTGGCGTCCGGACTCCAGCTGAATCACCGTGCGCCGGATGCCTTCCAGGATGTCCAGCGGCTCGAACCCGGTGACCACGATCGGGATCTGGTACTTCTCGGTGAGCTCCGGGTACTCGTCGGTCCCCATCACGCAGCACACGTGCCCGGCGGCAAGGAACGCCTGCACCCGACAGGTCGGCGATTCCATGATCGCCGCGATCGCAGGCGGCACCAGCACGTGCGACACCAGCAACGAGAAGTTCTTCACCCCAAGCCGTTTGGCCTGATACACGGTCATCGCGTTGGCGGGCGCCGTGGTCTCGAACCCGATGCCGAAGAACACCACCTGCCGGTCCGGATTCTCCCTGGCAATGGTGAGCGCGTCCAGTGGCGAGTACACCACCCGGACGTCGCCGCCCTCGCTCTTGATCCGGAACAGATCCTTCTTGCTGCCCGGCACGCGCAACATGTCCCCGAACGAACAGAAGATCACGTCGGGCCTGGACGCGATCTCGAGCGCCTTGTCGATCATCTCCAGGGGAGTGACGCACACCGGGCAGCCGGGGCCGTGGATCATCTCGATCTCGTCGGGCAGCAACTGGTCGATCCCATGGCGGATGATCGAATGCGTCTGCCCGCCACACACTTCCATGATCGCCCAACGCCGCGTGGTGGCCGCGCGGATCTGATCGACGAGCTTGCCTGCCAGGTCGGGGTCGCTGAATTCGTCCAGGTACTTCATGGCTTCACCTCGGTTGTTGCAGTGCTGCCCGGAACGGGCACTCCGGCCTGTTTTGCCGCGATCTCGAACCCGTCGCCGAATTCCTCGTTGAGCACGCCAAGGTGCTCGAACTCGGCCAGTGTCCGTATCGCCGACTCCTCGTCGAGTCGCTGGATCGCAAATCCCACGTGCACGACGACGTACTCTCCGATGGCCGCATCGGGGATGTACTGCAGGCAGACATCCTTCTGAATGCCGCCGAAATCGACGAGCGACATCAGGGTGCCGTCACGGTCGGACAAACTCAGGATCTTTCCCGGAACCGCTAGACACATGGGCGTCCTCCTTCTCTCATACCGAATTCCCCACCAACAGCTGGCCGAGCGCGATGCCGCCATCGTTCGGCGGGACGTGGCGGTGCGTGATCACGTCGAATCCCTTGGCCTGCAGCCCGTGTACGGCCAGCCGTAGCAGCAGAGCGTTCTGGAACACCCCGCCGGACAATGCGACCGTGCGCGACAACGAGGCGCTCGCCTCGGCAAGATCGACGATCAGGTCGGCGACCGCCCGGTGGAACCGCGCGCCGATCACCGCCGCGCACACGCCGTCGAAGACATCGGCGATCACGGCCGACAGGAGGGGAGCGGCATCGACGACCGCCGGCTGGCGCCCCGTGTCGACGCCGAAGAAGTATCGGCTGCCGCCGTCGACGCCGCGGCTCAGACCTTCGAGTTCGATCGCTGCCTGCGCCTCGTAGGCGACCTCCTGGCGCACGCCGGCCAACGCCGCGACGGCGTCGAACAGTCGGCCCATGCTGGATGTCGGGGCGCAGGCCAGCCCCGTCTCGAGTTGATGGCGCAGCACGCGGCGTTCGTCCTCGGGACAGGCCAGGACCGGCGGAAGGTCGGGGTCCCAGGCGATTCCGGCCGCCCACAGGTGGGTCAACGCCATCCGGTAGGGACGCAGCACGCTGATGTCACCACCGGCCAGCGGGACGTACTTGAGGTGGGCCAACCGGCGGTACTCCTTGTAGTCGGCGAGCAGCAGCTCGCCGCCCCAGACGGCGCCGTCGGGGCCGTAGCCGGTGCCGTCGAAGGCGAACCCGAGCACCTTCTCGGAACCGTCCAGCCCGTGCTCGGCCATCACGGATGCGATGTGCGCGTGGTGATGCTGCACGTGCCGTACGGGTAACGCGGCGCAGTTGCGGCTTGCCCATGCCGTCGAGCGATATCCCGGGTGGGCATCGGCGACCACGACCTCCGGCTCGACGCCGGTGAGTGCACACAGGTGACGCTGGGCGGCGTCGAATGCCGAGAGCGTGGCGAGGTCGTCCATGTCGCCGATGTGCTGGCTCAACCACGCGTACTTTCCGTCGGCGACGGCCAGCGTGTTCTTCAGATCGGCCCCGACGGCGAGCGTCGGCGGCACGTTGACCGGCAAGGCGACCGGCAGCGGGGCGTAGCCACGGGACCGCCGGATGGGCAGCTCGTCGCCGTTCACGACTCGGACCACCGAGTCATCGCACGGCACCAGGATCTCCCGGTCGTGCATCAGCCAGCCGTCGGCCAGGCCCGCGAGCCGCAGGAGTGCGTCGTCGTCGGAGAAGCAGATCGGTTCGCCACCGAGGTTGCCGGACGTCATCACCAGGGCCCGCGGACCCGGCTCGTCGCCGGACAGCCCGAACAGCAGTGCGTGCAAGGGCGAGTAGGCCAGCATCACGCCGAGGTCGGGATTGTGTGGTGCGACCGCATTGGCCACCGGCGCCCCTGCGCGGCGCGGTAGCAGAACGATGGGGCGCTGCTGGCCGGTGAGCACCCGGGCCGTCGCGTCGTCGACCTCGCCGACTTCGCGCGCCCCCTCCAGGTCGGGCACCATCACCGCGAACGGTTTGTCACCACGTTGCTTTCGCTGACGCAGTGTGGTCACCGCGGCGTCGTTGCCTGCGTCGCAGGCCAGGTGATAGCCGCCGATGCCCTTGACGGCGAGGATGCCACCGTCGCGCAGGAGGCGTCGGGCGTGGCGCAAGCCGTCCGCCGCGTCCGCAGTATGGCCGTCGTGGTCCCGAAAACGCAGGGCGGGACCACAGTTGGGGCAGCAGACGGGTTGCGCATGGAAGCGGCGGTTGCCGGGGTCGGCGTACTCGCGGGCACAGTCGGCGCACATCGGGAAGCGCGCCATCGTCGTCGCGGCGCGGTCATAGGGGAGTGAGGCGATGATGGTGAAGCGGGGGCCGCAGTTGGTGCAGTTGACGAACGCGTGTCGATAACGCCGGTCGGCCGGATCGCACAACTCCGCCGCGCAGTCGGCGCACATCGCGACGTCGGGGGAGGCCAGCGTGCGGCCACCGCCCGAGCGCGACGTGTCGGCGATTTCGAACCCGGTGCCGCCGACGACCGGGATGTCTTGGTGGTCAATGCCTTCGATGACCGCCAGCGGAGGCGGCCGCCGGACCAGCTCGCTCAGGAATGCGGCGATGTCCTGCTCGTCTCCCTCGACCTCGATGATCGCACCGGAGCTGTCGTTGCGCACCGATCCGGACAGTCCATGGGCGGCCGCGGAGGTATAGACGAACGGCCGGAATCCCACGCCCTGGACGACGCCGTGCACGCAGACGCGCTTCCTGCGCCGGACGGTCATGGCGGTGGTTCCTCGGTGGCGCCGCGGCCCATCAGTTCCAGACCGGCCATGGCGGATTCGGCCCCTGCCTGGTCGGTCTTCTCGACAACGAAGCCCATGTGGATGATCACCCAGTCGCCTGCCCTGAACGTCTCTTCGGGCAGCATGCCGATGTTCACCTTGCGGGGTTCCCCTGCCACGTCGACGAGTGCCAGTTGGTCGCCGTACCCCTCGACCATTCCGAGGACCTGACCGGGGATGCCCAGACACATCGCTCAGCCCTCCGCGGATGTCGTGATGGAAGCGGCGAGGTCGGCGACGACGTCGTTGATCGCCGCAACGGCACCTGGTACCGCCGCGGCCACTGGTTCGGACAGGCCCATGCCCTCCTCGATGTTCTCCACTTCGCAGCCGACGACGATCGTGCGAGGCGCAGTCCCGCCCAGTGCGGTCAGCGTGGCGAACACGGCCGCCGGATCCATGCTGTGCGCTTCGAGACCAACCGTGGCGGAAAGGCTTTCGTGGTCGGCTTCGAAGACGTGCAACGTTCCGGGTGCACCGCGATTGGGCACCGCATCGACGAGTACCACCGCGCGCCATTCCTCGAGCAGGTCGTAGGCGAGGTGCATACCCCTGATTCCGTAGTCGACCGGATGCACACCAGCCTCAGCCGGCCACCCACCGACGTGACGCATCACCTCGGGTCCGAAGCCGTCGTCTCCGAGGAAGATGTTGCCGATCCCGGCCACCAGGATCCGGGCTGTCATTGCTGACGGACCGGAGCTACATGTTCCGCATCTTCATATAGCGCCGCATGTCCGGAATGGAACGGAGCCCGATCAGCACTCCTCCCACGACGACCACGGCAACGACACCTGTTGCGACCCAACCAACTACGTCCATCATGAACTCCTATCTGGGCTGACTACTCGAGCATCGAGCGGTTCGACCTCGTCCGGCGAAAAGTACAGGTAACGGCCGTACGAGTCGGGCATCTCGATGTCTGGATCGGCCTCGACGATGACGCCGACGTACTTCTGGCCGTCGACGTCCTCGTGTACCGAGGTCACACGCGCGGACTTCCCCGCGAAGAAGATGTCCTGCGCATCGGCCCGGCGACTCGGCCGCAGCCGAACCCGGCTGCCCGCGGCCACCCGCACCCCGTTCACCAACACGGCATCGATGTCGGGACGCACAGCGTTGTCGGCCAACGGATCCCACCAGTCGACACCGTCGGGGATCTCCGGGATCAAACCTGCGGACCGCATCTGCTCGTCCAACTCGTCGAGTCTCGGGTCCTCGTACTCCACGCCGAGCGCGTGTGGGTTGCGCAGGATGCCGTGCAACTGCTGCATGGCGTCGGGCGACATCGAATCGCACCGGTCGATGAGTTCGGCCGCCAATGGGTCGGTGGCGCGCGCCTGCGCCTTCTCCTCGTCGGTCATCGTCATCACCCGAAGCGTGAGAATCTCGTCGATCTCGGTGGAGTCGAAGAGTGCACCCTCGCTCTGTTCGGCGATCTCGGGATGGTCGTAGAGAATGATCGGCGAGATCAGCAGCAGGTCGCGTTCGCCGGGTCGCCCGGCCAGCACGGGGAAACAGCGGTGTCGGGCGCAGCGGGATACCGGACCGGCGGCTGAGTCGGGCGGCTCGAGCAGTGAAACGAACTCTCCGCCAACGACTTCGCCGATGACGTGGGTTCCGATCAAGGACGTCGCTATCGCACTGTCCTTGTCCGCCGCGGCCGGACCGGTGTTGCGAACCGACACGCTGACCCGGTTGAGGCCCTCGTCGCGTTCGGCGGCAATGCTCAACTCGGCACTGATCGCTTCCCTGGTGCGGATGAGCCTGCCACCGTCCACGTCCTCGGTGTCCTTGCCTGCCGCGACAGCCACGGGCAGGGTGCGTGGCTGTTCGAGGTCGGCGATGTTGAATGGCCCGAAGGACAGTTCGCACTCCACCGCCTCATCCCAGGTGACCCATGACTGCAAGCCGCTGGTCAGTTCGTCGACGGGCTCGAACGCTCCGCCGCCGGCATCGCGCTCGGCGCGACGGTGCTGCAGCTGAAGAAAGCGCACGACGAGTGTCAATTCGCTGTCACCGTCGATCAAGAACTGTGCCGACAGGCTGTCGTCTTCACCGAGGCCGGCGTCGGCTGCACCCGGCGGCCCCACCACCCCGAACTGCCAGCGGGATTGGTTTTTGCTGGAGGTGGCGCGGTAGGGATAAAGCAGATAGCCCTCGTAGAGCACCGCATCGGCGATGGCTCGCGCCCGGTCCCAGGTGGGTTTCACCGGACCTCCTCGGGTTGAGGGGTCGGCATCGAGGCCTCGGGCGCTTCGGCCAGCAGCGTGGTGATCGCGTCCTCGAAGTCGAGCATTCCCCGGGCCGACTTGTAGGCGGCCAGCGCGGAGACGGTGTCGTGCCCGAGCCGCACCCAGCCGGTGTTCGGGTAGTGCATTCGAATCAGATCGTTCCAGACCGCCACCGGCATCTCGTGCTGCGCTTCGCACTCCCATGACACCTGGCGGACCGAGAACCCACGCTCGCCCTGGACGAAAACCGTTCCACTGAACAGGAACAACAGCGGGATCGCACCGTCGCGCAGGGCATGCAGATACTTCGACGCCGCAACCTCGAAGTCGTACGTGCACTCCAGCGGCATCGAGATCTCGGTGACGCCGGTGAAGCCCTGCACCATGGCGGTGCTGTGCTGCCAGAGGAACGTGCGTTGGGTGTTCACCCACCGCTGCCGTGGCCCGAACAGGTCGACCAGACCTTCGGCCTCCTCGTCGGAGTACGGGCGCCGCAACGGTTCGATGCGAATCTGGCATCGCAGCGCGATGGCCTGGATCGGCTCGTCGTCACTGGCGACGATGCCGATGCGCGCGGTGAGTCGTGGCGTCACCGAATACGGTTCGGCGAGCACGTCCAAAATGGTGAAGGTCAGGCCGGTCACATCGAGGCCACCTTGCTGCGCGCCTTGATCCGATCGAAGAACTCGTCGACGAACTCGCGGACCTCGTGGCCACCATCGAAGCCCCGCCACAACATTCGCAACCTGCCGACGAACTCGTAACAGGCATCGATGGGCTACAGATAGCACTCGGCGGGGGCATTGAGATCCGGGTCCGCGTGATCGCGATCGGGAACGCGCACCAACAATGCTTCGACGTCGTCGGCGAGCATGCCCAATCGGGTGTCGGCGCCGCTGATGGTGCTCCACGCGTCGAGGTCCAGCTCGGACTCGGTGGCGCCCGCCGGACCCGGATAGAAGGCCACGGTCTTGTCCATCTCCGAGTTGTGGAAGAAGAACGCCAACCCGACGGGAATCTGCAGCGCCTCCCACGCGCGACGGTCCAGCGTGAAGTCGGAGAACGTGAGGTATCGATCCGGCACCGCACGGTAACGCAGCTTGGCATGCGGATCGGAGAACAACAGATAGCAGCCGCGGCAGGTGCACATCAGTTGGCGCGCTGCGACGTTCACGACGTGCTGGTGCTCGTCGGCGATCGGTTCGGCGCACATCTCGCACCGCTCGCCTGCGGGCTGGGCGGGACGCTTGTTGGCCCGGATCCGGGCCAACACATCGTATGCGCCTGCG
>NZ_JAVRPS010000460.1:0-5715 GCF_032162105.1 Mycobacterium sp. | reverse complement strand
ACACCACCGTCGTGAGCAACGACCATCGGCGCCATCACCAGACCAGCTAAAACGAAAGCCGCCCCGACTATTGGTCGGGGCGGCTTTCACCTGTCCTCTTGACAAAACCGCCTCCATATCAGGTTCTGGGACGCTACAGCCACGATGCCCCGGCACACCACATTCCGGTTCTGTCTCGACCCCACGGACGAGCAGCGTGACGTGCTGGCCCGTCATGCCGGAGCGGCCCGGTTCGCGTTCAACCAGTGTCTGCGGATTGTGGCGACCGCCCTCTCCCAACACCGCGCTGATGCTGATGTGGTGGTGCCCTGGACCGGGTTCGATTTGATCAATGCGTTCAACGGATGGAAGAAAACCGAGGCTGCGGGACGGGTGTTCGCCGTTGACACCGATGGTGTCGCCGAGGTCCGGGTAACCGGCCTGTCGTGGCGGTCCCAGGTGTGTCAGCAGGCGTTCGAGGAAGCCGCCGTGGACTGCGGACGTGCGCTGAACGCGTGGTCGGATTCCCGCTCGGGTAAGCGTCGGGGCCGCCATATTGGGTTTCCCCGGTTCAAGAAGAAGACCCGCTCCGTGCCGTCGTTTCGACTGCGCAACAGGCATCCAAAGGGTCGGCGCCCGACGATGCGGGTCGGTGATGGAGATCGGCCACGGTCGGTGACACTGCCCGGTATCGGAGTCGTGGCTGTACACGACGACACGCGCCGCCTACGCCGCATGCTCGCGAAGGATAGGGCCACGATTCTGTTTGCCACGGTGTCGTTTCGGGCGGGCCGCTGGTGGCTGGCGCTGAACGTAGAGGCCGCCGAGTTGCACACCGCTCACCGGCATCGCGTCCGCGCTGATGCCGATCACAGCGGCTGGGTCGGGGTTGACCGCGGGCTATCGGCGTTTTTCGTCGCCGCCACCAGTAATGGCCATGAGGTCGCCCGTGTCGGCGCGCCGCCCAAGCCCCTCGTCACCGGCATGCAGCGTCAACGCCGTCTGGCGAAATCGTTGTCCCGAAAGAAGAAAGGATCCCGCAACCGCGGTGACGCTGCGGCCCGTCTCGACCGCCACCACCGCCACGTCGCCAACATCCGTGCCCACTTCCTGCACCAGGTCTCCAACACGCTGGTCAAGACCCACGACCGGCTCGTCATCGAAGATCTGAACGTGACTGGACTGCTCGCCAACCATCGACTCGCTCGAGCCATCGCCGATGCCGGCTGGGCGAAATTCGCCCGCATGCTGTTGTACAAGCAAGCCTGGCGCGGCGGCGATGTCACCATCGCCGACCGGTGGTACCCGTCGAGTCAACTCTGCTCAGCGTGCGGTGCCCGCGCCAGCGGCATGACGTTGGCCGATCGGGTCTTCACCTGCGTGTGCGGGCACCACCTTGACAACGCTGCGGTCAACCTTGCCCGCTGGGGCGAGGATCATTCCGCTCACCCCGAACCCCGGACACCCAAGCGCGGAGGCCGGGCCACCAATGCCCACCGACGGGACGGCGCTGGCCAGCACGCCAGGCGTGCAGGCGAAACCGACCCGGCAGACGTGGGAACCGACGTTCACACCGCACCCGCGGCCTGAACCGACGACACCCGAGAAGGGTGGTGCCGAACAGCGATGGCGTTTGTTCGACACGCTTTAGCCTTGGCGGATGACCACCCGGCGACTGACGCCGACCGATGCGCAGACGTTCTGGATGTCGGCGAAGATTCCCAACGACACGTTCCTGTTGTTCGGATTCGCCGGTGTGCCGTCCGATCTGGAGGCGACGCTGGACGACGTCACCTCGCGAGCCCGCGGCTGTCCCGACTTGACGGTGCGCATCGACGATCGCGGGGGACTGAGCTATCCGGCCTGGGCGCGCCGGGACGTCGACCGCTCGCAGTTCGTGGTGCACGACCTCGAGGACCGCACGTGGGCGAGCTGTCTTGGCGAGGTGAGCCAGCTCATCGCCGACCAGGTGGATGCCCGGGTGGCGGCGTGGCGACTGCACCTCTTCACCGACGTCGACGGCGTGCCGGGAGTTGCGGGCGCGGGCACGGTGGCGGTGCTGCAGATCTCGCACGCGCTCGGTGGCGGTGGACGAACGTCGGCACCCGCGGCGCTGATGTTCGGCCGGGTCGGCGTCGTGGTGCCCGAGATCGGCTCTTCGTTGGCAGGCCCGCCCACCTTGCCGCTGCTCGGGTGGCGCGCCGCCAGGGCACATCGTCGATTGGTGGCCGATACCGAAGCGGGAGTCGTTCCGCCACAGGCGGATCTGCGTCCGCTGCTGCGGACCAATGCGCGACCGTCCGGCTCGACCGGCCTGCGCACGGTGGTCCGGAAGCGCTCCGACCTGCCAGGGGGAACGGTGACGGTCGCCGTCCTGTCCGGGGTGTCGGCCGCGCTCGCCGATCATCTGCGTGCCCTCGGCGACGACCCGTCAAAGCTCGGCGCCGAAGTTCCGATGGCCAAGCCGCCACCGCGCCTGGCGTACAACCACTTCGGCAACGTCGGCATCGGTCTGTACCCGGATGTGGCCGCCGAGGAGCGCAGCACGCGGATCGCCGCCGACCTCGATGCGCGGCGCCGCCGGGCCGGGCATCCCGCGATTCGTGCGGCGGATCTGGCCTTCGGCGCGACGCCCGCACCGTTGTTGCGTTGGGGGATGGAACGATTCGACGCCGACCTGCGCGTGCCCGCGGTGACGGGCAACACGGTGGTGTCCAGCGTGAACTGCGGCGCGGCGGACTTCGCCTTCGGAGGTGCACCCGTGGTGCTGGCCTCGGCGTTCGCCGGACTGTCGCCGATGATGGGCCTGACACACGTCGTGGTCGGCATCGGCGACACCATCACGATCGGCGTGCACGCCGCCGAATCGGCGGTGGGTGGGCCCGATGGGCTGGACGCCTACGTGGCCCGGCTGGAGGCGGCGCTGGGATCCGAGTCCAGCCCGCCGACCACTTGATAGTGCTGCATCTCCTCGATGTCATCGACGTACGGCCGGATGGGCGGGAAGAACCGGCGGAACTGCGCGCTGGTACGAAACCCGTTGAGGTGATCGGCGGTCGAGGTCCACGAGATGCGCAGGACGAACCGGTCGGGCTCCTCTTCGCACTGCGCCAGCTGGTAGCCGAGGCAGTACTCGCTGTCGTCGAGCGCGGTCACCGCCTCCCGATAGGCGGCGGCGAACGCGTCGCGCCGATCGGCGTCGATCCGGTAGCGGATGTACTCGACTGTCACCCTTGCCCCCTCAACAGTCCGAAGGCGAAGTCCGTGCCGAAGCCGCGGCGCAACGCCAGGTGAATCCAGATCAGTGCGTACGGCTCGAGCAGTCGGGCCAGCGCGAGCTCGCCCGCGTCGACCACCTCGAAGCCCAACTCGGACACCAGGGTTGAGGTGACTTCCTTGGCGGCCTCGTCGTCACCGCAGACGAACATCACCGGTGTACCCGCAACGTGCGGGTGGGCCATCATCGGCGCACCGATCTGGTTCATCGCCTTGCACACCCGCGCCCCGCGCGCCCACGCGGCGACCTGCTCGGCGCCCGACGTGGAGTGCCCGATCTCCAGCGCGGAGAAGTCGGGCGTCAACGGATTCGTGCAGTCGACGAGAATCCGGCCCGTCAACTCACCGCAGTCGGCAACGGCCTGCTCGGTGGACTGCCACGGCGTGCACAGCACCACGACGTCGGCGTCGCGGGCGGCGTCCGCGGTGGGCGCGACGGCGGCGCCGAGGTCGGCGTACTTGGGGTCTTCTGGGGTTCGCACTCCGTAAGTGACGTCGTGAGCGGTGCGCCACGCGCCGCCCAACGCCCGCCCGACGTTGCCTGCCCCGATGATTGCGATCCTGATGCGCGATACGCTACGACCGCGTGGTCCCACCAGCAATGACGGACTTCGAGGTGGGGTACGGACCGGGAGGTTAGTGTGCAGGCCACAGGACCGGAAGAGCGCCGGGATGACCCATGCCCCGTCGAGGCCACCCTCGCCGTCATCGGCGGCAAGTGGAAGGCAGTGCTCGTCTTCTATCTGAAGCGCGGCGGGGCGCACAGGTTTGCCGAACTACGGCGCAAGACGCACGGGATCAGCGAGCGCGTACTGACCAGGCAGTTGCGCGAACTGGAGGCAGACGGCATCGTCCAGCGTGAAGTCTTCGCGGAAGTGCCGGCGCGCGTGGAGTATTCGCTGACCGACTACGGAGAGTCGCTCGGTCCGGTGACCGAGGCGATGTGTCAGTGGGGCAAGGTGCACATGACGGCGCGGACCGCCTGACGTCAGCTAGAGGTTCACTTGCGGAGATTGGCGATACCCACGTCCAGGGCGGCCTCGAGGTAGCTGATGTCGCCGGTGTTCAGCAGCACCGAGACCCCGCCCTGGATGCCTGCCAGCAGTGCCGCCGCCGCGCGCGCCGGGTCGACCGACTCGGCGATCTTTCCCTGCTGCTGCATGGCGTGCACCCCTGACTCGATCTCGGTGCGCCACTGGTCGATCAGCGCCGAGGTCACCGCCCGCGCTCCCGGCGTGCGGCCCATCTCGGACATCACGGTCGACAGCGGGCACTGCTGTCCCTGCGCGCGGTAGCGCTCCACCACCACGTCGCGCCAGCGCTGCCACGCCGCCCAGGACGTCAACCGGCTCAGGTGCGGTTGCTGGTCGCTGAGCACACGGGCCGCCTCCTGTTCGGCCACCGCGAGTAGCAGCTGCTCCTTGCCGCTGGGGAAGTAGTGGAACAGCTGGCTCTTCGACGTCCCGGTGTGCGCCAACACGTCATCGAGCGTGGTGCCGACCGCGCCGTTGACGCGGATCTCCGCGGCGGCACCATCGATGATCCGCTGGCGGGTGGCCCGGCCCTTTGCCGTGTATTTTTGGACTTGCGAGTCCATTTTTAGTTCACCATTCTTGGACTCATGAGTCCAAACAATACGCGGCTGGCAGGCCGCACAGCACTGGTCACGGGTTCCACAGGCGGCCTCGGCGTGGCCATCGCACGCGCTCTCGCCGATGCGGGCGCGTTCGTCGTCGTCAGCGGGCGCAACAAGGAGCGCGGCGACGACGTCGTCGCAGCCATCCGGTCCGCGGGGGGCGAGGCCGCGTTCGTGGTCACCGATCTGAGCGGCGGGGCGACGGCGGCACGGGCGCTCGCCGAGGAGTCCACCGCGACAGCGGGCGGCCGGATCGACGTCTTGGTCAACAATGCCGCCACGCTCTTGATGCCGACGCCGACCGCCGAGGTGTCCGAGCAGACGCTGCGCGACGCGTTCGCGGTCAACGTCTTCGCCCCGTTCCTCCTGACCGGCATGATCGCGCCCGCGATGGCCGAGCGCGGCCGCGGCGCCGTCGTCAACATCGGCTCCATCACGGGGCTGCGCGGCAGTGATGGATCGGCGACCTATAGCGCGAACAAGGCCGCGATCCATTCGCTGACCATGTCCTGGGCCGACGAGTACGGGCCATCGGGCGTGCGGGTGAACGCGGTCGCGCCAGGTCCGATCGCCACCGACCGCCAGGCGCAGTTCGCCGATCACGTCGCTCCGATGCTGGCCCGCATCCCGTCGCGGCGGATGAGCACGCCAGAGGAAGTCGCGGCAGCGGTGGTCTTCCTGGCCTCCGACGATGCGGCCAACATCCACGGCGCGGTTCTCAGTGTGGACGGGGGCTGGGCGGCGGTCTAGCAACGGCATGACAGACCAAATTCCCGGGTCGCTTCGCTCCTGCCCGCCGGAAGACCTAGATTACGTTGCGTGAC
>NZ_JAVRPS010000459.1:0-9604 GCF_032162105.1 Mycobacterium sp. | reverse complement strand
ACACCTCGTGCGCCGGATGCACCAGCAGCATCCGCGGACTCAGCCTGCGCCACTGCACCGCAGCCGTCACGTGGCATCCCGATCGCCGAGCGCGGCGATGTCGGTCAGCTGCGCGGCGATCCGGTCGGCTACCTCGGAATCCAGCGCGACGATCCGTACCGCGCCCGCCGACGACGCCGTCGTCACCGTGACGTCGGCCAGGCCGAAAAGCCGGTCGAGTGGGCCCCGGTGGGTGTCGACGGTCTGCACCCGCGAGATCGGCGCGATGCGGCGCTCCTGCACCAACCAGCCGGACCGCGTGTAGACGGCCTGCGGGCCGATCTCCCAGCGATGAACGCGGTACCGCCACACCGGCGCCACCATCACGAACGTCACGACCCCGACCACGGTCGCGGCGGCCGCGACGGCGTGCAGCCAGCCCAGTCGGGGATCGAGCACGAGCCACACCACTTGCGCCACAGCGAGCAACGTCCATGGAATGGCGGCCGCAAGCGCCCAGACCACGGGGGCCCTGCGGCTGGGCGGATTCGCGGGATCGACGAGTGTCAGCATCGGTTTGAGTATGGTCTTGCTCATGAGCGCCAACAGCAAGTGGACGGCCGCCGACGTGCCCGATCAGACGGGCCGGGTCGCCATCGTCACCGGCTCCAACACCGGCCTGGGCTACGACACCGCCCAGGCGCTGGCCGCGCATGGAGCCAAGGTCGTGCTGGCGGTGCGCGACACCGACAAGGGCAATGCCGCCGCGGCCCGCATCGTGGGTACCAGCCCGACCGCCGACGTGGCGGTCCAACCGCTGGATCTGGGTTCGCTGCAGTCGATCCGGACGTCCGCCGAGGAGCTGAAGGCGGCGTACCCGCGGATCGATCTGCTGATCAACAATGCCGGCGTGATGTACCCATCGCCGAGGCAGACCACGAAGGACGGCTTCGAGCTGCAATTCGGCACCAACCATCTGGGGCACTTCGCGCTGACGGGGCTGCTGTTGGAGAACCTGTTGCCGGTCGATGGCTCCCGCGTCGTGACGGTCAGCAGCGTCGGCCATCGCGTACTCGCCAAGATCCACTTCGACGATCTGCAGTGGGAACGCAGCTACAACCGGGTGGCGGCCTACGGCCAGTCCAAGCTGGCCAATCTGCTGTTCACCTACGAGTTGCAGCGTCGGCTCGGTGGGCACAACGAGCCCACGGTCGCGGTCGCCGCGCATCCTGGCCTGTCCGACACCGAACTGGCGCGGCACATGCCGTCCGTTTTGGTCCCCGTGGTGAGGCTGATGTCGCAGAGTCCGGCGATGGGCGCGCTGCCGACGTTGCGGGCGGCCACGGACCCAGCAGTGGAGGGGGGCCAGTACTACGGACCCGACGGCATCGGTGAATCGAGCGGGCACCCGAAAGTCGTCAAGTCGAGCGCGCAGTCGCACGACCAGGACATCCAGGGCAGGCTCTGGACCGTGTCCGAAGAGCTCACCGGCGTCAGCTACCCCCTGTAGTCCATGCGATCCGTCGAAGAGCACCAGCGCGTGGTCGCCGGGCTGATCACCCCTCGTCCGCCGGTCACCGTCCGCCTCGGCGACGCACTCGGCCTCGTCCTGGCCGACGACGTCGTCGCGCCGTTGTCGTTGCCGGGGTTCGACAACTCGGCCATGGACGGTTACGCCGTCGTCGCCGAGGACATCGCCGACGCCTCGGACGCCCATCCGGTGAAACTGCCGGTGGCCGAGGACATTCCCGCGGGGCGCACCGACGCGCTCACGCTTGAGGCGGGTACCGCACACCGGATCATGACCGGCGCGCCGCTTCCTGCCGGGGCGACGGCGGTGATCCCCGTCGAGGCCACCGACGGTGCCACCGACACCGTCACGATTCGGGCGAGCGCACGGCCCGGGCAGCACGTCCGCCGCGCCGGGGAGGACGTCACGGCGGGCACCACCGTGCTGCGGGCGGGGCAGGTACTCACCCCGGCTGCGCTCGGGCTGGCCGCGGCGCTCGGCCTCGGTGAGTTGAACGTCGTTCCGCGGCAACGGGTTCTGGTGATGTCGACCGGTTCGGAACTGGTGGCACCCGGCACGCCGCTTCAGCCCGGCCAGATCTACGAGTCCAACGCCGTGATGCTGGCCGCGGCGACCCGCGACGCAGGTGGCGAAGTCACCACCGTCGCGATGACGTCCGACGACGTCGACACGTTTCGCGCCACGCTTCAGGAGCACGCGGGCGACGCCGACCTGATCATCACCACCGGCGGCGTCAGCGCCGGCGCCTACGAGGTGGTCAAGGACTCGCTCGGCGAGGAAGTGGAGTTCGTCAAGGTCGCCATGCAGCCCGGCATGCCGCAGGGCGCGGGAAGCGTGTCGGGGACGCCGATCATCACGCTGCCCGGCAACCCGGTCAGCGCCCTGGTGTCGTTCGAGGTGTTCATCCGAGCGCCGTTGCGCGCGGCGATGGGCCTTCCCCACCCGGAGCGCTCGCGGAGCACCGCCGACCTCACCGAGTCACTTCGCTCGCCGGGCGGCAAGCGGCAGTTCCGCCGCGGCGTGCTCGACGCCGAGAAGGGCACGGTGACGAGCTACGGTCCGCCTGCGTCGCATCATCTGCGGTGGCTGGCGTCGGCCAACTGCCTGCTCGAGATCGACGAAGACGTCGTCGACCTGGCGGCCGGTTCACCGGTGCGCGTCTGGGACCTGGCGTAGCCGTCACCGCCCGGCACGTCCGTACGTAGAATCGAGGCGCCATGGCCAGACCCGCGCGACCACCCGCCGATGACCAGCAATCCGAGATCACACGATTCGTCGACCTCGTCCGGTCGACCATTCCGCCAGTGCACCCCGCAGGCCTGCCGTTCGTCGCGGGCGGCCTGGGTCTGGCCGCCGTGGGTCGTCGCCACCGGTGGGTGCGCACCACCGGCCTGACTGCGGCGGCTGTGTGTGCGGCGTTCTTCCGGCACCCGCCGCGCGTCCCGCCGACGCGGCCCGGCCTGGTGGTCGCGCCTGCCGATGGACGGGTCACGCTGATCGACAAGGCCACCCCGCCTGCCGGCCTCAACCTGCCCGACGTCCCGATGACCCGGGTCAGCATCTTCCTTTCGGTGTTCGACGCGCACGTGCAGCGGGCTCCGATCGGCGGCGAGGTGGTGACCGTCAAGTACCGGCCGGGCCGGTTCCAGTCGGCGGACAAGGAATCGGCCAGCACGGAGAACGAGTGCAACAGCGTGTGGATCCGCACGCCGGACGGCGTCGACGTGGTCGCGGTTCAGATCGCCGGGTTGATCGCCCGCCGGATCGTCTGTTCGGCGCGTCCCGGCGACAAACTCGCGCTCGGTGACACGTACGGCCTGATCCGGTTCGGCTCGCGCCTGGACACCTACTTCCCCGCCGACGCGGAGGTGCTCGTCGAGATCGGTCAGCGCGCCATCGGCGGCGAGACCCCGTTGGCGGCACTGGCGTGAACGGCAACGCCGGCAAGCGCGGCCTGCGCATCCTGCCGAGCGCGACCACGGTGCTGGCCATCTGCGCGGGCATGACCTCGATCAAGTTCGCGCTCGACGAGAAGCCGTGGATCTCGCTGGCCCTGATCGGCGCTGCCGCCGTCCTCGACGGTATCGACGGCGGCATCGCCCGCGCGCTGAACGCCCAGTCCCGGATGGGCGCCGAGATCGACTCGCTCGCCGACGCGGTCAACTTCGGGGTGGCGCCCGCACTGGTGATCTACGTGACGATGCTGCAGCACTCGCAGGTCGGCTGGATCTTCGTGTTGCTGTACGCGGTGTGCGTCGTGCTGCGGCTGGCCCGCTTCAACGCGCTTCTCGACGACGACACCCGACCGGCCTACACCCGCGAGTTCTTCACCGGCATGCCCGCCCCCTGCGGCGCGGTCGGGTCGATCGGCCCGCTGGTCGCCATGATGGAGTTCGGCCACGGTTGGTGGACGTCGCCATGGTTCGTCTGCGCGTGGCTGGCGGCGAACGCCGCGCTGCTCGTCAGCCGGGTGCCCACCCTGGCGCTGAAGGCGATCTCGGTGCCGCCCAACGCCGCGCCCATTCTGTTGATCCTCGTCGCGGCGGGCGCCGCTGGACTCCTGCTGTTCCCGTACATCCTGGTGCTGCTGATCATCGCCGGGTACCTGTGCATCATCCCGTTCACCATCCGCAGCCAGCGCTGGGTTGCCGCGCGCCCCGAGGCGTGGGACGTCGAACCGCGTCAGCGGCGTGCCGTCCGCCGCGAGGCGCGACGTGCCGCGCCCTATCGCCGCTCGATGGCGCGGCTGGGCCTGCGCAGACCGGGCTCCGGGCAGTGACGCAGACCGATCTCGAATCCGCGGAGATGCCGCTGTCCCACCTCAGGTTGACGGCCCGACTCAACACGTCGGCCGCGGACTCGCGCCGCGGCGTGGTCCGCCTTCATCCGGAAGTCATTGCCGCGCTGGGGATCCGGGAGTGGGACGCGATATCGCTGACGGGTGCGCGCACCACGGCGGCGGTGGCAGGCCTCGCCGCGGCCGACGTTCCTGCGGGAACCGCCCTGCTCGACGACGTCACGTTGTCCAACGCGGGCCTGCGGGAGAACACCACGGTGATCGTGGCGCCCGTGACGGTGTACGGCGCGAAGTCGGTGACGCTGGCCGGATCTAGGCTGGCCACCCAGTCGGTGTCGCCCGCGACGCTGCGACTCGCGTTGCTTGGCAAGGTGATGACGGTCGGCGACACCGTGTCGCTGCTGCCGCGCGACCTCGGCCCCGGCACGTCGACGTCGGCCGCCGCCTCGGCGCTGGCGTCGTCCGTCGGCATCACCTGGACCTCGGAACTGCTCACGGTCACCGGCGTCGACCCGGCCGGTCCGGTGAGCGTGCAGCCGAACTCGTTGGTCACGTGGGGCGACGGCGCGGACCTGGCGGCGGAGTCCACGACGGGCCAGCACACCGTCACCCCGCCCAGCCTGACGCCGGCCAGCCCGCCCATCCCCGTCGATGACCTCAGGGGCGCGCACCTCCAGGCCGGTCGGCTGGCCGAGTGGCTCAAGCTCGCCCTCGATGAACCCAAACTCCTCGAAACCCTTGGCGCCAAGCCCAATCTCGGTGTGCTGGTGTCTGGACCCGCCGGCGTCGGGAAGGCCACCCTGGTACGCGCGGTATGCGCGCAACGGCGCCTTGTCGAGCTGGACGGCCCCGAGGTCGGGGCGCTGCGCGCCGAGGATCGGCTGGCCTGCGTGTCATCTGCGGTGGCGACGGTCCGCGACGGCGGCGGCGTGCTGCTCATCACCGACGTCGACGCGCTGTTGCCGTCCACCGCCGAGCCGGTCGCCACGCTGATCCTCACCGAAGTCCGTGCCGCGGTGGCGACTTCGGGCGTAGCGTTCATCGCGACGTCGGCGGTGCCCGACGCCGTCGACGCGCGGCTGCGGGCACCCGATCTGTGCGACAGGGAGCTGGGGCTGAGCCTGCCCGACGGCGCCACCCGCAAGGCGCTGCTGGAGGTGCTGCTGCGCGGAGTTCCTGCAGAGGGCCTCGAACTCGACGAGATCGGCGAGCGGACACCGGGTTTCGTCGTCGCCGACCTCGCTGCGCTGGTTCGCGAGGCGGCACTGCGCGCCGCGGCCCGCGCGAGCGCCGACGGAAATCCACCCGCATTGACGCAGAACGACTTCACCGGTGCCCTTTCGGTGATCCGCCCGCTGTCCCGGTCGGCCACCGAAGAGGTCGCCGTCGGGTCGGTGACACTCGACGACGTCGGCGACATGGTCGAAACCAAGCAGGCGCTCACCGAGGCGGTGCTCTGGCCGCTGCAGCACCCCGACACATTCGCCCGCCTCGGCGTGGATCCACCGCGCGGAGTGCTGCTGTACGGGCCACCGGGCTGCGGCAAGACATTCGTCGTGCGCGCTCTCGCCAGCACCGGCCGGTTGTCCGTGCACGCGGTCAAGGGCGCCGAACTGATGGACAAATGGGTCGGTTCGTCGGAGAAGGCCGTGCGCGAATTGTTCAGGCGCGCCCGCGATTCGGCGCCCTCACTGGTGTTCCTCGACGAGATCGACGCGCTGGCGCCGAGGCGCGGCCAAAGCTTCGACTCCGGTGTCACCGATCGGGTGGTGGCCGCCCTGCTCACCGAACTCGACGGCATCGACCCGCTGCGCGACGTCGTCGTGCTCGGCGCCACGAACCGCCCCGATCTGATCGACCCCGCACTGCTGCGGCCGGGCCGGCTGGAGAAGCTGGTGTTCGTCGAGCCACCCGACGCGCAGGCGCGCCGCGACATCCTGCGCACGTCCGGGAAGTCGATCCCGTTGAGCCCCGAGGTGAACCTCGACGAGATTGCCGACGGACTCGACGGTTACAGCGCCGCGGACTGCGTGGCGCTGCTGCGCGAGTCCGCGCTGACCGCGATGCGGCGGTCGATCGACGCGGCCGACGTCACCGCGTCCGACGTCGAGAAGGCCAGGGCAACGGTGCGTCCATCTCTGGACCCCGTGCAGGTGGAGGCGCTGCGGGCATTCTCCGAAGGCTGAAGCTCGTAACTACGGACGGGCCTCCAGGACCAGGTTGAACGGTGTCTCGGTGGCGCGCCGGAAACGCGTGAAACCGCCTTCGTCGACCACGATTTCGCGGAGCCGCGCTTCACCTGCCTGAGCGCCGATCGCGGGACCGTTGCGTGCGAGTGAGACGGGCACGCAAATCTGCGTTGACGCGCCGTACATCACCCTGCCGACCGGGTTGAGGTTGTCCTCCACCCGGTCGTTCGCGAACGGTTCCACGATCATCGCCGTGCCGTCGTCGTTCATCGCCTGGCGCGCGTGCTTCGACACGTTGACCGGATCAGCCATGTCGTGCAGGCAGTCGAAGAACGCGATGAGGTCGAAACCCTTCTCCTTGTAGCCGACCGCATCGGCGACCTCGAATCGCGCGTTGGACGCGCCGGCCGCCGCGGCCTTCTTGCCTGCGACGTCGATCGACTCGGGGTGGTAGTCATACCCGATGAACTCCGAGTTGGGGTAGGTCGTCGCCATCAAGATGGTGCTGGCGCCGTGCCCGCAGCCCACGTCGGCGACCTTCGCCCCGCTCTGCAGTTTGGCCACGACGCCGTCCAGCGCCGGCAGCCAGGCGCCGATCAAATTGCTGTTGTAGCCGGCGCGGAAGAACCGTTCGGTTCCCTCGAACAGGCACGGATGGTGCTCGCCCCACTCCATGCCGCCGCCGGACTTGAAGTTCTCCAGCGTGTGCCCGAGGGCGTGAAAGGTCGCCTCGACGATGTTGTATGCACCAGGCATGTCGACCGGACCGTCCGGGTCGGTCAGGCACAGCGCCTGCTCCGGGCTCAGCGACCACTCTCCGGATGAAGCGTCGTACTGCACGTATCCCCCGGCGCCCTGGTTGCCGAGCCATTCGCGCACATAGCGCTCATTGGTACCGGTGCGTTGGGCCAACTCGCCCGGAGTCACAGCGCCCTTGGCCAGTTCGCGGTACAGGCCGAGCCGATCGCCGACGAGGATCAACGTCGCACTCATCGCGGCCCCGAGATCACCGACCGCCTTGCCAAGGAACTCGTTCAACTTGTCTTCGTCGACAGCCATGGTCCTGCTCGTCTCATTAGTCGGGTCTGGTAAACCCATGGTGATGGCTACGTCAGGCGGTCGTTGGACATTGACCCGATCAGTGCTTATTCGCCTGAATCGGATTCTTTAGCGAAGCTCAGGAGTTTGGCGGGCGCCGATCAGCCCTGTTCGGCGAGCGCGCCCAGTCTGTCCACGGACGCCTGCAAGCGGTCCGCCGTGGTGGCGCGGGCGCGCTCCATGCGCTTGGCGTCCGCGAGCCGGGACCAGTCGTAGGTATGGGTGACGCGGGTGTGCGAGGCATCCACCGGTTCGAGCTCCCAGCGCCACAGGTGGCCCGGCGGTGTCCCGCCCGGTTCCGAGGGCCGCCATGCGATGAGCCGGCCCTCGTCGAATTCGACGACGTGGTTCTCGCGGACGGTGCCCAATGTCAGCGTCATGGTGAACACGTCGCCGACGGACCGGACACGCTGACCGGCGGACGCCTCGGCGAGGTTGTCGTTGCCGTCCCACCGCGGCTGCTGCGCCGGATCGGCGATCAGCTCGAAGATCACCGCTGCCGGGGCCGCCACGTTCCGGCTCGCACTGACCACCCTGCACTCGTCGGACACGACTGCCATTGAACCCGACCCCTTGACACTCCCCTACCGACATGTCACAGTAGGAGTATACAACTAGGCAGCGTCAAGATCGGAGTTCGACATGACCACCCTCGCCAAGACATCGACAGGCGTCCGCGCCGGTGACCAAGATCGCGAGAACACCGCGAACCTCCTCGGCCAGGCGCTCACCCAGGGTTACCTCGACATGCCCGAATACGAACGCCGGGTGCAGTCCGCGTTCGCCACGAACAGCACCGCTGACCTGCGCCAACTCCTGGCCGACCTGCCTCTGGCGCACCTGCGTCGCAGCGATCCGCGCAGGCGCGCCGCCCGCCAGCGGGCCGCCCGGATGTCGGTACGCCTGCACCTCGCCGGGTATCTGACGATGGTCGTCATCGTGCTCACCGTGTGGCTGGCCGTCGGCCTGTCGGCGGGCGCCTGGTACTTCTGGCCGATCTGGCCGATCCTCGGCGCAGGCATCGGCGTGCTCGGTCACGCGATCCCGATCAAACTCGCGATGCGGGCTTAGCGATCCGGAACATGCCGTGTGGCCGTCGCGCTGTTGGCCGAGCTGGTCGTTGAGGTCGAACGGTTACGGAATCTACTGGCCGAGGCGTACGCGCAGCGATGACGCCACGCACGATTATCGGCACGGAGGAACACATGTGGTGTAGCACTGCGGCCCTGACTTCCCGCTCCGCATTGAGATGCGCGAGGAACTGGAAGTCAAGCCCATCGGCACATTCTCGCTGGCAGGCGTGACGCCCAAGTTCAGCGCCATCAAGCGCGAGTGGCCCCATGCCGTATGCGACAACTGCAAGCGCGAGAGTCGCGGCAACCCGACGTAAGTCTGCGTTAACGGCGCGCGCCCCGTCTCAAGCAGTCACCCCGAGATCGGCGGACCACCCCCGCCCCATGGTGGCCCGCCGATCTGCTCCTACTGGTTCTAGGCGCGCTGCAGTTGCTGCACGTTCTGGCGTGCCTGCTGCGCCTGTTGGTCGGCCTGGCTGGCCAACTCGTGTGCACGGTTGGCCTGGTCCTCCGACGCCTGGGCCTGCGTGTTGGCCTGTTCGGCGTTCTCCTGAGCGTTCTGGGCTCGTGAATTCGCCTGTTGCGCATCGTTTTGCGCCTGCTGAGCCTGTTGCCCGGCCTGGTTGGCCTGGTTCTGGGCATTCTGGGCGCGGGTGTTGGCCTGATTGGCTTCGTTCTGCGCCTGCTGGGCCTGCTGGGCGGCCTGGTTGGCCGCATTCGCAGCCTGCGACGCGGCCTGGTTGGCCTGGCTGGCCTGGTTCTGTGCCTGCCGGGCGGCATTCTGCGCCTGCTGCGCGTGAGCCCTGGCCTGCTGGGCCTGCTGGCGCGCTCCCTGGGCCTCCTGCCGGACCATGTCGACCCGGTCCCGGACCCGATCCACCTCCTGGCTGATGTGCTCTCGGGCAGACAACTCCCTCAGCGCACGAGTGTCCTGATC
>NZ_JAVRPS010000458.1:0-7734 GCF_032162105.1 Mycobacterium sp. | reverse complement strand
GTCGTCCGGGCCCGACTCCCAAGGCGACGCCGGACGAATCGTACGGGCTCGGATCGCCAATCGGCAAAGTCAAGATCGCTCGGCGTACCCCGTCAGGTGCTGCTGACCTGCACTTTTCGCACGTTCAGGCAAAGTAGCGCGGCGACCGCGCACAGGCCTGCTGCCAGGTAGAACGCGAGGTTGTAGTCGCCTCGCAGGTCGCGCAACCAGCCCGCCCCTGCGGCGGCGACCGCCGCACCGAGTTGGTGCGAGGCGAACACCCAGCCGAAGACCACCGGTGACCTGGTGCCGAAGTAATTCCGGCACAACACGATGGTCGGCGGAACGGTGGCGACCCAGTCCAGGCCGTAGAAGATGATGAACACCCAGGTGCTGGGCTCGGCGTGCGGCGAGAGCAGCGATGGCAGCAGAAGCAGCGAGATGCCGCGGCCTACGTAGTAGACGACGAGCAGCAGACGCGGGTCGACGCGGTCGGTGAGCCAGCCGGAGAACACCGTCCCTGCCACGTCGAGGATGCCGATGGTGGCGAGTAGTCCCGCAGCCACCGTCGTGGGCATCCCGTGATCGTTGGCGGCCGGGATGAAGTGTGTGCCGATCAGCCCGTTGGTCGTCATCCCGCAGATCGCGAAGCTTCCAGCCAGCAGCCAGAACGCCGGCACGCGAGCGCCGATCCGCAGGCCGTCGAACGCGGCGCGGAAACTGCCTGCCGGCACCTCCGCCGGTGCGACGGTCGTCGCCCCTGTGCCTTCTCCCGTCGCTTCGCTCGCCCCGTAAGCCCTCAAGCCCACGTCCTGCGGGTAGTTCCGCATGAACAGCAGAACCAGGGGGACGACGGACAACGCCGCTGCCGCGACGATCAGCGACGCCCAGCGCCAGCCGTGCCGGGTGGTGACCTCGGCGACGACCGGAAGGAAGATCAGCTGGCCGGTGGCGCTTGCCGCGGTCAGCACGCCGGTGACCAGGCCGCGCCGCTGCTCGAACCAGCGGGTGGACACGGTCGCGACGAACCCCATCGAGATGGCGCCCGTGCCGACGCCCACCAGGACCCCCCACAGCAGCACCAGCTGCCAACTGGCCGTCATGAGGACCGACAGCGCCGAGCCCGTGGCGATCAGCACCAGCGCGGCCGAGAGCACCGGGCGCACGCCGAGCCGGTCCATCAGTGCGGCCGCGAACGGTGCCGTGAGGCCGAACAGCGTCATGTTGACCGACATCGCGAGCCCGACCGTGCCGTGTGACCAGCCGAACTCGTGGTGCAGCGGGTTCATCATCACGCCGGGTACCGACCGGAAGCCTGCGGCGCCGAGGATCGCGACGAAGCTGACGGCGGCCACCACCCAGGCCCAGTGCAGGCGTGGGCGGCGGGCGGTGTCGTCTCTCGCGGTGACCGTCACCGGATCACTGTCGCGTCCGAAGATCGATGGCGCCAGTGGCATGAATGACACCAGTCGTCAAAAACGTGCCAAAATGGCGTCGTGCACCGCATCGCCGTGTTTCTGCTCCCGCCCGTCGTGGGATTCGACGCCACGATCCCACCGATGATGTTCGGCGCCGCCACCGACGTCGACGGCAATCCGCTCTACGAGGTGGTGACCTGTGGCCTGACCGACGGGCGCGTGGCATCCACCAACGGCTTCGACGTCGTGCCCGCCGCGGGGCCCGAAGCGCTGGCGACCGCGGACACCGTGATCGTGCCCGGCACCCGCTACGCGCCTGCCCGCGAACACGGCACCCTGGCGCCCGACGCGCGTGCCGCCCTCGAATCGATCCGGCCGGGCACGCGGCTGGTGTCCATCTGCACCGGGGCGTTCGTGCTCGCCGCCGCCGGACTGCTCGACGGGCGCCCCGCGGCCACGCACTGGAAGTTCGCCGACGCGTTGCAGCGCCTGCACCCCGACGTGCGGGTCGACGAGCGGGTGCTGTTCGTCGACGACGGCGACGTGCTCAGCTCGGCAGGCCTCGCCGCGGGAATCGACTTGTGCCTGCACATCATTCGCTCCGATCACGGCGCGCAGGTGGCCAACGCGGTGGCCAGATACTGCGTGGTGCCGCCGTGGCGGGAGGGCGGGCAGGCGCAGTTCATCGATCGGCACGTGCCGGCGGCCGACGACGCGTCGACGGCCGCCACCCGCGAGTGGGCGCTGCGCCATCTGGACGGGGAGTTGACCGTCGGGCGACTGGCGCGGCACGCCAACATGAGCTCGCGGACGTTCAGTCGCCGGTTCACCGAGGAGACCGGCCTGGCGCCGGGAACGTGGATCCGGAACCGCCGCATCGACCGCGCGCGCGAGCTGCTGGAGTCGCACGATCTGTCCGTCGACGAGGTGGCCCGGCGCTCCGGGCTCGGCTCCGGCGGCAACCTGCGGCACCACCTGCGCCGCCGCGTCGGCACGTCGCCGTCGAGTTATCGCAAGGTCTACCAAGGAGCTTGACCGCAGCGGCTGCCGTGGATCAGGCGAACCGCGGCGGTCACGCGTTGGGCGGGGAGGCCGGCGCGGGCACACGCCTCCCCGACGGCCTCGGCCGAACTGGCGACGAACACGCAGAAGATGACCTCGTCGGTGGGTACCGCAAACGTCAATAACACTTTGGTCGGTGAGCCATCGGTCGACATGGCCGCGGCGCATTCGTCGAGCCGGGACTGCGACGCGCGCTGGAGTTGGCGGACCGCGACGCCGACATGCCAGTGGCCAGCAGGCCCAGCATGTACCACGCCCAAATCCTCGGTTGGACAGGGCAACTCGAAGACGCGCACCGAGAGATTCTCGCTGTCCGCCAGCGCTGCGTCGAACGCGGTGAGGAGAGCGAGCTGACGTACGTCGCCATGCATCGCTTCCAGATCGAGACCTGGCGGGGGGTGGTAGTCCACGACAGGGGGCGCAATACGATGTCGCCCATGCCAGAGCCGCTGATCCTGCCCATCCGCGGTCACGCACCGCAACTAGAGGACGAGTCCTGGGTGGCCCCGAACGCCACCGTGGTCGGACAGGTCAAGCTCGCCGCAAAGGTCAGCGTCTGGTACGGCGCGACCCTGCGGGCCGAGTTCGAGCCCATCGAGATCGCCGCGGGCTCCAACATCCAAGACGGCGTCACGATCCACGTCGACCCCGGGTTCCCGGCCACCATCGGTGCGGGTGTCAGCGTCGGCCACAACGCCGTGCTGCACGGCTGCACGATCGAGGACGACTGCCTGATCGGCATGGGCGCGGTGGTGCTCAACGGTGCCCACATCGGGCGCGGGTCTCTGGTGGCCGCAGGTGCCGTCGTCGCCCAGGGCGTGGTCGTTCCACCGGGATCGTTGGTCGCCGGCGTGCCGGGCAAGGTCCGCCGCGAACTCAGCGAGGACGAGGTGACGGCCAACCGTTACAACGCACAGGCCTACCAGCACCTCATCGAGTTGCACCGTGACGCAATCGAATAGCGCCGCGGTGGGTACAGCCCTACGGTGAACAACGTGCGGATCCTGGTCACCGGAGCCACGGGGTATGTCGGCTCGCGGCTGGTCAGCGCCCTGCTGAGCGAGGGGCACCAGGTCGTCGCGACCAGTCGCAACACCGCCAAGCTGGCCGACTTCGGCTGGTACGACGACGTGATCTCGGTGTCGCTCGACGCCCACGATGCCGCCGCGGCGAAGGAGGCGTTCACCGAGGCCGGTCCCGTCGACGTGGTGTACTACCTGGTCCACGGCATCGGGCAGCCCGACTTCCGTGACGCCGACAACCGCGCCGCGGCCAACGTGGCCGCCGCCGCACGCGACGCCGGCGTCCGCCGCATCGTGTACCTGGGTGGCTTCGTGCCCGACGGCGACGACCTCTCCGAGCACCTCACCAGCCGCGCCGAGGTGGCGCACGCGCTGACGCTCGACGACGGCCCCGAGGTGGTGTGGCTGGGTGCGGCGATGATCATCGGCGCGGGGTCGACGTCGTTCGAGATGCTGCGCTACCTCGGCGATCGCTTCGTCTTGATCCCCATGCCGCAGTGGGTGCACCACCCGATCGATCCGATCTCGATCAGCGACGTGCTGTACTACCTCGTCGCGGCGGCCGACCCGGGGAGCGTGCCCGCCGGGGCGTACGACATCCACGGCCCCGAGTCCACCACCTACCGCGGCCTGATGCTGGCCTACGCGCGGCTGTCCGGGAAGCGGCGGGCCGGTGTCCCGGTGTGGGGCGTGCCCACGGCGCTGCTGTCGCGCGTGACGGCGGTCGCGCTGCCGGTCCCCGGCGGCCTCGCCGCGGATCTCGTTGAATCCCTTGACCATCCGATGATGGCATCGGACGACGGGTTGGCCGGGCTGGTGTCCGACCCGCCCGGTGGCCTGGTCGGCATCGACGACGCCATCACCCGTGCGTTGTCGAGTCGGCGTCGGCTACCGGTCAACGAACTGGCCGACTCGCACCACCTCGCCGACAGCGACCCGGGCTGGGCCGGCGGCGACGTCTCGCGCATTCGGCAACTCGCCGCGATGGTGACACCGGCGTTCACCAGGCCGGCCCTCGGGCTCTTCAACGCCATGCCCGGCCCGGCCGCCGCCGCGTTGCGCACCGGACTCGACACGCTCATCGCCCTCGCCCCGAAGGGCGTGCCGTGACGAGGCTGGTGTCGGAGATCGGCGCGATCGTCGGCACCGCCGCCGTCCCGCACGACGAGCCGGCATCGATGGTCCGCCGCCGCCGCATCGTCGTGGTCGTCGTGTTGGTCATCGGCGCCACGCTGCTCGGGTTCTCCCTGAACCGCCCGCCCGGTGACTCCTCGTTCTTCCTGCTCACCCTCGCGCTGGCCGCGGTGTGGTCGCTCGGCGCCTTGGTGTCGGGCCCGCTGCACCTGGGGAGCGTGCATTTCCGTAGCCGCAACCGGCGGCCGGTCATCACCGGGACGGTGATCGGCGTCCTACTCGGGGCCGTGTTCATCGTCGGCGGTCTGGTGGCCCGGGAGATCGAGCCCATCCGCGACTACATCGTCAGCGTGCTGGAGTTCGCCAACTACGGCGCGCTGTGGCTGGTCGTGCTCATCACAGTGGTCAACGGCGTCGCCGAGGAGATGTTCTTCCGGGGCGCCCTGTACACCGCGCTGGGCAGATTCCACCCCGAGATGGTGTCGACGCTCGTCTACGTCGTCGCGGTGTCTGCGGCGGGCAACCCGATGCTGGGTTTCGCCGGCCTCGTCCTAGGCGCGGTGTGCGCCTATGAACGCCGAATCACCGGGGGAGTGCTCGCGCCCATGCTCACCCACTTCTTCTGGGGGCTCGTCATGGTGCTCGCACTCCCGCCGATGTTCGGCGTTTAGCGCAACGGGTTGGCGATCTCGTCGCGCGGCATCCGCGCCGCGGTCATCGCGACCGCGCCCAGAAGCACCGGCACGATGCCAGCCGCCAGGAAGATCGCCTCCATCGACACCACCTTCGACAGCGGGCCGACGATCGCGAACGACAACGGCATGAACGCCAGCGAGACGAAGAAGTCCAGGCTCGACACCCGGCCCAGCATCGCCGTCGGCACCCGCCGCTGCAGCAGCGTTCCCCAGATCACCATCCCTGCGCCGTCGGTGACGCCGACGACGAACGTCGCGGCTGCCATCGCGGGGAACGACGACGTGATGCCGACGACCACAAGGGGCAACGAGCCCAGGCCCCACATCACCATCATCACCGTCAGATAGCGCCGGGGCAGCCGTCGCGATGACACCGCCAGCGCACCGAGTGCGCTGCCGACGCCGAAGAACGCCAGGATGAACCCGTACGACCGCGCGCCGTCGGCGAAGCGATCCTGCGCGATGAACGGCAGCAGCACCTCGATCGGGCCAAGCACCACGAGCACGAACATGCTGGCGAACAACAGCGTCCACAGCAGCCACGGGGTGCGCAGCACGAACGAGAAGCCCTCGCGCAGGTCGCGCAGCACGTGGGGCCGCTCAGCCTCCGCCGTCGGCGCCGGAGTTCGCGTCGCCGGCCGGGTGGCCACCAGCAGCACCAGGGCGATACCGAGCAGCACGGCGACCACGAACTCGCCGAGCGCGGGGGACGTGGCGCCGACCACCAGACCGGCCAACGCAGGACCGACCGCCCGCTGGAACACCGGACGCACCACGCCCTCCACGCCGTTGGCCGCCAGCAACTGGTCGGCGGGCAGGATCCGCGGCAGGATCGCGCTGTAGGCGGGGAAGAAGAACGCCGCCGCAATGCCCAGCACCGCGGCTGCCACGGCCATGTGCCAGATCCGCAGCGCACCAACCGAACTCAGCACGGCAACGGTCGACACCGCGACCAGGTTCACGGCCTCGACCACGATGATGATGCTGCGCTGGTTGATGCGGTCGGCCGCGATTCCGCCGACCAGCACGAACGCCACCAGACCGGCGCCAAGGCACGTCGCGACCAGCGAGAGGGACGTCGGGTCGTTGTCGAGGGCGATCACCTGCAGCGCCATGACGACGGCCCACATGCCCTCGGCGAAGATCGAGATCGCCACGGCCGCGATCAGGAAGCGGTACTCGCGATTCCGGAACGGTACGAGCACGCGCCAGCCGCCGGTAGTCACCGGCTGCTCGATCTCGAACTGCGTACTCACCTGTCGATGGTGTCCGATCGGACCCCTTGGAGTCGAATGATTTTCGGTCCACCGGGCACCATTGAGGTAGCACTGGCGGTGACCTTCACTCGCACATTCTCGCCGGGAGTGCTACCTCAACGTAGGCAGAGGCGGACGGTCAGTCGTCGGTGAAGGTGGCGGCCCGTCGCTGCTGGAACGCCTTGGTGCCCTCGCGGAAGTCGTCCGAGACGAGCAGGGCCAGCTGACCCTCGGTCTCCCGCTCGAACGCCGCCTCGAGCTCGGTCAGCGTCGCGGCGTTGATGGCCTGCTTGGTCTTCCGCAGCGCCACCGCCGGGCCGGACTTCAGCGTCGCGATCACCTCGTCCACCGCGGCGTCGAGGTCCTCGGCCGGGTACACCGCGCTCACCAGGCCCGCCGCCAGCGCCTCTGCAGCGGGCAGCCGTTCGGCCAGCAGGGCCATCCGCATCGCCCTCGTCCGACCGATCGCCGCGGCCACCAGAGCCGACGCGCCACCGTCGGGCATCAGCCCGATCTTGGTGAAGGCCAACAGAAAGTACGCCTTCTCCGAGGCCAGGATGACGTCGGCCGAGATCGCCAGCGAGACGCCGACGCCTGCGGCCGGCCCCTGCACGACGGAGACCACCGGCTTGGGCAGCGCCACGATCGCGCGAACGGCGCGGTTCGCCGCGGCGAGCACGTCGTCGGGGACACCGGAGGCATTGGGATTGGCGTGGTCCGCCGCGCTGATGCCCGCACCGGAACTGAAGCCGCGGCCCGCGCCGCCGAGGCGCACGACCCGGACCTGGGCGTCGGTGGCCGCGCGTTCCAGCGCGGCGGCGATGGTCTCGAGCATCGGCGCGGTCAGCGAGTTGAGGCTGTCCGGGCGGTTCAACGTCACCGAGAGCACGCCATCGCTGAGCGAAAGGGAGAGGTCGTCGATACCGGTGTAGGACTCGATGGTGGTCTCGGAGTTGCTCATGCCTCGCCTTGGGTCTGGCGAGCCTGAGGCCCGCGGTCGGTGGACCTGGTTATACAAGTAAGCTATGTCGGCGGTCAACTTGAGGCTACTGGTGGAGGACGTTGCGCGATGGCTGGACCACTACGGGGATTGCGAGTCTTGGAGCTGGCCGGCATCGGCCCCGGACCGCACGCCGCAATGATTCTCGGCGATCTGGGCGCCGACGTC
>NZ_JAVRPS010000457.1:0-10184 GCF_032162105.1 Mycobacterium sp. | reverse complement strand
AGTTGGCGGGTGTCAGCGTGGACTATTACGTCCGTTTGGAACGCGGCCGCACCGCCAACGTGTCCGAGTCGGTGCTGGACGCCGTCGCTCGCGCCCTGCACCTCAACGATCTGGAACGCACCCACCTCTTCACCCTCGCCAAACCGAGCCGCGCCAAACCGCGCGCCCTTCCTCCACAACACGTCCGCCCTGGCCTGCAACTGGTGGTGGACAGCATCGCCGACCTGCCCGCGCTCGTTTTGGGCCGACGCATGGACGTGCTCGCCTCGAACTCTCTGGCCCGAGCGCTGTACACGGACTTCGACGCGCTGCCGCCGCGTTTCCGCAACATGGCCCGGCTGATCTTCCTGGACGACCACGTGCGCTCGGTCTGTACGGACTGGCCCGCGGCGGCCCAAGGCATCGTTGCCAACCTGCGTCTGTACGCCGGCCGCTACCCGCATGACCCAGCGCTGGCGGAACTCGTGGGTGAGCTGTCCGTGCAGGATCCCGACTTCCGTCGCTGGTGGGCCGACCACGACGTGGATCAGCACACCTACGGGGTAAGAAACTGCCACCACGGCCTGGTGGGCGATCTGGAACTCGGATATGAGGCATTCACCGCAACGGACGACCCGGAGCAGACGCTGTGGGTGACCACGGTGCAACCCGGATCAGTGTCCGAGGAACGGCTGAAATTGTTGGCGAGCTGGGCGCACCCGGCCGCGGTGAACGGCTGAAAACGATTCTGCGGTAAGCCCTGCATTCACCTCGGCGCCGAGGCAAGGTCATTCGCCGCCAGCGCGAGAATGTCGTTCGCGTGACTGACGGCAATGAAGTGACCACCACCGCTGATCGGGTGCCAGATGGCTCCCGGGGTCTGGTCCGCCACCGTCTTGTTGATGGCCTCGGGCACCAGGGTGTCGTCGTCGCGCCCGAAGTGCACCAGGCGCGTCACGCTAGTCATGTCGAACGGCCACGCCTCGTACAGCATCGTGGCGTCGACGACGAGTCCGTCCGCTCCGTGGCGAAAGCATTCCCGAGATGCATCGAGAAACGACTGCATGACCTCCTCGTCAGCCAGTACCTCCCGATCCGCAGCACTCACCGTCTTCGTGATCGCCTTGGCGTAAGAATCCTCAAAGTGCTTGGCGCTCATACCAAGTAGCTCGTACATGAGCTTGAACCCCGGGTGGAGGTGAAGCGCCAGGCGACCGCCAAGCGCATCCTGGCTACTGAGATACCTCGCGGCCAGTTCGCCCCAAAGGTCCCGTAGTTGCCACCAGCGATGCACGTGACATGGACGAGGCGCGCGGGATCGAGGTATTCAGCGGTACGAGGGGTCCGTCACGGTCACCAGCTTCAAGATAAGTGACCGTCCGGTTCCCGGTCCGGACGCTTCCCTCTCTCGTCACGTGGACTCCTCACGGTGTTGATCTGGTCGAAGAGCAGGCCGCAATTGCGTCATAGATACGGATCGGCCCAGGCGCTGATGATTCGGGCCGCACGCGCAGCCTGGTTCTTCCCGGTGAGGAGGTGGTCGGCACCTTCGAGCGAGACGAAGCTGCGGGGGTGCCGGGCGGCACGGAAGATCTCGCTCGCATTTGCGATGCCAACCGTGTTGTCTGTCGGTGAATGCATGACGAGCAGAGCCCGGCGCAGAGTTCTGATCCGCTCCCGCAGATCGGCGGCGCGGACGTCCTCGATGAAGTGCCGCTTCAGGGTTAGTGCCTTGCCGCCGATGAGGAACGGCGCCTCGCCGTCGGCCTCGATTCGCTGGACGAGAGCGTCATAGTTCTGCTCGACGTGGGCGGGCTCATACGGTGCCCCGATGCTCGCCAGCGCCTCCACGGTCGGACACTCGTGCGCGGCGGCGATTACGGCCGCGCCCCCGAAGGAGTGCCCGACGAGGAGCCGCACCTCCCGGCCCAACTCGTTCATGAACTCCACTGCGCGCACGGTGTCGGCGACCTTGTGGGAGAACGATCCGTCCCCCCAGTCACCCTCGGAGCCGCCCAAGCCGAGATTGTCGAAGCGGAGCATGCCGATGCCCTCGCTGGCGAGCTGCTTACAGATCCGGCTCGCAGCCGGGCAGTCCTTGCCGAGAGTGAATCCGTGGGCGAACACACCCCATCCGCGCACTTCGCCCTGCGGGACGTCGATGATGCCCGCCAAGCTGGGCCCGGTGGTGCTAACGAAGGAGACTGGCTCTGCCACGCGCATCATCCTGTCACCACGACCAGAAGCACGAATGTATTCTTCGCGCAGGGAAGGGGTGAGGGCGATGGCGATCCACATCCGACCTCTGTTGCTGGTCGTCGTTGGCGGTTTCGCGATCTTGACTGCCGTCGCCCCGACGGCGACCGCGGACGGCGAGTCCGCCTACAACGGTGCACCAACGGTGGTTTCCGGTGGCCCCGTACCCACGATGAACGGTGTTCCGTGCGTCGCTGGACATCTGGGAACGTGTACCGGTTTCGCACAGAACTCACCCGCGCGCAAAGTGCCGCGATCGACGGTCGGCCACAGCCCGACGGTTAGCCCATAACGACGCGACGGCGCACAACACCGTGCCCACGGAGGTGGAGGTCACCACTCACGGCAACGGGCGAAACTCGCCGTGACGAATCAGCGAATGGGCTGCCCGGGGTAGGGGTTCTTCGCCGGAACCTGCTGATGTACCCGCTCAGCGAGCACGTGCGGCGCACACCGGGTGGCGAGGACCGTCAACAACCCGACGGGTGCCAGGATCATCGCCATCAGGAGCACGAGAGTCATTGCATCTGCCATGCCATCGACTATCCGACGTTTGCTGCACACCCAACAGTGGCAGCAATGACGACTGTAGATAATATTCTGCCATTCCTACCGCTGGCGCAGCCCTGCGATGACGAGCTGCACCATGCGACGCGCATCGTAGTTGGGGTCGGCGTCCGCGCCGATGCAGATGTTGCCGATGCCACGCATCAGTCCGTAGGCATCGACGCTGGGAACGATCTCTCCCGCCGCAGCGGCGGCCTTGAGCAGCTGGGCGCAGACGGGGACGAGGCGGTCGAGGAAGTAGGCATGCAGTGTCTCGAACGCGGCAGAGTCGGACTGCAATGCGCTGGCCAGACCGCGCTTGGTGACCAGGAAATCCACGAAGAGGTTGATCCAGTTCGACAGGGCGGCATGCGGAGAGTTGCTGTCGCGCAGCAGGATCGGACCCGCATCGGCGCACGCCTCGACCTGGTGGCGGTAGACGGCGACGATGAGGTCGGCTTGCGTCGGGAAGTGCCGGTAGATGGTGCCGACGCCGGCTGCGGCTGCGATGTCACGCACGGGCACGTCGACACCGGAGGCAACGAAGGCCGCGGCGACGACGGCCTCCTCGTTGCGCCGGGCGTCGGGACGTCGACCACGATTGCGTTGATCCGCGGATTGACCGCGGCCGCCGGCGTCCGCGCCTCAAGCAGTTCAGCGGGCGTGACCTCACCGGACCGGATCAGCTCGGCCAACCCCATGGCGTCGTAGCTCGTGTATCCGTCCACAGCGGAACCCTATTCCGTGCACGATCACGGCCAATGCGCCCGACATTCCGTGGCCGCGAGTGACGGCTGGGCGTTTGAACGAGGTGACGCCGCAGGGGGAAGACGCTAGCCTTGCTCGGAGGTCGGGTCCGGCGCTCCCGAGCCGCTCCTGCAAAGGAGTCCTCGCGGGCGCCACCAGAGAGGACAACCAGGATTCATGACCGAACGACAGCGCGCCACACCAGCCGCCAACGCCGCGAGGATCGCGGTCGCGGGGTTGATCATCGCCGGCGGTGCACTCGCCATGGCCAGCCAGGCCGGAGCGGATCCGGAAGTGCTCTACCCGACGCCGGTGCCAACGGGTCCTGATGCGCCCACCCCGCCTCCCGGCCAGCCCGTCGTGGAGTCTGCGGATGGGCCGGTGGCTCCGCCCGCGCCACCACCCGCCGGGCCGCCAATGGTGCCGGAGATCGCCAACCCCGTGTACGGCTCGGGTAAGACCGGGTCCGGCCCGCTCGCAAGCCTCAGGGATCTTTGGCACCAGGCCCAGGACCCGTACTCAATCACCGGGGCGCCCGACCAGCCGCTCGAAGGAACGCCACCGCCGCCCGGAGCCGGTCCGGCGCCGCAGCTGCCGCCCGGATACGTGTCGTTGACCGACCCCGGGTCCAACGGGCCTCCGCCGACTGACAACCATTCGGGCGGGCCAGCTCTGCCGCCCGGGTACTACCCGTTGAACGGGCCACCGCCGCCCGGGTACGGGCCGCCTCCGGTGCCCGATCCAGCCGCGCCACCAGATCCAGCCGCACCACCACCGGTCGCGCCGGTTCTCCCGACGCCCTAAACCCCGGCCAAGGTTTGACCACCTAGGGGAGGCCTCCGATGAGGACGTTCGTTCGCCGACTGGGGCCCGTCGTCATGATGGCGTTGGCGACGATGGTGATGGCATTGGCGACGATGGCGGCCGTGACCATCGCGACGCCGGCAGTGAGCTCGGCGCAATGTGACGACGGCGACTGGTGGGATCCCAAGGCGAACGTGTGCCGGCCGCCCGACGCGCCGATGGCTCTGCCATGCGAGCCTGGCCAGTGGTGGGACCCGACGGCCAACGTCTGCCGGCCGCTGGGGGTCGGGCCACAACCGCTCGCGTGCGAGGGTGGGCAATGGTGGGACCCGACGGCCAACGTCTGCCGGCCGCTCGGCGTCGGGCCACAACCGCTCGCATGCGACAACGGCTGGTGGTGGGATCCGACCGCCAACGTCTGCCGCCCGCCACTATTCCCGCCGGCCGGCTAGCCAGCGCACCTAGGCGGAGTTTCGACTGCCGGTAATTCTCGGCGTCGGTCAGCGGAAATCCTTCATCCACTCGACGTTCGAACGGTCTCGTCACGGATGGGGCTCGCCTCGACGATGCTGTCCAGCAACGCCGGCTTGGCGTTCTCTGGCAGCCCGCTCAGCGCTCCGACAAGGGCGGCCACGCACATCTCGCGTATCTCATCGAGCGGCACTTCGGGTCGGTCGATCCACTCCAGCCACGCAGTACGCAGGAACCGCAGCCAGGCACGCACGGCGATGACCACCAGCGGATGGGGATTCGCCGCCAGCGCACCAAGAATCCGCTCTTCCTGAGCGCGATTGCCGCGCTCGATGATCGCGACGACGTCTGGATCGGCACTGGCTGCGCCCCGGTGCACCGCCCGGGCGGCGTGGGAGTTGGCTCGACAATGCGCGAGGTAGGCGTCGATCCCGTGGCGGAGCTGCTCGAGCGGCGAGAGCGCAGGGTCGGGAACGCTCACCGCCATCAGGCGTCCGGACGAGCGCTCGATGAGCGCGGCAAAGAATGCCGCCTTCGTGGGGAAGTAGTGGTAGAGCAGCCCACGGGAGACACCCGCCATATCTGCGACCCGCTCGATGTGCACCCGCTCGTAGGGCTCCGCGGCAAACAGCTCGGCGCCGAGATCCAGCAGCTGCGCACGACGAAGCTCGGGAGCCAGTCGAATGCGTGCCATGGCCACACACTACTTGACATGGGTTCAGTAGCGCGCAAGTATTACTGAACCGAGATCCAATAGGGAGTGCTCATGCGAAACGACTGGTCGGGCAGCACCTTTCCGCACCCCCCTCGACGGCTGCCGATCGTGGGCGACCTGCTTGGGATTGATCCGCGCCGACCGCTCGCGGGCGTGATGGCCGCGGCCAAGGGACGGGGGCCGATCTTCGAGTTCAAGGTGTTCGACCAGAAGTTCGTATTGATCACCGGCGCCGACCTCGCCCAGGAGGTGTGCGACGAGAAGCGATTTCACAAGAGCCTCCCGCCCGCCTTGATAGGCCTGCGGGAGTTCGCCGGCGACGGCCTGTTCACGGCGCACGACCACGAACCCAATTGGCAGCTCGCGCACGACCTGTTGATGCCGGCGTTCACCAAGACCGCGATGCAGCGGTACCACCCGGTGATGCTGCAGGTGGCCGCCGAGCTCTTCGACCACTGGGACCGCCAGGAGGGTCCCGTGGATGTGTCGGCGGACATGACCCGGCTGACGTTGGAGACCATCGGGCGCACCTCTTTCGGTCAAGACTTTGGATCCTTCGACAGCGACCGCCGACACCCGTTCGTCGACTCGATGATCACCGCCCTCAAGACCGGGCAGCGGATGGGCGCGCTGTCGACCATGCCCGGGTCCGGGCTGCTGAAACGCCAACTGCGGCGGCGCAACGCAAAGAAACTGGCGTTCGTCGAGAGTTTCGTCGACGACATCATCGCTGCGCGCCGCCGCAGCGGTCACGCTACCGGCGACGACGTGCTCGCGATCATGCTGAACAACGCACACCCGGACAGTGGCGAGAGCCTGACCGACCTGAACATCCGCTACCAGATCCTCACCTTCCTGGTGGCCGGCCACGAAACGACCAGCGGCGCACTGTCATTCACGCTCTACTACCTCGCGCGCCATCCGGACGCGCTCCGTCGGGCACAGGAGGAGACCGACGCGATTCTGGGTCCGGACCGCGACGCCGAACCCGCGTACGACGAGGTGGCGCGATTCCGGTACATACGCCGTTGCCTCGACGAGGCGCTCCGGCTGTGGCCGACGGCGCCCGGGTTCGGACGCGGCCCGCGGGAGACCACGACCATCGGCGGCCGGTGGCTGATGCGGTCGGGGGACTGGGCGATCGTGCTGCTGCCCCTGGTGCACCGGGACCCGGCGGCATGGGGCAATGACGCAGCCGAATTCGACCCTGACCGGTTCCTGCCGGAACGGTCAGTGAGCCGAAACCCACATGCCTACAAGCCCTTTGGTACCGGCCAACGCTCCTGCATCGGTCGCCAGTTCGCGCTTCACGAGGCGGTTCTGGTGCTGGCGCGGCTTCTGCACCGGTATGACGTTGCAGGGGACCTGGCATACCAGCTGCGAGTGAGCGAGCGGCTCACGTTGATGCCACAGGGCTTCGAGCTGACGCTCAGTCGGCGTACCCCCACGATCACCGGGCCTGGCCGTACGCCGCGCGAAGCGGTGAGGTGAGGTGAGACGTCCACGCCTAGTGGCGACCCGTCCCGGCGACGTGCTCGCGGCTCACCTTTGGCTCGCGCGCCACCTGTCCAGAATCCGACGGTCCCGTTTGGTCGGCCGTCCGGCACCGCGATCACGGACCGCCACCGGAACGACGGAGGTCGGCGGCGGCGCGGGCGTTCGATCGAGGTAGCAGGTCACCGCATCGGCCGCACCGACCCGCTTCTCGATCACCCGTACCACCTCGACGATCCGCGTCGTGTCACCCACCCGGGCGCGCACTTCGTCACCGGGGGATACCGTCGTCGCCGGCTTTGCCGGCCGATCGTTGACCCGCACGTGCCCACCTCGGCACGCCGCGGCAGCGTCCGGCCGGGTCTTCGTCAGCCGGACCGCCCACAACCACCGATCCAGGCGGGTCGACTCCATGACATCCATCATGGACTGCCGACCGGCGCTCGTCGCCTTCCGGCGACACGGGGGCTCAGGCATCGTGGACGTTGCCTTGACTCCAATTCACAAAATTCACATCTGCCCCAGCAATAACATGGGCATCAGCACTCATTTCATCCACACCCAGCACTTCAGAACCACAAGCACCAATATCATCAACCGCCACATAACGGCTTACTAAATTGCACGCCGGTGGCGAGTGCGACCGCCGCCCTCATGCGATCGTGACCACACCTCGATGACCTGCACTTATATGCTCCGCACGGATGCGCCCGGCGAGCCTCATTGGCCTCGTGAGACGCATAACTATTAAATAAACTCAGAGAAGATAATTAGACTCATTAGCACCTCTGTTTAACTCACACCTCATCGGTAAACTCTGTAACGCGACCGAGCGGAGGGAATCAATTCGTCTCTCGCCCTGGCCTTTACTGGCGTGCGCACCCCCGCACGGCCTGACGAAGGGATCGACATGCGTGTGCGCAAGGCCGCCACGGTGCTCGCGATGACCGGTGCGATCGCCATGGCTCAAATCGTCCTGAACGTCCCGTCTGCTCAGGCTGAACCCAACTGGGACGCAATGGCTCGATGCGAATCAGGTGGAAACTGGTCAGCCAACACCGGCAACGGCTTCTACGGCGGACTTCAGTTCACCCCCGCCACGTGGGCCGCGAACGGGGGTGTCGGATCACCCGCCGCCGCGAGTCGCGATGAGCAAATACGGGTTGCGCGCAACGTGCTGGACACCCAAGGGCTCGGAGCTTGGCCGGTCTGCGGCGGTCCAATGGGCACGGCGGCTGGGACTTGCCGCGCGTTGGTGGCCTGGATTCCTCTCGGGAATCTGCCCCGTTTGTGCAACGTGCTGCTCAATCCCTTCACGTGACCGCGGGTCGGTCCCCGGCCGACGCCTGGTTTGTCCATTCGGCAAAGCAACACCTGACCAAGATGTGGCCCTGGGATGTCGAGATCGGCGTAGCGGCTCCGTTCCAGGGGTAGATGAGGCCAAAGTGGCCCATCACGAGAAATGGAGACCACCATGGCGAAGTACCTGATGCTCAAGCACTACCGCGGCGCCCCCGAGCCCGTGAACGGCACCCCGATGGACCAGTGGACGCAGCAGGAGATCGACGACCACGTGCAGTACATGAACGACTTCGCAGCACGGCTCGAGGGCACCGGTGAGTACGTCGACAGCCAGGCGCTCTCGCCTGAGGGCACGTTCGTCCGCTACGACGGGGAGGGCCGACCGCCGGTCACCGACGGACCCTTCGCGGAGACCAAGGACCTGATCGCCGGCTGGATGGTGATCGACGTCGATACCTACGAGCGTGCGCTCGAACTCGCCGGCGAGTTGTCGGCAGCCCCAGGGGCTGGCGGAAAGCCGATCCACGAGTGGCTCGAACTGCGCCCATTCCTGGGCGCGCACCTGACGGTCAACGAATGACCGGACCGGCCAGGTCAGATCAGGTGCTGGATGAACTGCTGCTTCGGGAGCTGACTCCCGCAGTGATCGGCGTGATCGTGCATCGCGGAGTCGACTTCGCGGCGGCCGAGGACGCAGTGCAGGAAGCACTCATCCAGGCCGCGCTGACCTGGCCGGAGAAGCGGCCGGCCGACCCCAAGGGTTGGCTGGTCACCGTCGCCTGGCGCAAGTTCCTCGACGCCCATCGGTCTGAGGCCTCACGTCGCGACAGGGAGGAGCGCGTCGCGGTCGAGCCGCCGCCGGGACCGACCGAGACCGCCGACGACACGTTGCAACTCTTCTTCCTGTGCGCGCATCCCTCACTGACCCCGTCGTCCGCGGTGGCTCTCGTGCTGCGCGCCGTCGGTGGATTGACTACGCGCCAGATTGCGCAGGCCTACCTCGTGCCGGAGGCGACCATGGCGCAGCGCGTCAGCCGGGCCAAACGGACGGTCCGCGACGTCCGATTCACCGAACCTGGCGACTTGGCGACCGTGCGGCGGGTGCTGTACCTGATCTTCAACGAGGGCTACACCGGCGATGTCGACCTGGCCGCCGAGGCGATCCGGCTCACCAGGCAGTTGGTGTCGATGACCGACGACCCAGAGACCGCAGGACTTCTCGCGTTGATGCTGCTGCACCACGCCCGGCGAGAAGCGCGGACCCGGAGTGACGGCAGCCTGGTCCCTCTGACCGAGCAGGATCGCTCCCGCTGGAACACCTCGATGATCACCGAAGGAGTCGCCGTACTGCAGACCGCGTTGGGCCGCGACCGACTCGGCGAGTTCCAGGCACAGGCCGCCATCGCCGCCCTGCACGCCGACGCGCCGCGCGCCGAGGAGACCGACTGGGTGCAGATCGTCAGCTGGTACGACGAACTGCTCCGCCTCACCGAGAGCCCCGTCGTGCAGCTCAACCGAGCCATCGCGATCGGCGAGGCCGATGGCGCGACAGCCGGTCTGGCGGCCTTGGCCACGGTGGACCGTGACCTGCCCCGCCACACCGCCGCCGCGGCGTACCTGCACGAGAAGGCGGGCGACCTTGCAACCGCAGCACGGTTGTATGCCGACGCCGCCCGGTCGGCCCCCAACCTCGCCGAACGTCACCACCTCACCCGGCAGGCAGCGCGGATCAACCAAGCGCTGCGGGGGGTGAGCCGACCGATGAGATCGGCCTGGGAGTCGTAGGCTACCTATCTGCCAAACCTCTCCGGGTGGAGCAGCGCAACAGTGAGCAGTCACCGTCGACGTCGACAACCGCGGTTTCTAGCTA
>NZ_JAVRPS010000456.1:0-3020 GCF_032162105.1 Mycobacterium sp. | reverse complement strand
GTCGATTTCGTCGACGAGCTGCCCCGGTCAGCCACCGGAAAGCTCGTCAAGCGAACCCTGCAAGCCCGCTACCTGGAGGCACACGCATGACAATCGAAGCCGCTCCGAGCACGGTCCGTCCGCCCTTCGACCCGGTCAGCATTTCATCGCTGAGCTTCTGGGACATGACCGCCGAGGAGCGCGAGCCGTGGTTCAAGATTCTGCGCGACGAACGTCCCGTCAGCTGGCACCCGCCGATCGAGGGCACCGTCGTGCCCGCCGACATCGACGGTGTGTGGGCGGTTACCCGCAATGAGGACATCGCGTTCGTCAGCAAGCACCCTGACATCTTCAGCTCGGCCCAGGGCGTGCTGATCGAGGCGATCCCCGATGACGTGATCGAGGCGGCGATGTCGTTCCTGGCCATGGACGCCCCCCAGCACGGCGCCACCCGCAAGCTGATCAGCTCGGTCTTCACGCCACGCCAGGTGGCCACGATCAGCGATCAGATCAAGAACCAGGCCATCGCGATCGTCGATGATTTGCTCGCCACCAAGCAAGGCGACTTCGTCCTCCAGGCCACCAAGCGGCTGCCGATGTGGACGATCTTCGAAATGGTCGGTCTGCCCGAGGAATTGCGCGAAGAGGCGCTGCACCACGCCGACGGGCTGCTGTCCTGGGCCGACGAGGATGTGGCCGCGGGGCGTGAACCCGGCGAGGTAATGAACGACTCACTGGTCGGGCTGCTCGTGCTCGGCCTGGATCTGGCCGCACAGCGCCGTGCGCAGCCGACCTCCGACCTGACCAGCCGGCTCGTCGAGGCCGAAGTCGACGGCCGCAAGCTCACCGACGACGAGATCGCGGCATTCTTCGTGCTGCTGGCGGTAGCGGGCACCGACACCACCCGCAACACCATGGCGGTCACGGCGATGGCACTGCAGGAGTTCCCCGACCAGCGCGCGCTGCTCGCAGAGGACTTCGACGGCCACATCAAGACCGCCATCGACGAGTTCGTCCGGTGGGCGACCCCGGTGATGACGTTCCGCCGCACCGCCACCCAGGATACCGAGCTGCACGGTCAGCAGATAAGAGAAGGCGACTGGGTGTTGCTGATGTACTCGTCGGGCAATCGCGACGAGCGGGTGATCACCGACCCCCACACCTTCGACATCCGTCGGAGCCCGAACCCGCACATCGGCTTCGGTGGTGGTGGCCCGCACTTCTGTATGGGCGCATTCCTGGCCAAGATGCAGCTGGAGGCATTCTTCGGCGAACTGATCCGGCGGGTTCCGAACCTGCGCCTCGGCAAGCCTGATTACTTGACCAGCAACTTCTTTCGCGCCGTCAAGTCCCTGCCGTACACCCTCGACTAGGAGAACCGATGACTGCATTCGACGGAAAGCGCTTCGTGGTCACCGGTGCCGCGTCCGGAATCGGCGATGCCGTGGCCGAACGTCTCCTGGCCGCCGGCGCCGAGGTGGTCTCGTTGGACCGGAACACCCCGACCGCGAAGGTGAACCGCCACGTCGAGGTCGACCTCGCCAATCCGCGCAGCATCGACGCCGCCGTCGAACAACTCGACGGGCCGTTCGACGGACTGATGAACGTCGCAGGGATTCCCGGCACGGCCCCCGCCGAGCTGGTTCTGGCGGTCAACAGCCTTGCCGTACGCCACCTGACCGAGGCGTTCTTCGAACGACTTACGCCTGGGGGTTCCGTGACGATCGTGTCCTCGACGGCGGGCTTCGGCTGGCCCGCTCGCCTCGACGTCATCCGCGATCTGCTGGCCACGGACACCTTCGAAGAAGGTGCGGCCTGGTTCAAGGCCAACCCTCAACAGGGAAATGCCTACAACTTCTCCAAGGAGGTCACCACGGTCTACACGATGACGATGGGGCTGGCCGTGGTGGAGATGGGCTTTCGCATCAACGCGGTGCTCCCGGGGCCGGTCGAGACGCCGATCTTGGCCGACTTCGAAGAATCCATGGGCAAGGACAACCTCGACGGCATCAAGGAACTCCTCGGCAGGCACGCCGACCCCGGCGACATCGCCGACGCGGTGCTGTTCCTCGCATCCGACGAGGCCCGATGGATCAACGGCCACGCTTTGGTCGTCGACGGAGGGATCACCGGTGCTGTGCTCTCCGGAGTCGTTCCGGCGCCGGAGATCTGAGGCCGATCATGTCCGTCCATGCCTTTCCCGACCGCACGGCGCGTCCCGGCCAACCGCGCGGCGCCACCGAGCTGGCGGACCTCCGCCAGACCTTCGCCACCGGTCGCACACGCGAGTTGCGTTGGAGACTGGCTCAACTCGAGGCGATCGAGCGGCTGTGCGACGAGCGGGAAGCCGACATCGCGGCCGCCCTGCATGCCGACCTCGGCCGGCCGGTGGTCGAGGCATGGCTCGGCGACGTCGCGTCGACCAAGGGTGAAGCGGCATACGCCCGCAAACATCTGAAGAAATGGATGCGCCGCCGCAGGCAGCCGTTGCCGCTTGCCCAGCTCCCCGGACGCTGCTGGGTGCAGTACGACCCACTGGGCGTTGTCCTGATCATCGGGCCCTGGAACTACCCGGTCTATCTGAGCCTGGCCCCGCTCGTCGCCGCCGTGGCAGCCGGAAACTGCGCCGTGCTCAAGCCATCCGAGCTCGCGCCTGCCACCTCCGCATTGTTGGCGCGACTGGTGCCGCTCTACTTGGACAGCGAAGCCGTTCGCGTCGTCGAGGGTGACGGTCAGACCACCCAGGATCTGTTGGCGCAAGGCTTCGACCACGCCCTGTTCACCGGCGGAACCGACATCGGCAAGAAGATCATGGCTGCGGCCGCGCCCACGCTCACCCCGGTGACGTTGGAACTCGGCGGAAAGAGCCCGGTGTTCGTGGCCGCCGACGCGGATCTCGACGTCGCCGCCCGACGCATCGCATGGGTCAAGCTGATGAATTCCGGGCAGACCTGCATTGCGCCCGACTACGTTCTGGCCGAACGTTCGATTGCCACTGACCTCACCGACCGGATCGTCGCCAACATCAAGGCGTTTCGCGC
>NZ_JAVRPS010000455.1:0-4058 GCF_032162105.1 Mycobacterium sp. | reverse complement strand
ACGTCATACGCAATGCCGAACGACCTCCACGTCAGTGAACATCACGCACCGCTGGTCAACCACGAACACCGCCACCAACCTGGGGAGATGCGTTACCGCTACTTCCTGGGGGTCAAGTGGTCGCAGGTTCAAATCCTGTCAGCCCGACAGTGAAAAGAAACTCGCCGGCGAAGCCGAGCGAGTTTTTTCATGGTCGGGGGACGAGATGTTGACCCTGCGCCTCAACGACACGCCGCAGCGCGACCAGGGCAAGGGCACCGATCGTTCAGCCACCTCCCGTCGCGGCGATGGCAATCCAGGTCGAGGGGAACGGCCAAACCCGGTTCGAGGCAAGAACTCTGATCGTCGGCCATCGAACCAATCCACGGGGTCGATGGCGCAAGCGCTGCGTGATGCCGTTTTCGGCCGGTGACCGGTACGCCGACCGCCTCACCAGCTGCCTCGTCGATGCGAGTCCGGTCCCGACCACCTGCGGCACCCAGAACAAGCGGCCAAGCAGCGCGGCGATGGGCGGTGTCATGGACGCCCGAATTCCCAAGGTGTCGGCCACGACGGGGATGCTTCGCCGCGCGGGCCGCGCGGTTAGCGGTATCCCTTGGGCAGCGACGCTTTCAGGACCGGGCTAGCGACCGCCACCGGGATCGTCGTCGGCGCGGTCGTGGTTGAGCTCGTTTGTCCGACGGACATCGAGCCTTTCGCAACGGTACCGGTCTGCTCTTGTCCCCCCGCCCCAGCCAGTGCGCCGACGATGACCGCGACACTGGCGTCTATCACCACCGTTGGCGCGTTGACATGGTGAAACCGGTTCGACTCCATGTTGATCCTCCTGTGACGTAGGTTTCTTCATTCGGCCCGAACGTCTCGTCGTTATACGTTCTCGATGCTTAGCCGACGCTGTGAACGTGGCGCCGCCTGCAGGCATGGACTGGCGATTCAACGGCCGAGTTGGTTCGATTCGGCAGACATCTTGAACTGGTCTCCGCCTTCGCGAGGACGTCTCTATGCGTCGGCCTGTCGATGCCGAAAACGGTTGTGCCGCCCCGCGACTGGGTCAGGTCAGCGGTGTCGCGGCGGTGACGAACTCGTCGGTGAAGGTGGCGCCGGTGTCGATGGACTTGCCTTTCACGCCGGGGTTGAAGGCTGACAGCACGGCCAGGCAGGTCGGGGGTCCGCTCGGGGGCATGATGCCGGTGGGGTTGAAGATGGCCTTCTCGTTGTCCAGCGCTTGGGCGTAGGTGTCTTTGCCGACGCCGGCGTAGTAGGACGCGGGCATCATGTCGGCGATTTGGGCGCCGTTGTGACCCTGGATCCAGGCGAGGGTGGCGACGTAGGCGTTGACCAGTTTCTGTACGAGGTCCTTGTGGGAATTGACGTAATCGGTGGGCATGTACAGCGACGTCGCCGGGTACTCGCCGCCGAGCACGGCCTGCGCGCCCGCGGAGCTGCGCATGTCCAGCAGGATGTAGGCGTCACCGGAGGCCAGCGCCTGGGACACGGTGGGTTCGGTGGTCATGCCGCAGTCGATGGCCTTCTGGTGCAACGCGGCCAGGAAGGTCTGACCGGCGCCGACGCCGCGGCGGGTGGTCGTGCTGGGGTCGACCCCGGCCTTGGTGGTGATGTACTGGGTGAGGAAGTCGGTGGATGATCCGGTGTCGGTGATGCCCAGGGACCGGCCCTTCCAGTCGGCGGGGGACTTGACCTGTCCTTTCAGGTCGGTCCGGCACAGCTCGACCTCGCCGGGGTTCTGCAGCATCGAGACAACCGACTCGGTGGCCTTGCCTTTGCCCTGCAGCACGATGGTGTGGTCATAGAAGCCGCCGACGCCCTGCACCTGGCCGGCCAGCATGTTGGTGGTGGCATCGCCGCCGGCGGGTTCGTCGATCAGGCTGACCTTGACGCCCGCCTTCTCGTAGTAGCCGAGCTGCTGGGCGAGCATGTACGGCAGGTAGATCTGCTTGGACATGCCGCCGACCATGATCGTCAAGTCCGGGGTCCCGGTACCGGCCGCTGACCCCGCGGTCGAGCCGCCACCGGTGGCGTCGTTCGCGCAGCCGACGAGGGCGAGTACGCCGACGGTCGCGACGACGGCGAGCGCTTTCCATCGTGAGGGGTACATCGTGATTTCCTTCCGATCAAGGGGTGGGGAATGCAGGAACATGCGGGGCATCACACAGCTGTCATATCCGCGGAGCCCGACGGTGGGCGCCAGCGCAGGATGCGGTTCTCGAGCAGGGTGATGAGTGCTTCCGCGACCAGGGCGATGATGGCCACGATGACCATCCCGGCCAGCACGCCGTTCATGTCGAAGTTGTTCTGGGAACTTCTGATCAGCAGCCCCAGACCCTGGTCGGCGCCGAGGATCTCCCCGACCAGGGCGCCGATCAGGGCGAAGCCGAAGCTGATGTGCAGGCTGGCCAGAATCCAGGTGAACGCCGACGGAAGGACGACCTGCCGGGTGACCTGCAGCCGGGAAGCACCCAGAATCCGGGCGTTGGAGATCAGATTGCGGTCGACTTCGCGCGTTCCCTGGAACGCATTGAAGAAGACGCCGAAGAAAACCAACACAACGGCCAGCACGATCTTGGACTCCACGCCGAACCCGAAAGCCACGGTGAAAATCGACCCCAGAATGATGCGCGGAATGGAATTGGCGACCTTGATGAACGGAGACATCAGATCCGCCATCAGCCGGCTGCTGCCCAGGCCGACCCCGCCGATCACACCGAGCACCACGCCGATGACGAAGCCGTAGACGGCCTCCTGCAAAGTGACCCGGATCTGCGCACCGAGGGAGCCATGCGGGGTCCCGACGGTGACCCAGGTCTTGAGCGTGGCCCATACCTGGCTGGGTTCACCCCAGAAAAAGGGGTCGATGTTTTTGCTGTTCACACCCCATTCCCAGATCAGCAGCAGCACCACCACGATGCCCAGCCGGGCCACGTTCATCAGCACCCGGCGCCGCAGCCGCTGCGAGCGGGCCGATCGCGTCGGTCGCGCCGCCGGAGCATCCGCGTCGATGACCGTGTGGTCACTCAATGGCGGCGCTGCGCTCTCAGTCATGACGCCACCGCCTGGGTGGTGCGGGCGTACGCGGTCTCGACCTCGGAACGCAGGGCGTCCCAGATCTGTTCGTAGATAGCGACGAATTCCGGTTCGAACCGGATTTCCTGTGTACGTCGGGGTCTGGGCAGATCGACCTGGAACACCGACTTGATCGTTCCGGGGCCGGCGGTGAGGACTACCACCTTGTCGGCCAGCGCGATGGCCTCCTCCAGGTCGTGGGTCACGAAGATGACCGCGGGCCGGGTGAGCTCCCATAAGGACAGCAGTTCATCGGACATGATCGACCGGGTCTGGACGTCCAGGGCGGAGAACGGCTCGTCCATCAGCAGCACCTGCGGCTCGTTGATCAGGCTCTGCGCCAGGGCGACCCGTTTGCGCATCCCGCCGGACAGTTGGTGGGGGTACCGGTCCTCGAAACCGGCCAGCCCCACGCGGCGCAGCCAGTCCCGTGCACCGCTGTTGGCCTTGCTCCGGGATTGGCCACGGAAGCGCGGTCCGGCGGCGACGTTGTCCAGCACGCTCTTCCACGGGAAGACGGCATCCTGCTGGAACACGAACCCGACCCCGGGGGTGATACCCGACACCGGCTGGCCGGCGACCGTGACCGTGCCCGCCGATGGGCGCTCAAGGCCGGACACCAGGGTGAGCGTCGTCGACTTACCGCACCCCGTAGGCCCCACGACGGCGCAGAATTCGCCGGACTGGATCGTCAGATCGAAATCCCGCAGCGCGGTGAAGACCCCACCCTTCGGGGTTCGGAAACGTTTCGTCACGTTCCGCAACTCGATCGCCGGTGAGTGCCGGTCAGTGAGTGGTGATGGCACGGTCGATATGCTCATTGCGCCGAAGCTACGTGGCGCCGGTCACAGTTCCTCGGTTGTGCGCACAACCCGCGCAAGCAGTGATTTTGAGCTTTTGCGCATTCTGCTCACGGATGCGCTTAGGCTCGATCCATGGCCAAGAGGGGCCGACCGGCGGTGCGGCTGGGCACCCAA
>NZ_JAVRPS010000454.1:0-11064 GCF_032162105.1 Mycobacterium sp. | reverse complement strand
GCCCGAATTCGGATTGATCGGGTACCACGCTCAGTTGAGGCCGCCCCGTCGCCACGCTCTGTGCCGGTCCAGTGTTGGTGTGCGGGGTACCGCCTACTGAGCCGAGCATCCGACTGTCGAATCGGATTACACGATCGAAATCAACGCGCTCATAAGACATCTTCCGCCTCCTCGTCTGGTCTCGTAGATCCCTAGTGGAGCCCCAATGTTGCGATGTGCAACACCTTCCATTCGAACAAGTGATCGAATCTCGGTCTGCGACACCGGAACCGGCAAGCCAACCGGGAAATGACACTGATGTGATTAGACACGTGTTAGCTGCACCGGTCAAGCTCTAGAACGGAAATTCATACCATCCCGTTACCGAATTTCGGCGCGTCGGTTACCCGGCGTGTCGCCAAACGGCACCCGCGGACGACCCTGCAGCGGCACGAGGGCCTACTCTCGGTCGCTGTGAAGGTCTCGGTTTTGGTCGGCGGCGTCGGCGGCGCAAAGTTCCTGCTCGGTGTCCAACAGTTGCTGGGCCTGGGACAATTCGCCGGCTCGGGCACCGGGCCAGCGGGCGACCACGAACTCACCGCGATCGTCAACGTCGGCGACGACGCCTGGATGCACGGCGTCCGGATCTGCCCAGATCTCGATACCTGTATGTACACCTTAGGTGGAGGGATTGACCCCGAACGGGGTTGGGGCCACGCGAACGAAACCTGGCATGCGAAGGAAGAACTCGCGGCCTACGGCGTGCAGCCCGACTGGTTCGGCCTCGGTGACCGGGATCTGGCGACGCATCTGGTCCGCAGCCAGATGCTACGTGCTGGCTATCCGCTCTCGCAGGTGACCGAGGCCTTGTGCAAGAGGTGGCAGCCCGGCGCGCGCCTGTTGCCCGTCACCGACGATCGCAGCGAGACCCACGTTGTCGTCTCGGGCGGAGCCTCGGGCGGAGGGTCGGGTCCGGATGACCAGCCGGACGCCCAGCGAGCGATCCACTTCCAGGAGTGGTGGGTCCGATACCGCGCCCAGATCGCCACGCACGGCTTCGCTTTCGTCGGCGCCGACAAGGCGGTCGCGGGTCCCGGCGTCACCGAGGCGATCGCCGACGCAGACGTCGTGCTGCTCGCGCCGTCGAACCCGGTGGTGAGCATCGGCACCATCCTCGCCGTGCCCGGCATCCGGGGCGCGTTGCGTTCGACGGCCGCGCCGGTCGTCGGCTACTCCCCCATCGTGGCCGGAAAGGCGTTGCGCGGGATGGCCGATGAGTGCCTGTCCGTGATCGGCGTCGACACCACCTCGCAGGCCGTTGGCGCCCACTACGGGGCCCGCTCGGGCGTCGGCATCCTGGACGGCTGGCTGATCGATGAAGGCGACGAAGCGGCGGTCGACGGCGTCGAGGTGCGTTCGATTCCGCTGCTGATGACCGATCCGAAGGCCACCGCAGAGATGGTGCGCAGCGGACTGGAGCTGGTGGGCGTCCCGGTGGACGGGGCATGACCTCCGATCACGGCTCCGCCGCGGCCGTCGAGATCCTTCCGGTGCCAGGACTTCCCGAGTTCCGGCCGGGAGACGACGTGGCGGCGGCGATCGCCGCCGCGGCGCCCTGGCTGCGCGACGACGACGTCGTGGTGGTCACCAGCAAGGTGCTCTCCAAGAGCGAGGGCCGCATCGTCGCGGCACCGACCGACCCCGTGGAGCGGGACGCCCTGCGCCGCAGGCTGATCGATGACGAGGCGGTGCGCGTGCTGGCGCACAAGGGACGCACGTTGATCACCGAGAACGCCATCGGCCTGATCCAGGCCGCCGCTGGCGTGGACGGCTCCAACGTCGACGCCGCCGAATTGGCCCTGCTGCCGGTCGATCCCGATGGCAGCGCACGCGTACTACGCAGCCGGCTCGGGGAGCTCCTCGACGTCACCGTGGGCGTGGTCGTCACCGACACGATGGGCCGGGCGTGGCGCAACGGTCAGACGGACGCCGCCATCGGCGCCGCGGGTCTGGCGGTGCTGCACGGCTATGCGGGAGCCTACGATCAGTTCGGCAACGAGCTACTGGTCACCGAGGTGGCCGTCGCCGACGAGATCGCCGCCGCGGCAGACCTGGTGAAGGGCAAGCTGACCGGCGTCCCCGTGGCGGTGGTGCGCGGGCTGCGACTGCGCGACGACGGCTCCAGCGGGCGCACGCTGGTCCGTGCCGGCGAGGAGGACCTGTTCTGGCTGGGCACCGAAGAAGCACTGGCGCAGGGTCGTGAGGAGGGAAGCCGCCAGGCGCAGCTGATGCGGCGATCGGTCCGGCAGTTCAGCGCCGAACCCGTCGACCCCGCCACCGTCGAGGAAGCCGTGAGCGAGGCGCTGACGGCGCCGGCTCCGCACCACACCCGGCCGGTGCGGTTCGTCTGGATCCGCGACGACGCCACACGCGTCCGGCTGCTGGACCGGATGAAGGAGCAGTGGCGCGCCGACCTGACCGGTGACGGACGTCCCGCCGATTCCGTCGAGCGTCGCCTCGACCGCGGACAGATCCTCTACCACGCACCGGAACTCGTCATCCCGGTGATGGTGCCCGACGGCACGCACGCCTATCCCGACGCCGCGAGAACCACCGCCGAGCACACCATGTTCACCGTCGCGGTCGGCGCCGCGGTGCAGGCACTGCTCGTGGCGCTGGCCGTTCGGGGTGTGGGCAGCTGCTGGATCGGCTCGACGATCTTCGCCCAGGATCTGGTGCGCGCCGAACTCGACCTGCCCTCCGACTGGGAACCGATGGGCGCCATCGCGATCGGCCATCCCGCCGAGGCGACCGGCCCGCGTGATCCGGTCGCGACGATCGACCTCCTCATCGAGCGATGAGCCTGCACGACTCGGTCCTCACCACGCTCGCCCACTGGGAGGCGCCCGATCCCGCGCAGGACTCGTTGCGCAACGCGGTGCTGAGCTTCGTCCTCGGCCGTCCCGACGCGTGCCTGCGGGCATGCGTGCCTGGGCACATCACCGCATCGGCCCTCGTGCTCGACCACACCGGCACCGGGACACTGCTCACCCTGCACCCGCGGCTGGGCCGCTGGGTGCAACTCGGTGGGCACTGCGAGGACACCGACGCCGACATCGCGGCCGCGGCGCTGCGCGAGGCAACGGAGGAATCGGGCATCGACGGGCTGACCATCGCCGCCATGCCTGCCGCGCTGCACGTGCATCCGGTCACGTGTTCGTTGGGCGTGCCGACACGCCACCTCGACATCCAATTCATTGCGCGCGCTCCCGCGGGCGCTCAGATCGCCTGCAGCGAGGAATCGCTGGACTTGCGGTGGTGGCCGCTCGGCGGCTTGCCGGACGGGGCCGACTACGGGGTTCGGCAGTTGGTCCGCGCGGCTCAGACGTCCGTGGAGTAGCGGATGCCGCCGTCGGGGATGTGCACCCCTGGCCAGACCCTGGCGCCGCGCAGTAGCTCACACCGCGCGCCGATGTTCGCACCGTCGCCGATGACGCCGTCGCGGATCAACGCGCGCGGGCCGATGCGGGCCCCGAAGCCGATGATCGAGCGTTCGATGACCGACCCTGCCTCGATGCGCGCGCCGTCGAATATCACCGCACCGTCCAGTCGGACGCCTGGCCCGATCTCCGCGCCGCGGCCGACCACCGTTCCGCCGATCAGCAGTGCGCCGGGCGCGACGGCCGCCCCGTCGTGCACCAGCTCCTCGCCGCGGTGCCCCTTCAATGCGGGCGACGGCGCGATGCCGCGGACGAGATCGGCAGAGCCACGGACGAAGTCATCCGGCGTGCCCATGTCGCGCCAGTACGTGGCGTCGACGTAGCCGCACACCTTCAAGCCGTCGGACAGCAGCGCAGGAAACACCTCGCGCTCGACCGACACCGCGCGCCCCGTGGGGATCCGGTCGATGACCTCGCGCTGGAAGACGTAGCATCCGGCGTTGATCTGATCAGAGGGCGGATCCTGGGTCTTCTCAAGGAACGCCAAGACCCCACCGTCGGAATCGGTTGGCACACAACCGAATGCCCGCGGGTCGCCGACCCGGACCAGGTGCAGGGTGAGGTCGGCGTCGCGCTCGGAATGGCTCGCCAGTAACGCCCTCAAGTCGCAGCCGGAGAGCACGTCGCCGTTGAACACCATCGCGGTGTCGTACCGCAGCTTCGACGCCACGTTCGCAATGCCGCCGCCGGTGCCGAGGGCCTCGTCCTCGACGACGTACTCGATCTCCAGACCGAGCTTCGAGCCGTCCCCGAATTCGGCCTCGAACACCTCGGCCTTGTACGACGTGCCGAGCACGACGTGCCGAATGCCCGCGTCGGCGATCCGCGACAGCATGTGCGTCAGGAACGGAAGGCCCGCCGTCGGCAGCATTGGCTTGGGCGCCGACAACGTCAGCGGACGCAGGCGTGTGCCCTGCCCGCCGACCAGCACCACCGCGTCGACCTGCGCGGGATCCACTGGGGTTGCCACGTTAGCGGGCTCCTTTCGCCAAGTTCCGCCGAGCGCTGCCGACTACGATTCGCGATCGTGCGGCGAGAGCGGACCTGATACTCCATCGCAGCGGTGCCTGCCACCAGCCACGATGCCGATCAGCGAGGAAAGTGTAGGTGCTGGCGTGATGGGCCGCCAAGTTGCGGGCCGGATCGCGACCCGTGGAGTGGCCCTTGTCATGCAATATCTCCGCCGTTGGCACGTAGACGTTCAGCCAGCCCGCGTCGTCGAGACGATCTCCCAAGTCCACGTCCTCCATGTACATGAAGTACCGCTCGTCGAAACCCCGCACCTCCTCGAAGGCCGCCCGGCGCAGCAACAGACAGGAGCCGGACAGCCACCCGACGGGACGTTCGCTGGGCTCGAGGCGCTCCTGGCGGTAGGCGGCGGTCCAGGGGTTGGCCTTCCAGAACGGTCCGACCACCGCGTGCAGGCCACCGCGGATCAGGCTGGGCTGGTGACGCGCCGACGGGTAGACCGAGCCGTCGGGATCACGGATCAACGGACCGAGCGCCCCCGCGCGCGGCCATCTGGCGGCCGCCTCCAGCATGGCGTCGATGCTGCGTGGGCCCCACTGCACGTCGGGGTTGGCCACCACGAAGAACTCGGCGTCGCCTGCGGTCGCCGGGTCGGCCAGGTACTCCGCGACCGCGCGGTTCACGGCGGCGCCGTAGCCGAGGTTGGCCCCGGTTCGCAGCAATCTGGCGTTCGGATGGCGCTCCAAGGCCTCCTCGGGGGCGCCGTCGGTGGAGCCGTTGTCCGCCATCACGACGGTGACGGGGCGCTCGGTGGCGTGCGTCAGCGTGGCCAGGAACCGGTCGAGGTGCCGCCCCGGCGAGTACGTCACGGTCACTACGACCAGGTCGTCACTCACGGCGTAGAGGGTAACGGCGGCCGGGACCCGCGTCGGCGGCCGGTGTGTAGCGACACGGCGTTCAGCGCGCGAACAGCCCGGCGGTGAACTTCGGCTGCCAGTCCGAGGTGAGAAGGGCGCCGCAGTTCGACTCCCGGTCCCCGCGATTGGACGAGTCGGTGTCTCGGATGCTGTAAATGAAGGCAGGCCCGCTGTACCCGGTCGCAGCTGCCGCCGCCAACACGTCGGTGATCTGCTTGGCCTGCTCCTGCTGGCTGACGCCATCCGCGTCTTCGCTGGTCGGAGCGCCCAACTCGGTCATCCAGATCTGCTTGCCGCCGTCCCCGTTGGCGGCCATGACGTCGTGCAAGGCAGCAACGTCCGACCAGCCGTTCTCCGGATTGGCGGCCAGACCGGTGGGAAACACGTACGGGTGAGCCGCGGCGGCATCGAAGTGGCCCTTCGCACCGGCTGCGTACATCTTGTCCAGGAAGGCCGGCGGCGACTCCTCGCCCGGCAGTCGGCTCAACCCTGCCAGGACGACCGTGCTGTTCGGCTGCACCGCCTTGATCGCCGGATACGCAGCCTTGACCAGGTCGGTGTACTGCGGGGCGTTGCGCGGCGTACCCCCGAAGAACAAGGGAAGGTTCGGCTCGTTCCACAGTTGCCAGTTGGACACGCGCGCCCCGTACCGGTTCACCACTGCGGTGGCGAAGTCGGCGTAGTCGGACGGGTTGTCCGGCGGGGCGCTGAAGGAGGTGCCCGGCGGGCGCGCCCAGTCCGGCGAGTAGGCAATGACGCCGAGGACCCTCAGGTTGCGCGAGGACGCGCCGTTCATCACGACGTCCGTCTGGCCCCAGTCGTACTGCCCCTTTGCCCTCTCGATCTGGGTCCACGGGATGAGCACCCGAAGCCAGGTAGCGGTGGTCTTGGCCACGGCATCGAGTTCGCGGTTGACGTCTTCGGGCCCGAGCCAGGTCATCTGGGCCCCGTCGCCGAAGCCGTAACCCGCTGCCGGGACTACGGGCGGCGCCGCCTGCGCCGGGGCGGGCACGGCCAGGCCGACGACGATCGCCAGCGACGCCGCCGCTGCACGCGCCAAGAATCTCCCTGCCCGTTTCGCCATGACGAGAAAGCTACCGCACCGGGACGGACAGCCGCCGTTGCCGCGACGAGCGCTCACCCTGCAGCACCAGCCCCTGCGCGGCGGTGCGTCAGCGCTCTTCGCCCGCCAACGCCGACGCCAGCGCGTCACGCCACGGCCGCAGGGGGGTCAGGCCTGCCGCCGCGGACCGGCCTCCCGACAGCGCCGAGTACGGCGGGCGGGGCGCGGGCCGGGGATGCCGGTCGGTGTCGATCGGGCGCACCCTGGCCGGATCGGCGCCAAGCAGTTCGAACACCGCCCGCGCCTGTTCGAAGCGAGTGGCCTCGCCACCGTTCGCCGCGTGCAGCACGGGTTCGCTGATCGTCCCGTCGGCCGCCTCCAGTAACGCGCCGACCAGATCGCCAACGAAGGTCGGCGAGCCCATCTGGTCGGCGACCACGTCCACCGTGCCGTCGCCCGCCGCGAGCCGCCGCGTGGTCGCGACGAAGTCGCCGCCGTCGCCGCCGGAGAAGATCCAGGAGGTGCGCACCACGTTCGCGTCGGGCATGGCGGAGAGCACGGCGAACTCGCCGGCCAGCTTGCTCCGCCCGTAGACGCTCAGGGGACCGGTTTCGTCGTCGATCTCGTAGGGACGGCGTTCGGCGCCGCCGAAGTCGCCACTGAACACGTAGTCGGTGGAGACGTGGACGAGGCAGGCGCCGGCGCGGGCACACGCATGTGCCACGTTCTCCGCTCCCGTGGCGTTGACGGCCCACGCCCTGGCCTCGGCCTGCTCGGCCTCGTCGACCTTGGTGAACGCCGCACAGTTGATCACCGCGTCATCGGCGTCAATGTGACGCTCGACGGCTGCTGGGTCGGTGACGTCGCACTCTGCCGACCTCAGCGCCAGCACGTCGCGACCACGCTTGGCGGCCTGAGCTGCCAAGACGGTGCCGACCAAACCCCCAGCCCCGATGATGACGATCCTCTGCGACATGCTCACGAGTCTGGCACGCGGTCTGGCGCGCCGACTCGCGCTACCCGGTCTGCGACCGTCTCGCAAGTAGCCTGGGCTGATGCCAGGTCGCCTCGCCCGCGCCATTGCCGTGATCGCGGCATTGGCGGTCGTCGTCGGCACGGGCGTCGCGTGGGGAAAGATCCGCTCATTCGAGTCGGGCATCAACCACATCAGCGCCGCAGCACTCGGCGGTGGCGGCGAGGACGGCGCCATCGACATCCTGCTCGTCGGCCTGGACAGCCGGACCGACGCGCACGGCAACCCGCTGTCCGCCGAGGAACTGGCCACGCTGCGGGCGGGCGACGACGTGTCGACCAACACCGACACGATCATCCTGGTGCGCATCCCCAACAACGGGAAGTCGGCCACCGCGATCTCCATCCCGCGCGACTCCTACGTCCAGGCGCCCGGTCTCGGCAAGATGAAGATCAACGGCGTCTTCGGCGAGGTCAAGTTGGACCGGATGAAGGAGCTCGTCGAAAACGAAGGCATGGATCCCGCAAAGGCCGAGCCGCAAGCGACCGAGGCGGCCCGCGAGGCGCTGATCGGGACGGTCGCCAAGCTGACCGGTGTCACCGTCGACCACTACGCGGAGATCGGCCTGCTCGGCTTCGCCCTGATCACCGATGCGCTCGGAGGCGTCGATGTCTGCCTGAAAGATGCAGTCTACGAACCACTTTCGGGTGCCGACTTCCCGGCGGGCTGGCAGAAGCTGGACGGCCCGCAGGCGTTGAGCTTCGTCCGGCAACGACACGACCTGCCGCGGGGTGACCTCGACCGGGTGGTGCGCCAGCAGGCCGTGATGGCGGCGCTCGCCCACGAGGTCATCTCGGGCAAGACGCTGTCCAGTCCGGCGACGCTCAACCGCCTGCAGGACGCCGTGCAGCGCTCGGTGGTGCTCTCCGACGGCTGGGACATCATGGACTTCATCACACAGCTGCAGAAGCTCGCCGCAGGAAACGTCGCGTTCGCCACGATTCCGGTCCTGCAGGAGGACGGCTGGAGCGACGACGGCATGCAGAGCGTGGTGCGGGTGGATCCGAACCAGGTGCAAACCTGGGTGGCCGGTCTGCTGCAGGACCAGGACGCGGGCAAGACCGAGGAGCTCGCCTACTCGCCGAGCAAGACCACCGCGGACGTGGTCAACGACACCGAGATCGGCGGCCTCGCCGCGTCGGTGTCGGAGGTGTTGACGGGCAAGGGTTTCACCGCCGGTGCGGTCGGCAACAACGAAACCGATCACGTCGCGCGCAGCCAGGTCCGGGCGGCCAAGTCCGACGATCTCGGCGCCCAGGCCGTCGCGAAGGAGCTGGGCAACCTTCCGGTCGTCGAGGACGCGTCGGTGGCTCCTGGGTCGGTGAAGGTCGTGCTCTCCTCCGACTACACCGGGCCAGGCTCCGGCCTCGGTTCCGAGGATCCGTCGGCCGGCGACTCCCAGACCGCCGACCCGGTGGCGGTCGACTCCACCGACGCCCCGCCCCCGCCGTCGCCGATCATCACTGCGGGTTCCAACGATCCGGAGTGCGTGAACTGAGCACCATCAGTGCGGCGGTGCTCGATCCGCTGCTGCGCTCCAACCCGGCCGGGCCCCGCATCACCTACTACGACGACGCGACGGGCGAACGCATCGAGCTGTCCACTTCGACACTGCACAACTGGGCGGCCAAGACGGCCAACCTGCTGCGCGACGAGCTGGGCGCCGGTTCTGGCAGTCGCGTCGCCATCATGCTGCCCGCGCACTGGCAGACGGCGGGCGTCCTGCTCGGGGTGTGGTACATCGGGGCGGAAGTCGTACTCGGGCAAGGTGATTGCGACATCGCCTGCTGCACGGCAGACCGGCTGGAGGAGGCCGACGCCGCGGCCGGTCCCGGCGGCGAGGTGATCGCGCTGTCGTTGGACCCGTTCGGCAAGGCCATCCCAGATCTGCCGTTCGGCGTCACCGACTACGCCACGTCGGTGCGCGTGCATGGTGACCAGGTCACCGCAGAGCGTCAGCCAGGTCCCGCCCTCGCCGGTCGATCGGCGGCAGAGGTCTTGGCGGCAGCTGAGACATCGGGCGCGGCAAGGGGTTTGACCGCGACCGACCGTGTGCTCTCGACCGCCGGCTGGGACACGCCGGACGCCATGATCGACAATCTGCTCGCGGTGTTCGCCGCGGGGGCGTCGCTGGTACAGGTGGCCAACCCCGACCCGGACGCGCAGATACGGCGCAGACAGGCCGAGAAGGTCACCCGCGGCTAAATGCGCTCACTTCAACAGAGCGCGTGACATCACAACGCGCTGAATCTGATTGGTGCCCTCGTAGATCTGGGTGATCTTGGCGTCGCGCATGAACCGCTCGACGGGGAAGTCCACGGTGTAGCCGTAGCCGCCGAAGATTTGAACCGCGTCGGTGGTGACCTCCATCGCGACGTCGGATGCGAAACACTTTGCCGCAGAAGAGATGAACCCGAGGTTGGGCTCGCCGCGTTCGGCCCGCGCTGCGGCGCTGTAGACCATCAGGCGCGCTGCCTCGATCTTCATCGCCATGTCGGCGAGCATGAACTGCACCGCCTGGAAGTCGCTGATCGCCTTCTTGAATTGCTTGCGTTCCTTGGAATAGGCGATGGCGGCCTCGAGCGCGCCCTGCGCAATGCCCACGGCCTGCGCACCGATCGTCGGACGAGTGTGATCCAGCGTGGCCAATGCCGTCTTGAACCCGGTTCCGGGCTCGCCGATGATGCGGTCCCCGGGAATGCGGCAGTCCTCGAAGTACAACTCCGTGGTCGGAGATCCCTTGATGCCGAGCTTGCGTTCCTTCGGCCCGACCGAGAAGCCCTGGTCGTCCTTGTGCACGACGAACGCCGAGATGCCGTTCGCGCCCTTGTCGGGATCGGTCACCGCCATCACCGTGTACCAGGTCGAGTACCCGCCGTTGGAGATCCAGCACTTGGATCCGTTGAGAATCCAGTCGTCGCCGTCGGCCTTGGCGCGAGTCCGCATCGCCGCGGCGTCGCTACCCGCCTCCCGCTCCGACAACGCATAGGAAGCCGTCGCCTCCCCCGCTCCGATGGAGGGCAAGACCTGCTTCTTGAGCTCTTCGGAACCGCGCATCAACATGCCCATGGTGCCGAGCTTGTTGCAGATCGGGATCAACGACGACGACGCACACACCCGCGCGACCTCTTCGATCACGATGCACGCGGCGATCGAGTCGCCGCCCTGGCCGCCGTACTCCTCGGGGATGTGAATCGCCGAGAAACCACTGGCGGACAGCGCCGCTAGAGCTTCAGTGGTGTAACGGGCCTTCTCATCGACATCGGCCGCGTACGGCGCGATTTCCTTCTCACACAGGTCCCGTAAAACCGTGCGCAGTTCGTTGTGTTCATCGGCGAGCCGGAACACGTCGAACGCGGGATTACCCAGTCGGTCAGCCATGAGAGTCTCCTTGCTACTCGCCGGTAACTTTACCTTGTGCCGGACCTCGGCCCATCAGCCGATCCCGCAGCGCTGCGTCCTTCTGCAACACCACATCTTCGAGGTCGGCCTGGAACCGCTCCATGCGGGCGCGCAGGCCGGAATCCGAAGAGCCGAGGATGCGCACCGCCAGCAGGCCGGCGTTTCGTGCACCGCCGATCGACACCGTCGCGACCGGAACCC
>NZ_JAVRPS010000453.1:0-6528 GCF_032162105.1 Mycobacterium sp. | reverse complement strand
TGCAGGCCTGAACGACTGCTCCAGCGCACTGGACTGGATGCACGCCGGGCGCGATGAGCTCGGGCTCGCATCGATCGTCGTCACGGGTGAGTCCGGCGGTGGCAACCTCTCGCTGGCGACGGCGCTGAAGGCCAAGCGCGAGGGCCGGCTGGACCGGATCGACGGCGTGTACGCGCAGGTGCCCTACATCTTCGGTGGGTACGACACCCCGGATCCCGCGCTGCCGTCGCTGATCGAGAACGACGGCTACATCCTGAGCTCGTCCGCGCTGACCTTGATGGCTGCGCTGTACGACCCGGCCGGGGAGCACACCACCAACCCGCTGGCCTGGCCGTACTACGCCGACGTCGCCGATCTCGAGGGGCTGCCGCCGCACGTGATCACCACCGACGAACTGGACCCGCTGCGCGACGAGGGGCTGGCCTACCTGCGGGCGTTGCAGCGGGCCGGGGTCGAGGCCACCGGACACACCTACAACGGGGTGGCGCACGCGGGTGAGTTGCTCGCCGCGGCGGCCATTCCGGAGTTGTTCCAGCGGGCGCAACGCGACCTGGTGGACTTCGCGCACCGGGTGAGTTGAGCGGTGCGACTTTCGCGGCGCCGTCGGGATTGCTGTTGTCGAATCAGCGGATCAGCTGGACTTTGATTGGCAGGTCGAGCTCTGGCCAGGCTCGATCGGCGGTGAGCACGACGGCCGGCGTGCTGCGGATGGTCAGTGCGAGACAGCATCGGTCGCCGAGCGAAAGCGAGCGGCCGCCCTTGATGGAACGCAGGGCTCCGGCAAGTTCGGCGTCACGCTCGGTGAGCGGCTCAATGGTGACTCCGGCTGCCCTGAGCAGTTCGCGGACACGTGACGCATCTACTCGTGCGTCGACGAGCTTGCCCACCACCTCCGCAAGGTTCGGCGTTCCGATTGTCGCCTCGTTGATGGCCGCCGCGACGGAGTCTGCGCCGGGTTCGTCCTGGATGAGTGCGAGCACCGCGGAGGCGTCGAGGACCGTCATTCGGATTCAGCCGCGGCGTGCCGTTCTGCGAGAAGCTCTTCGACCAGCGAGCGGCTACTGCTCAAGCCACTGCCGAGTCGGCGAAGCTCGGATATGGCGTCCTGCGGCCGCTCGATGATCAGCCGATGGCCGTCGAGGTGGAGGTGGAGGTGGTCACCGGGACTCAAGCCGAGCGCCGCCCTGATCTCGGCGGGGATGACCAGCCGACCTTGCCGACCAAGAGTGATCGTGGCACCCATGTGGACAGTGTGCCACGACGGTTCGGCATGTGGCACTGGCCCAACCATGACCCGATTCATTGAAAAAGAGTGTCCGAGGGGGGACTTGAACCCCCACGCCCGTTAATAGGGCACTAGCACCTCAAGCTAGCGCGTCTGCCATTCCGCCACTCGGACCAGTTCGAAGGCAGCTTAGGTTATCGGATGGCCGGGCCCGGACCCAAACCCGGAGTGCCCGGCAGTGGTATTAAGTGTGACTGTGACTGGTGGTATGGACGAGGTGGTCGGGTTCGTCAGCGAGTTGATCCGGTTCGACACCAGCAACACGGGTGAACTGGAGACCACCAAGGGTGAGGCCGACTGCGCTCACTGGGTGGCCGAGCGGCTCGAAGAGGTCGGCTACCAGACCGAGTACGTCGAGTCGGGCGCCCCTGGCCGGGGAAACGTCTTCGCCAGGCTGTCGGGCGCCGACCCTAGTCGCGGCGCGCTCATGATCCACGGCCACCTCGACGTCGTGCCCGCTGAGGCCGCCGACTGGAGCGTGCACCCCTTCTCGGGCGCGGTCGAGGACGGCTACGTCTGGGGCCGCGGCGCGGTCGACATGAAGAACATGGTCGGCATGATGATTGCGGCGGCGCGGCACTTCAAGCGCGCCGGCCTGGTACCACCCCGCGATCTCGTCTTTGCCTTCGTCGCCGACGAGGAAGCCGGCGGCAAGTACGGCTGCCAATGGCTGGTGGAGAACCGGCCCGACCTGTTCGCCGGCGTCACCGAGGCCATCGGAGAGGTCGGCGGCTTCTCACTGACCGTGCCGCGCCGCGAGGGCGGCGAGCGGCGGCTCTACCTCATCGAGACCGCCGAAAAGGGCATGCTCTGGATGCGTCTCACTGCCCGTGGCCGCGCCGGGCACGGCTCGTTCGTGCACGACGAGAACGCCGTCACCACGGTGGCAGAGGCGGTGGCGCGGCTGGGCAACTACGAGTTCCCACTGGTCATGACCGACCCCGTCGCGCAGTTTCTGACCGCCGTCGGTGAGGAAACCGGGTATGCCTTCGACCCGGATTCGCCCGACCTGGACGGCATGGTCGCCAAGCTGGGGCCGATCGGCCGCATCGTGGGCGCCACGATGCGGGATTCGGCCAACCCGACCATGCTCAAGGCCGGTTACAAGGCCAACGTCATCCCCTCCACGGCCGAGGCAGTGGTGGACTGCCGGGTTCTCCCAGGGCGTCAGGCGGCCTTCGAGGCGACGGTCGACGAGCTGATCGGTCCGAACGTCAGCCGGGAGTGGATCACCGAGCTGCCGTCCTACGAGACCACCTTCGACGGGGATCTGGTGGACGCCATGAACGCCGCGCTGTTGACCGCCGACCCCGACGCGCGCATCGTGCCGTACATGCTGTCGGGCGGCACCGACGCGAAACACTTTGCGCGCTTGGGTATTCGCTGTTTCGGCTTCAGCCCGCTGCGGCTACCGCCTGAGTTGGACTTCGCGGCGCTGTTCCACGGCGTCGACGAGCGGGTACCCGTCGACTCACTCGAATTCGGCACCCGGGTACTCGAGCACTTCCTGTCGCACTGCTGACGAAAATCGAAAGGAAATCATGTCCTTCCCGTACAACCCGTACGAGTTCCTGCCACGGCTACCCACGTTCACGCTGACCTCCGAGTCGGTCACCGACGGCCAACCGCTGGCCAATGACCAGGTCAGCGGCATCATGGGCGCAGGCGGTTCCGACGTCTCACCGCAGCTGAGCTGGTCGGGGTTTCCGGAGACCACCCGCAGCTTCGCGGTGACGATGTACGACCCGGATGCGCCGACGGCATCGGGGTTCTGGCACTGGGCGGTGGCCAATCTGCCCGCCACGGTGACCGACCTGCCCGCCGGTGTCGGTGACGGCAGCAATAGCGGATTTCCCGGCGACGCACTCACGCTGGCCAACGACGCGGGGCTGAAGCGGTTCATCGGCGCCGCACCGCCCGCCGGGCACGGCCCGCACCGCTACTTTATCGTCGTGCACGCGGTCGACGTGGAGAAGCTCGACCTGCCCGAGGGTGCCACGCCGGCATACCTCGGGTTCAACCTGTTCGGCCACGCCATCGCCCGCGCGATCATCCACGGCACCTACGAGCAGTCCTGACCTCCCGCGAGCAGACGTAAAGGTGCCCAGTTCGCCGGCGTGTCGGGTGTTTTTACGTCTGCTCGCGCGGATTTCAACGAACAGAACTAGCGGGTGGCCGAACCGACGGCCTCGGCGAGCGTCGCGAAGCCGCCGTCATGCAGTCGGCGGGCCAGGCCGTCGTGTAAGTCCCTGGCCCAGGAGCCGCCGCCGTAGATGAAGCCGGTGTACCCCTGCACCAGTGACGCGCCCGAGGTGATGCGGTCCCACGCGTCGTCGGCGGTCTCGATGCCGCCGACGCTGATCAGCACCAGCCGGTCACCGACCCGCTGGTAGAGCCTGCGCAGCACCTCCGAGGACCGCCGCGCGACGGGAGGGCCCGAGATGCCGCCAGGGCCGAGTGCGTCGACGCCGGGGGTGACCAGCCCGTCGCGGGACACCGTGGTGTTGGTGGCCACGATGCCCGCGAGCCCCAGTTCGACGGCCAGGTCGGCGATGTCGTCGACGTCGTCGTCCGACAGATCCGGTGCGATCTTCACCAGCACCGGCGTCTGCGTCTGCGCCTTCACCGCGGCAAGGATGGGTCGCAACGACTCCACCGCCTGCAGGTCGCGCAGGCCCGGGGTATTCGGCGAACTGACGTTGACCACGAGGAACGCCGCCAGCGGGCCGACCAGCCTGGCGCTCTCGGCGTAGTCGGCGACGGCGCCGTCGGGTGGCGTCACCTTGGTCTTGCCGATGTTCACGCCGATCGGTACGTCGGCGGTGTGCCGCGTCAGGCGCAGCGCGAGTTCGCCCGCGCCGTGGTTGTTGAAGCCCATCCGGTTGAGCAGCGCGCGGTCGTGGGCCAGCCGGAACATCCGTGGCCGCGGGTTGCCCGGCTGCGCCCGCGCGGTCACCGTGCCGACCTCGGCGTATCCGAAACCCAACGCTCCCCAGGTGTTCAGGCCGGTGCCGTCCTTGTCGAATCCGGCGGCCAAGCCGACCGGGCCGGGGAACCGCACGCCGAACACCGTGCTCTCCAGCACCGGGTCCGTCGGTGCCAGCCAGCGGGTCAGGCCGTGGCGCAGCGGTCGAGGTGCCGTGGCGGTGCGCAGGCCCGCGAACACCCAGGTGTGGATGCGTTCGGGCGGGACCAGGAACAGCGCCCGGCGCAGCACGCGGTAGATCACGCAGTGCCCGCCACTACGCCCCCGGCTGGTCCGCAGCCAGCTGGTCGGCCGCGGTCTTCTTGCGACGCAACAGAACCCGACGGCTACCGTCGGTGTACAGGCGCACCCGGGTCAGCTCCCAACCGCGGTACTCGGCCTCGATCGACAGGCGCGTCGAGGCGGACAACCGCGTCACGTCCGGCGGAAGCCGCAGCGGCGCCCACTCGTACTCGTCGGACAGGTCCGATTCCCAGCCCGCGGGCATCCTGCCACGCTGGACCGCCGTCATGGCAGTCTGCTCTTCGCGCAAGCGCTCATCACCGCGGCACCGCACTGGTGATCACCTGCACGCCCCCTCCTGAACCCGACACCACGTACAGGGTGCCGGTGTCATCGTCGAAGGCCAGGGAGTTCGGTTGCTGCACGGTTCGATAACGCACCTTCTCGACGGGTATTCCGGTGGCCAGATCGTAACCAACGACGCTGTTCGTCGCGGTCTCCGACACCCATGCCAGCTTGGCCGACCCGGTCAGCCCGTACGGCGCGCCGGGCACCGGATAGCGCTGCCGCAGCATCAGCGGGTCCGCGCCGAACACCAGCAGCTCGCCGCCACGCGTGTCAGCGACAAGGACCCGCCCCGCGGAATCGGCCGCGATGGTGGTGGCGCCGTCACCGGCCCGCAGGGAGTGCTCGGCCCGCGTGCCCGACGCATCGACGGTGGTGACCGAGGTCTGCCCACGATCCAGCACCACGACCGTGTCGCCCTGGGCGACAAGGGCATCCACGCGGGCGAAGATCTGCAGCCGGGCGGCCACCGCGGTGGCCGAACTCAACGTGTACACCGCTCCGTCGGCGCTACCCAGCACGACGTTGCCATCGTCACGATGGGCGATGGCGGTGAACTCGGTGTCCCGCGCGCCGTCCACGTCCAGTCGGGTCACGGCGCCGGTGGTGACGTCGACGCGGAAGTAGCCGCCCCTGGTCGAGACGTACGCGGTGCCGCGGTCGTCGCCGGTCAGCGCCGTTGCCGCCGCGGGTAGGAGCACCGTCCGCGCAGGCGCGGACGGCGGGAATGCCGTGACCACGGAACGCCCCGCCGGATCGCCCCCAAGGACGACCAACGTGTGGGTCGCCCGGTCGAAAGTGCTCGCCTGGCCCGGGCCGTTCAACGGGCGTATCTCACCCGCGGGTGGGGCGGTGACGGGCGGTGAGTCCGCCGCAACGGCGGGCTGGATCGTCGGCGGCGGCGCGTCGGACGACTTCGTGGAGCATGCCGCGCCGGCAACCACCATCACAGCCACTACGGCACTGTGAGCTAGGCGACTTATCAGTTTTCGATGCGACGGCAAAGGGAAGCTCTCAAATGTGCGAAATGAATGTGGCTGGCGAGGCAAGTGTAGGCAAGCTCCCGTTTACGGATTCGTCAACTCCGACCCCCCTGATGACCGCACCGGCGGTATGGTTCCGGCATGACCATGGCGGCCGACAAAGACGTAGCCGACGAAGTATTCACCATCGAAGACATCTCAACTGGCATGTACGCGAGCGGTTTTGGCAAAGTCGGTGACGGTCGCTCCTTTTCCTTCCGCATCGAGCGCCAACTCCTGATGGTCGAGATCTACCGGCCGCGGCTGGCAGTGCCGGTTCCTCATGCCGAGGACGTCGTGGCCGTGGCCAGCCACAGTGTGGCCCACGTCGACGTCAACGACGAACGCAGTCTGGTCGCCGCGGTGCGGGACGCCGTCGCCGACGCACAACCGGTGCCGCGTACAGGTCGCTGACCACTTCCCACGGTACGGTCGTCGGCGTGGTGGACGTGGCGGCGATGTCGTGGGTGCAGGTGATCGCGCTCTCGGTGGTCCAGGGCCTCACGGAATTCCTCCCGGTCAGCTCGTCCGGTCACCTCGCGATCGTGTCCCAGATGTTCTTCCGCGACGATGCAGGCGCGTCGTTCACCGCCGTCATTCAAATCGGCACCGAGATTGCGGTGTTGATCTACTTCGCTCGCGACATCGTGCGGATCGTGAAGGCGTGG
>NZ_JAVRPS010000452.1:0-6314 GCF_032162105.1 Mycobacterium sp. | reverse complement strand
CGTGTGTCCACCCGCGCGGTACTCCCGCACGACATCGGTGAGATCGACGGTTAGTGCCACGTCATCTCTCGAGGGCGATTTCCAGACCGGGGAAGGCTCTCTCGGCAAAGCAGTCCCTGACCTTCTGACCGACCTTGCGATTCCCAGTCAGTGTGCTATTCAGGAGCGACGAAACGTGCGCATAGACGGCCTGGTTGTCTGGCGCATCCATGTGCGTGAACGGTGGCGTGCCTGCCAGCGGAACGAGGGGCAGTCCAAGGACGTCTCGCGCCGCTCTGAAGACGGGCGCATCCAACACCGCAACGAAGTGCTGAATGTCCTCGCGGATTGCCGCCGCACCCACGACGCGCAAGATCTGCACGTGTACGGCCGCCAGCTTGCGCCGGTAGCGACGCGGTATTGCCGCGGTTGCGCCGTCCCAGCACCGATCGAGGTCGTCAATCCTGTGGTGCCGCATGATGTCGTCGACAGCGATGGCGATCGGGGCAATCGGAGACTTGATGATGTCGTCCAGGTCGACGATCGTCTTGAGACCAGCAGGCGAGTTGCGGATCATGCGCAGCACGCCCGCAGGCACCTTCGCCTTCGTATCCATGACGACGAAGAAGACACTGCTCTCGTCGTAGGGGCCGTATTCCGTCTTCATGGTCACCGAATCGTTGCCCCACGTGTCTTCGAAGACCTCGCGCTCGACCTGGCGGGCGATGTTCGCAAAGGGATCGGTTCCCTCGATCTGAAAACATGCGAACCGGTCGCGAACGAGAATGGCCTTCGCCCCGAGGAATTCCCGCGTGAGCTCGTTCCGCTCGGCATCTGACAGGTCGTAGGCATATTGCTGCGGTGAGCGAGTCAGCTGCTTGCCGGCTTGCGCGTCAGACATCCTCGGCGACCGACCGATACCGGTACGCGAAACGAGCAGGGTCAGTCACTGGGCGGTGCTCCACCTTGAACGAAACGTTGATCGGCGGCCGGATCGCCACCCAAGTAACCACCCAGGCCGGATGGGTTAGTCGCGACCATGCCACCCTGCACCACCAGACGCAAGCGCCGACCGATGCGAATAGCCTCTGCATTGCCTTTGTAGCAACTGATATTTCCGGCAGGTGCGATCATCGTGTCGATGACGACACAGGAGGTGCACAGGTGGACGGTTTGGTGCCTCCATTCTCCATCGGCGCGGGCTATGCGGTGTACCGAGGCGCAACGACGGTTGGCCACGTGCATCGTCACGCCGCCTTCCAGATCGCCATCGGCATGCGGGGCGAGGCCGCCATCGTGGACGCATCGGGCATCGAGCACCGGGCAGCGGCGCTGGTCGTGGCGCCGATGGAGCCGCATTGCCTGCGGGCCATCCCTGACGTGCTGACCTACTTCGTCGAACCACATTGCGTGTTCGCCGACCGGTTGCGCGAGCACCATGGAACCGGTATCAGCGCGGCCCCCGAACTACGCGACCTGTGCGAGGACGACGTCCGCCCTCGGGGCGACGCCTTTCTGCTCGGCGGCGGGTTCCACGGCGGCGGGCACCGGTAGCGGTCGATGACGGTTCGGTAAGACTGCTGCTTTGCCCGACGGTGTCGGGGCATTGATGTGGCCCCTACCGCGCCGTATCACGTCCAACGCAGAACCTCTGCATGCCGGCCAGGTAAGGCACGATTAAAGCTCATGGCGTGTTGATGGATGCCCAACGGGTTTCAGTGGCCCTCAACGGATTCTCAGCGGTGCTGGGTGAGGCTAATTCTGTACGGGCAACTACACATAATCCAAAACCTCAAGGAGAACCACCATGCGCATGAAACTGCAGTACATCGCACTACCGTTGGCGGCGGGTGCTGCCGCGGTGGCGATCGCCGCCGCACCGACGGCATTCGCAACAGATCAGCAGTCCTGCAACGGGAACGGCTCGGGAATCGTCTGCCTGTCCGGCAATGTTCCGATCACGGCTTCCCCGCCCGATGTTCATCACCACCCCGGAGGAATGCCCGATCTGGCGGTACAGGACTTCGCGCTGGCCCTCGGCCTGGCGACGTAAACGGGCGCACCTCTACGCCCTGATCCCTGGCTGCGCGAGCTGCGGTGAACGCCCCCTTCGGGCTGTTGAGGTTGGACGGTGCGGTCTCTTTCCTAACGGATTGAGCCCCCGCCGCTCACGCACACTGAACTCTGGCAGCTTGCAGCACAATTCGATTCCAGGAGAGACCCAGGTCCCAATCGGTGTTGCCGGGTACTGCGGACTTCGTTGGCGCGACCTGGCGGCGTTGAGATGGACCGATATCGATCTCGATCTGCATCGGTGAGAGTATCTCGCGCGTACTCGGAAGAGGCGCCTCGAGGAGAAATGTCGGTTGAAAGAAGTGGGCGCCTACTACGTCGTGGTCGCGACCCTCACCAACGTGGCCAAACACGCACGAGCATCAGTTGTCGAGGTGTGCGCACAAGCCACGGGCACCAACCTTCACCTCGAGATTCGCGATGACGGAATCGGCAGCGAGGACGGACTGCCCGTGCGTGTGGATGTCGTTGAGGACCTCGGCGCCGACGCATTCGTCTACGGCACCGGCGTCATCGGGGGCACGTCCCGCAACATCACCATCCGGGCGAGTGGTCGAAACCATCCGAACAAGGGCGAGATGATGTACATCACCACCGATCCGCGCAACCTGCATGTGTTCGACACAGCAACAGGTAGTCGTCTGTCTGACTGATTCTGTGGGGGCTCAGGACCTAATTGACACTTTGTTCTCGGGACCTTCTTGACTGCTGCCGGCCCGGGCTGGTGATGCTTGCTCGCCGTGTCAGATGGAGCGCAGCCCGGTGATCGGGAGTGGTTGGTAGAGTAGTGGTTTCGAACTGCTCTGGAGGTGTTGGAGGGGTCGCCGGTCAGTGAGGTGGCTGTCCGGTACGGGCGCCAGGCGCCCCCGAATCCAATTCGAGTGTCATTCCTGGCACTGTCAACCGGGTCAAGCGCCCCTAACGTCGAGCAGCTCCCCAAACCGCACATACCCCTGGGGAATAACGCGACCGTGGACAACCGCGGTCAGGTGATGGGGAGTGTGTCGTCACGCAATCGAAGAACTCGCTTGGGGTGGCAACGAGCATTCCAGCTAACCACCATGCGGGAGTTCCGGTTCTCCTCAACAAATTTGGTGGCTAGCACCGACGACAAAGCTGCCCGCTTCGAGCAGTCTTGAGATACATACCGAGGCGAAAAAGCATGTGGAGGAAACGATGACTACGGTCAGCGCAGGCCGCTCGACGCGCAGCCGACGGCGGGCGCACCCGGCGGCAGGAACCGCGGCAGCCATGGTGGCCGCAGCTGCGGTCGGTGTCGGCGCACAGTTCATCGGTATCACTCCGCCGGCTAGTGGTACCTCGCCGTACTGCGCCGGGGATTACCAGCGCCTACGGCCCGGCGCGGATCGGCTGCTCACACATCGCCTTGACCCGCTCGTCCCATACGGACTCGCGACGTGGAATTCCGGAATGTCGTCCGGGCCAGTCGCCAGCCCGCACACCGGCGGCGCCGTCTGACCCGATGCTTGCCCGAGCTGACGCGAGTACGCCGCCGGGACCCGATTTTCAGCCGGCATCGCCTGTAGGCGATGTCACCAAATAAGGAGAAGAATAATGAATCTGCGATACGTCGCGCCACTGGCCATCGCCGTATCCGCGGCAGCCATTGGACTGGCACCGATCGCCGCGGCCGACGCAACCGTGCAGCAGAGCCCGGGAAATGCCGAAGTCACCGCTACACCCGGGACAGCCGCGCAAGAGGCCGCCCAGAACCAACAGCCATTCGGCGGGGACTCGGGTGCCCTGCTGTACCACCACCACCGCTGACAACGACCGCGCGCTTAGGGCAGGGATGCTCTTAGTCCCGCTCTAAGCGCTATGGTTTTGGGGCGCAGGGCAAGCCGGGACGCTGATGACGCTGCACTGAGCCTGCCCCCGAACTGTGGACATCGAGATGGCGGGATGGCGATCTAGGGCTCGACGCCGGCGAGCCACGCGAAGAACTCGGCAGCGGAGAACACGGGCTTGCCCCACTCAAGTGCCTTGCGCGCCTTGCCGGACTGGCTGCCGACCTCGGCGGTGATCAGAACCTCGCAGCGCGTCTTCGTCACCGACGGCACTGGCAAGAGCCCCGCCGAAGTGGCCAGGCGCCGCATCTCGTCGCGCTCGACCACCCGGCCCTGCGCGTCTTCGGCAGTGCCGGTGAAGCACACGCGGGCACCCGGCACCAGGGCGGCGGCGATGTCGTCGCCGACGATCGCGGACTCCACCGAGTCGTCGATGATCGCGACGCCCAACAGCTCTTCGACTTGGCGCAGGCGCGCCACGGACTCCGTGGTCAGGGGTGCCCGCACCGCGGCGCCCCTCAACTGGTCGGCTACCGAGTATCGGGCCGCCGAGTGCCACGGCGTATCCGCGCCTGCACCGTCGCCCGCCGCCCAAGAGGCGCCATGTCCCAGCAGTGTCGCGCCGACGCCACGGCTGACGTCGAGTAGTGCCGACAAGCCTGGCAGGTGAACCGACGCCGGGGTCGCCACGTCGGGGGTACGACTGACGAGATGTCCCGAGAACGATTCTCCAGGGTCGGGTTCGTCGAAAGCCGATGATGCCGAATCCCCTGAGCCCGAACGGGAGAACGCGTCGAGCGCGGCGCGGGCCCGCTCGAGCGCCGCGCCGGCCGCCAACCCACGGTGGTGCTCGGCGCCGAGCACCGAGCGCGGCACGTCCGCACCCAGCGGCAGGGCCACGACGAGCCCGAGACGCTTGAGTTCGAAGTCGATGAGGCCGAGCGTGTCATCGATCCCGACGCCGACCGGTGTGCAGCCGGCCAGCATCGGCGCGATGACCTCCCACGCCTCGGCCAACGTCGGAGCGAGCAGCACGTCGGAGACGGTGATGCCGTAGGACTGCCTGGCATCGGCGAGATCCCGTTGTGGGTTGATCAGGGTGCTGACCGCGGTGCCGTCGTCGAACGCGACCGCGAGCTCCACCGGCCGGGGCCGCGATATCCGGCCTTCGTCCCCGACGGTGAGAATGCCGATCCCGCAGTACCGGCGGGATCGTTCGTCGGCGACCGCCTGACGCAGGAACCGGACGACGCGCTTGTCGGTCTTCAGATCCTTCGGTAGCACCGGACGTTTGAGCACGAGCCCGTTCATCGACGTGCACCGGCTGAGCGCGACGTAGAGCTGGCCGAACGAGAACATGCCGCCGCTGAGGTCGACGACCATGCGCTCGAGCGTCTGGCCCTGGCTCTTGTGGATGGTGATCGCCCACGCCAACTTGAACGGCAGCTGCGTGTAGGTGCCGATGACCTCGCGGCGCAGCGACCCACCGTCGACCACCGGCCTGGTCGCCTCCCAGGTGAAGGGCCTGACGTCCGCGGCGTCGCCGTTGGTGAACTCGACGGTGACGACCAGCCCGTCGTCCATCCTGGCGGCGGTCACCCGACCGAGCGTGCCGTTGACCCACCGATCGAACTGGTCGTTGTTCAGCATCATGATCTGCGCGCCGACCTTGAACCGCAGCTCGTCCTCCACCGGCGGATCGAACAGACTGAGGTCGCCGGATCGCCTGGCGAGGTAGGTGATCTCGTCGCCGGGCAACCGCTCCAGGCGCTGCCGATTCCTGGCGGTCACCAGTCGGTTGGTCGGCGCCAGCGTGAGCCAGAACTCGTCGTCGGGTGGGACGAAGTCCGGGTCCGTGCGCGCGTTCAGCTGGTCACGTGCATGACCGACCAGGACACCTTCGCGAATCTCGTTGAGAATCGCCGTCATTCGGTCATCGCCCCGTTGGCGGAACACCGTGGTGAGAGCCACCGTCGGGAACTCCTCGGACCGAAAGCTGTCGGCAGAGAAGAAGTACGGGGTGGCGTAACGGGCGTTCAGGTACGCGGCCTCGGCCTCGTGGACCACGGGCGGCAGCTGGTAGAGGTCGCCGACCAGCACGATCTGGACGCCGCCGAACGGAGTGCCGGGCACGGGACCGAATCGCATCAGTGCCGCGGCCACCTGGTCGAACAGGTCGGCGCGCACCATCGATGCCTCGTCGACGATCAAGGTATCGAGCGAGCCGAGGATCTTCGCGAACCGGCCGGGGTAGTACCGGCCGGTGCGGACGTCGTCGAGACTTGTCGTCGTCGAGAAGCTGAACAGCCGGTGGATGGTGTAGCCGTCGACGTTCAGTGCGGCGATGCCGGTGGGCGCGACGACGACGACGTTGCGGTCGGTCTCGGAGATGAATCGACGGATCAGCGTCGACTTGCCCGTGCCCGCCTTGCCGGTGAGGAACACGTGCCGTCC
>NZ_JAVRPS010000451.1:0-8611 GCF_032162105.1 Mycobacterium sp. | reverse complement strand
CACGAACTCGCTGCTGCCGCAAACGATCCCACCCGCTGGCTCGACTTCCGTCCGTTCAAGGACCTGCCGCCGATGCAGCCGGACAACCCGGCCGTGGCACCGTGGTACTTCGACTGGATCCGGCACTCGACGCGCGACGACTTCTGGCGGCAGTTCAGCATCCGGGACCGGTACCAGTCGGTTGGGGTGCCGGTGCTGCACTTCGAAGGCTGGTATGACGCCTTCCTGGCCGGCGGTGTCGAGAACTTCGCGGGCATGGTGGCCAACGGCGCGAACGCGAACGCCCGTGACAACCAGCGCCTGGTCATCGGGCCGTGGGATCACGTCGATTGGGGCAGACCTGAATCGGAGCCCGCCCCGATGCTCAAGGCGATCGGCGGCGTCGCGAACAGCCCGATCAACGGCCTGATGCTCGACTGGTACGACCACTTCCTCAAGGGCAAGGACAATGGCTCCGCGGCATCGGCGGGCACGCCACGGGTGGACTACTTCCTGATGGGCGCCAATGTCTGGAAGACCGCGACGGGCTGGCCACTGCCGCAGACGCAGCCGACGACCTATTACCTCTCCGGGCCGGGTGGCATCGCCGATCGCAAGGGCCAGCTGGTCCTGGCTCCCCCGGCTGCGGATCCACCCGACGTCTACACCTACGACCCGCACTTCCCCGCGCCGAGCCTCGGCGGGCACTCCTGCTGTGGAGCGCAGTCCGGCCCCCAGGGGCCCTACGACCAGACCCCCGTCGAGCAGCGTTCCGACGTCCTCGTCTACAGCAGCGCTCGATTACCGCAGGACACCGAGATCACTGGTCCGACCACGGTGAACCTGTGGGCCGTGTCATCGGCTCCCGACACCGACTTCACCGCCAAGCTGACGGTGGTGAAGCCCGACGGTCAGGTCATCAACCTCAACGACGGGATCCTGCGAACGTCGTTCCGCGACTCGCTGTCGAATCCGACGCAGGCCACGCCCAATCAGCCACATGCCTACCGGATCCAGGTCTGGCCGACCAGCTATGAGTTTCGGACCGGAGACCGCATCCGGCTCGAGATTTCGAGTAGCGATTATCCGCAGTTCGCTCCCAACCCCAATACCGGCGAACCGTTCGGCCAGAGCACGGCTGCGGTGGCCGCGACGCAGACGATCCTGCACGACGCGGCGCACCCGTCGAGTGTCACATTGCCGGTGATCCCCGCGGGTTAGAGCGTCGCAGGCAGCCCGAACGATTCGAACAGCCCGTCGCCCGCCTTGAACGCCACCACGTGTGACACGCCGCCCGCACGGATCCCCAACACGTGCAGCTGGAACTCCTCGTGCACCCCGGTCTCGCGGTTGAGCATGTAGAGCGCGGCGGCAGGCTGGCCGTTGGCGGTGGTGGGCAGGAAGCGCATGTCGCCGGGGCCTTCGGCGGGGCAGTGGGTCTTGGAGAGCTGGACGATGTTCACCGGGCCCTGATACCAACCGTCGAACGGAGGCATCTCGAAGATTGCATCGGCCGTGAACAACTCGACGAGTTCGTCCATGTCGTAACTCTCGAATGCCTCGATGTACTTGGCCAGCAGGTCCTGGGCCTCGGGTGACTCCGGTGCGGCGAGCCCGTCGTCCTGGCTCGGTTGCACCTCGTCGAGTTGCGCGCGCGCCCGCTGCAGCAGGCTGTTCACCGCGGCGGTGGATGCCCCGATCGCCGCGCCGACTTCGGCGGCCTTCCACTGAAGCACCTCGCGCAGCACCAGCACCGCGCGCTGCCGCGGCGGCAGGTGCTGCAGCGCAGCGACGAAGGCCAGGCGCACCGAATCGCGGGACGCGACGATCACCGAAGGATCCGAGGGGTGGTCGTTCGACGAATCGGGCAGCGGTTCCAGCCAGGTGATCTCCTGGCGCTCGTTGATGTCGCCGGTGGGATCGGATGCCACCCCGCCCAGCCCGCTGGGCAGCGGCCGGCGCTTCCGGCCCTCGAGTGAGGTCAGGCTGGTATTCGTGGCGATGCGGTACAGCCAGGTGCGCACCGACGACCTGCCCTGGAAGCCGTCGAAGGACTTCCACGCCCGCAGGTAGGTCTCCTGGACCAGGTCCTCGGCGTCGTGCAGGGAACCGGTCATCCGGTAGCAGTGCGCGAGGAGCTCACGCCGGTAGCGCTGGGCATCGGCCAGAAAGGCGTCTTTGGATTCGAAACCAACCGGATCTTCCGCGAGGACGCTCACGCTCACGAGGGTACCCACGCACACCGACAAGACGCACGCAACGGCGAACGATGCCGTTCAGGGCCGCCCGCTAGTCTCCCCTGATGGCCACAACCCGCAGCGAACGCAGCTTCGACGGTGTGGGCGGGGTTCGCATCGTCTACGACGTGTGGACACCGAACACCGACCCGCTCGGCGTGGTGATCCTGGCACACGGCTACGCCGAACACGCCCGTCGCTACGACCACGTTGCGCAGCGCCTCGGGGAGGGCGGGCTCATCACCTACGCGCTCGATCATCGCGGCCATGGCCGCTCCGGCGGCAAGCGCGTCTACCTCAAAGACATGTCCGAATACACCGACGACTTCCACCACCTCGTCGGCATCGCCACTGCCGCGCACCCCGAGCTCAAGCGCATCGTGCTCGGCCACAGCATGGGTGGCGGCATCGTCTTCGCGTACGGCGTCGAGCACCCCGACGACTACGCCGCCATGGTGCTGTCCGGTCCCGCGGTGTACGCCCAGGACGCGGTGTCGCCGGTGATGAGCACTGTGGCCAAGGTGATCGGCAGCCTGCTGCCAGGGCTGCCCGTCGAGAATCTCCCGGCCGACGCGGTCTCCCGGGATCCCGAGGTGGTCGCCGCCTATGAGGCCGATCCGCTGGTGCACCACGGCAAGCTGCCCGCAGGGATCGCGAAGGCACTGATCGGCGTCGGCGAGTCCATGCCGCAGCGCGCGTCGGCGCTGACCGCGCCGCTGCTCGTCGTGCACGGCGGCCAGGACAAGTTGATTCCGGTGGCCGGCAGTGAGCGGCTCGTCGAATGCGTCGGATCCGCCGACGTCCACCTCAAGGTCTATCCCGGGCTCTACCACGAAGTGTTCAACGAGCCGGAACGCGCGCAGGTACTCGACGACGTCGTGTCGTGGATCGAGGTCCGCTTGTGAAAGGCGTTGGACGGCAACTCCTCTGCGCGCTGGCCGTGCTACTCCTGGTCGTCGGGTGCTCCTCCGGGCCGCAGAAGTCCGCGCCCGGTGCGCAGGAGCCCGGCGGTTGGGTCGACGAGGACGTCACATTCGTCGCGGACGGGCTGACCATCCACGGCACCTACCGTCACCAGGGCGACGCGCCAGGCCCGGCCGCCCTGCTCATCTCGGAAAGCGGCAACACCGACCGCAATGGGGACAACGCGGTGGCGGGTCCGGTCGGCAACATGCGCCAGTTGGCGGAGTACCTGTCCGGCAAGGGGGTCGCCAGTCTGCGCTACGACAAGGCGGGCACCGGCAAGACCGGCCTCGGCCCCTACGCGCTGCGGCCCGCCGACGTCGGGAGCGCCGTCTACACCTTGGGCGCCAAGGCGGCAGTGCGCTTCCTCGCCGAGAAGCCCGGCACCGAGAAGTCGCGCATCTCGGTGTACGCGCTGGGTGAGGGCACCGTCCACGCGATGTCGCTGGCCACCGATGCCGCACCCGACGCGCCGAAGATCCACGCGCTGGGCCTCTTTCAGCCGTTGTCCGGCCGCTACCTCGACATCATCACCGCCCGGGTGCGCAGCAGCGTCGACGCCGACGTGGCATCCGGGGCCAAGACGCGCCAACAGGCCGACGACGTGGTCGCCGCCTGGAATGCCGCCGTCGTCGAAGCCCGCACCAAGGGCACCGCCCCGGCCAAGCTGCCTGAGGGTTTGGGCGCCATCCTCAACCCGGGCAACGTCAAGGCCGTGGTCGAGGCCGACGCGATCGACCCGGTGGCGCTGGCCGCGACGGTGCCCGCAGGCACCCCCGTGCTCGTGACGTGTTCGGACTCCGACTCCCAGGCGAACTGTGCCGCGGAAGTGGCGCTGACCGCCGCGCTGGGCCGCCACACCGCCCTGACCGTCGTCGGTCTCCAGGGCGTCAACCACGTACTCAGGGACGACCCGACCGACAATGTCGCCAACTACGCGAGCAAGGAACCGTTGTCCTCGCAGTTGGTAAAGGCGCTGGACGCCTTCGTCGGCAAGTAGTGGCTAGACTTCGGCCCATGACGAGAGCTGTTTTCGCGGAAGGCTATGGAGGACCGGAAGTCCTTGCGCTGCAAGACATCGAGCTGCCCGGTCCCGGGTCAGGTCAGGTGCTCGTCGACGTCCGCGCGGCGGGCACCAATCCGGTCGACTACAAGCTGTACAGCGGCGACATGGGCCGCGATCCCGGCAATCTGCCGATGCCGCTCGGCATGGAGGTGGCCGGCGTGATCGCCGCGGTCGCAGCCGGCACGACCGGATACACCGGACCACTGACAGTCGGCGACGAGGTGATCGTCACCAACATCCGCGGCGGCTACGCCCAGCGGGTGATCGCCGACGCCTCCGACGTGGGACACAAGCCCGCGTCGCTGAGTTTCGCGCAAGCATCAGGGCTGCTCCTGGTGGCCGGCACCGCATGGCACCTGTTGACGAAGACCGCTGTGGGGACGGGCGACACCGTGCTGATCCACGGCGCCAGCGGCGGCGTCGGGCTGATGGCGGTGCAGCTGGCGATCGCGCGCGGCGCCAAGGTGATCGCCACCGCGAGCCCAGCGCGGCACGATCAGCTGCGCGGATACGGCGCCGAACCCGTCGCATACGGCGAAGGGCTGGCCGACCGGGTGCGGGTCATCGGCACGGTGGACGCCGCGCTCGACCTGGTCGGCACCGACGAGGCGCTGGACACGTCGGTCGAACTGGTCGCCGACCGCGGCCGCATCGCGACCATCGCCGGTTTCGGTCGGGCCGCCGAACTGGGTATCGCGGTGTTGACCGGTGCCGACGGCGGTCAGGAAATCCGCGATGCGTCCCGCGCGGAAGTCATCGCGCTGGCGGCCGCCGGGAAGCTGGAAGTGACGGTGGACAAGGAGCTTCCGCTGGAGGAGGCGCCCGAGGCGCACCGGTATCTGCAGACCGGCCACGCCCGCGGGAAAGTCGTACTGGTTCCATAGTTTGACGCCATGACTTACAAGCGAGAAGCGAAGCGAGACCGCGCATGACCGACGACAAGATGCTGGCGCGCATCGCCGCACTGCTGCGCCAGGCCGAGAACACCGACAACGCCCACGAGGCCGATGCGTTCATGGCGGCCGCGCAACGGCTGGCCACCACCACGTCCATCGACCTCGCCGTGGCCCGCGCGCACGCCGCGACCCGCTCGCCGGCGCAGGTGCCGGTGCAGCGCACCATCACCATCGGCGAGGCGGGCACCAGGGGGCTGCGCACCTACGTCCAGCTGTTCGTGGTGATCGGCGCGGCCAACGACCTGAAATGCGACGTCGCATCCAACTCGACGTTCGTCTACGCCTACGGGTTCGCCGAGGACATCGACGCCACCCATGCGCTGTACGCCAGCCTGGTGGTGCAGATGGTGAAGTCTTCCGACGCCTACATTTTCTCGGGCCAGCACCGGCCGACCCCCACCATCACCGCGCGGCTGAACTTCCAGTTGGCATTCGGCGCCCGGGTGGGTCAGCGGTTGGCCGAGGCGCACGAGGAGGCCAAGAAGGACGCCACCACGGGTCGCCAGCAGCAACCGGGGACCGATCTCGTGTTGCGCAACAAGGACATCGAGCTCAAGTCGTTCTACCGGGAGGCGTCCAAGGCCCGGGGGACGTGGCGTGCCAACAGCGCGTCGGCGGGCTATTCCTCGGCCGCTCGTCGCGCCGGTGATCGCGCCGGGAAGCGGGCCCGGCTGGGGCCGAGCACGGAACTGGCCGGATCACGCGGCGCCCTGGACCGGTGACGGCGCACCGTGCCGCGTGACGATCAACGCGCACGGGTCTACGCCGCCGAGGAGTTCGTGCGGACGCTGTTCGACCGCGTGTCCCAGCGCGGCAACGGCACCGTCGAGTTCTTCGGCGCCAACATCACCCTGCCGCCCGAGGCGCGGTTCGCGTCGGTGGATTCCGTGCAGCGCTACGTCGACGACGTGCTCGGCCATCCGTCCGTGCGGCAGCGGTGGCCCGCAGCCGAACCACTGACCGTGCGTGGTCGCCGCGGCGTCACCGCAGCGCACTACGAGTACGACGGAAACCTCGCCACCATCGCCGTGCCCGATCGGAGGACCACGTGGGCACTGCGGGAACTGGTGGTGTTGCACGAGATCGCCCACCACTTGTGCCGGGCCGAGCCTGCTCACGGGCCGGAGTTCGTCACGACGTTCTGCGAGCTGACCGATGCGGTGATGGGTCCCGAGGTCGGCCACGTGTTGCGCGTGGTCTACGCCAAGGAGGGCGTGCGGTAGCGGCGAGCGTTTAACGTGGAGCGGGTGAATGACCCGGATCCGCAGGCCCTCGACGAGATGTTCAACCAACTGCTGCACACCGAGGACGACGTACTCGCCGCGACGAGGCAGTCGGCCGCCGCCGCCGGGATGCCGCCGATCGAGCTCTCCGCCCAGCACGCCAAACTCCTGTCGCTGTTGGCCGAACTGAGACAGGCCACCCGGGTGCTGGAGGTCGGCACGCTCGCCGGTTACAGCACCATCGCGCTGGCCCGCGCGGTCGGACCCGGCGGCAGCGTCGTGACGTTGGAGTACGAGCCCGCCCACGCCGAGGTCGCGCGCGCGAATCTCGCCATCGCCGGCGTCGACGACCGGGTGGAGGTCATCGTCGGTGCGGCGCTGGACACCTTGCCGCTGCTCGCCGAACGCGGGGCGCGCTTCGACATGTTCTTCATCGACGCCGACAAGGAGAACAACGTCGCGTACGTGCAGTGGGCGGTCGAGCTGGCGACGCCCGGCGCGGTCATCGTGGTCGACAACATCGCCCGTGGGGGTCGCGTCCTCGACCCCGCGCCCGACGATCACCAGGCCCGCGCCGTGCGGGACATGTTCGTGATGATGGGCGAGCACCCACGGCTGGACACCGCGGCCGTCCAGACCGTGGGAACGAAGGGCTGGGATGGTTTCGCGGTGGCCTTGGTCAGGGCCGCAGGTTAGGGGGTTGTCGTGTTCGTGGTCATCGCCGTGATCGTCGCGATCGTCGGAGCGACCATTCAGAGCAGGCGGGACGAGCAGACCCCCGCCGCCCGAATCCATCTGCTGTGGTGGCTGGTCGCCGTGGTCGGTGTCACGGGACTGATCACTGCGGGTTTCCACATCTTCGACGGGCCGGAGACCGCGGAAATGATCGGATACACCCGGGGTGACGGCGGCTTCCAGTGGGAGAACGCCATGGGCGATTTGGCGGTCGGCGTCGCCGGCCTGCTGTGTTACCGATACCGCGACAACTTCTGGCTGTGCGTGATCGTGGTGCAGACCATCCAGTACTTCGGCGACGCCGCCGGGCACGTCTACTTCTGGGTGGTCGACGGCAACACAGGCCCTACAACATCGGGTTTCCGTTGTGGACCGACATCCTGTTGCCGATCATCCTGTGGATCCTGTGGTTCCTCGCGTGTCGATCGAAACCCGCTGTGCGGCAGGGTGATTAGACCCGCCACGCGGGTGATGCGCGCGACCATCTCGCCGCTGCCGTTGACCCGCGAGGACCGCCGACCTATCGTGATGTCGGGCGCGCAGGACCGCCCGACGTCCGCTCGAAGGGGCTCAGCCTCCCTGCCATGCCAGCAAGACCACGCTCGTGCCGGAAGACCTCTTTCCTCGGCCCGACCTCGCGGACGCCGGGCTCGGAAGGAGGCCGTCATGGCCAGCTCTCTGCCCAACAACCCGTCGCTGGATCGGCTCAAGGCCGACGCGCGCCGATTGCAGCGCGGGATCACCGCAGGCGACGCCGAGTCCGTCGACCTCGTCCAGCGCTGCCACCCGAAGCCGTCGATTGCGTTGGCCGAATCGCCATCCCGGTTCGCGCTGCACGACGCGCAGCTGACCGTCGCCAGGTCGTACGGCTTCACCGGGTGGCCTGCGCTGGTGCACTACCTGCGGATCGCCGCCGACTTCAGCGTCGACCCGAACGCGGTCGACGAGGACACACTGGACCCGGCCGATCGGTTCTGCACGCTCAGCGCGCTGCGCTACGACGATGACGACGCCCCGCCGCGCTGGCAGACCGCCGCGGATCTGCTCGCCGACGATCCGACGCTCGTCGACCGGCACGTGTGGGCGGCGGCGGCAGCCTCCGATCCCGCGGCCCTGCGCCGGCACCTGGCCGCGGATCCGACGCTCGCCCGGCGGGCGGGTGGGCCGTTCGGCTGGGTGCCGCTGCTGCACCTGACCTACTCCCGCGCACCGCTTGGCCGCAGCCAGGACGAGGTGCTCGAGGCTGCCGCGGCGCTGCTCGACGCGGGTGCCGACCCAAACGCCGGCTACCTGTGGTGCGGGATGTCGACGCCGTTCACCGCGCTTACCGGGGTGTTCGGCGAGGGCGAGCAGGGACCGCGGCGGCAGCCGAGGCACCCCTACGCCCAGGCGCTGGCGGCCCTGCTGCTCGACCGGGGTGCACATCCGGAGGACCATCAGACGCTCTACAAC
>NZ_JAVRPS010000450.1:0-6402 GCF_032162105.1 Mycobacterium sp. | reverse complement strand
TACCGCCCGCGGCGAGCACCGGAACCGGTGCGACCTCCTTGACCACCTGCGGCCACAGCACGATCGAGCCGACCTCGCCGGAGTGTCCGCCGGCCTCGCCACCTTGGGCGATGATGATGTCGACGCCTGCGTCCGCGTGCTTGCGGGCCTGGCTCGGCGAACCGCAGAGCGCGGCGACCTTCCTGCCCTCTGCGTGGATGTGCTCGATCATGTCGACCGGCGGGGTGCCGAGGGCGTTGGCGATCAGCGTCATCTTCGGATGCTTCAGCGCGACCTCGACCTGTGGGGTGGCCGTCGCCTCGGTCCAACCGAGCAGTCGCAACGTGTTCTCGTTGTCCTCCGCGGTGAGCGGGACACCGTGATCGGTGAGGATCTTCTTGGCGAAGTCGAGGTGCTCCTGAGGCACCATGTCGGCCAGCATCTTGCCGAGATCGTCCGGGGACAGGTTCGAGTCCATGCCTTCGTACTTGTTGGGGATCACGATGTCGACCCCGTAGGTGTGCTCGCCGATGTTGGCATCGATCCAGTTGAGCTCGATCTCGAGCTGTTCGGGGGTGAAGCCGACCGCCCCGAGCACGCCGAAGCCCCCCGCCTTGCTGACGGCGACCACGACGTCTCTGCAGTGCGTGAAGGCGAAGATCGGGAACTCGATGCCGAGTTGGTCGCAGATGGGGGTGTGCATGCCTGCTCCTCTAATGCCACTCGGTAGCTAACTGAAACGTGTTCTAGTTTAGCCCCCGCCCGCGTGGGCGATGATGCTAGGTCGCGCATCCACGATGCGCGTCGGTGCTCGACACTGTGCGAGAACCGCAATACCGTTTTTCGCTACCCCCATTGACAGCCGCAATCGTGGCGGCGAAGGGCGATGACCGATGACGCATCGGCTGACCCATTCGCTGGTTCTGGCATCGGACTACCGCGTGCCTGACCCGGAACGGGTGTGGCCGCTGCTGGAGAGTCGGCAGGATGCGCTCGCCGACATGGGCGCGCACCACGTGCTGGTGTACGCGTCGACCACCGACCCGGGACGGGTGCTGGTGTTCATCGCCATCCACGCCCGCGAGCCCGTGCTCGAACTGCTGCGCTCACGGGTCTTCTTCGAGTGGTTCGACGCCGTCGGGGTCGAGGACATCCCCGCGGTTTTCGCGGGCGAGGTGGTCGAGCGACTCGACGTCGCAGGGCGATCCGGGCCCGCCGCACCACAGGTGATGGTTTCGTTGGTGACCCTCGTCGAAGACGTGCCGAATCTCGTTGCGCACGTTCGCGAGACCGTCGACGAACTCCGCACTGCGGGGATTCGGAACGTCCTGATCTTCAGCGCCTTCGACAACCCACGCGAGGTGATGCTGCTGCTGCAGATCGACGACGAAACCCACGCGCGCCACTGGTTGCGTTACTCCGGGATGGCCGCCGAGTGGCTGGGCAAGGCGGGCATCGGCGCGTATCTGCCCGTCTTCGTCGGCAGGTTCCGGCGCATGATCCGCATCGACGAGGTGACCCCGACGGGTGATCGCTGATGTACGTACGCCTGTGCGCGGGCCGCACCGTGCGCGCGATCATCGACGCCCGGCGACCTTCCGCAGCGGCCACGCCGGTATCCGACGCCGGTCCGAACCGTTGACCACCAGCACCGGCCAACCGCGGCGCGCCGCTTCTGCGGCCAACCCCGACCGCGGGTTCACCGGCCGAGGCCGACCGACCGCCCGCATCGACGGGATGTCCTCGTCGCCGTCGGCGTAGAAGTAGCTGCTGCGCAGGTCGACGTCGTGGTCGGCGCCGAAGCGCCGCACGGCATCGGTCTTGCCGGTGCCCCATACGATCGGTTCGACGATCCCGCCGGTCAGGCGCCGAAGGCCGTCGACCACGAAGTGGTTGCACACCACGTTGGTGATGCCAAGGTAGCGGGCCACCGGTTCGGCGTGGATGGTCAGGGCCGACGAGCTGAGCACCACGGTGTGGCCACGGTCCTGGTGTGCGGCGACGACATCACGCATGGCGGTGAACACCCGCGACTCGATGTGCCTGCGGAACAACGCCTCACCGAGCTCGTCCAGTTCGTCAAGCGATTCGCCGCGAAGATAGCCGGCCGCCCGCGCGATGAGTCGCTCGAACTCCATCCGCCCCAATCGGTACCGCACCGAAGCCTCGATCACACCGAGCACCTCGCCGATCCTGGCCTGGCGGCGCCGAATGCGGTGCCCGGCGTGCGCGGTCGCGGTGAATCCGGACACCAGCGTGCCGTCGAGGTCGAAGAATGCGCCGACCCGGGGCCCGGCCGGATCCGACGCGATCTCCGCCAACTGGCGGGCGAAGGGCGTCTCGGGGTCCATGTCGCTCCTGCGGTCGCGGCGCACCGGGCTGGGCTTGCCTCGAACTCCATTCCAGCATCAATCGGCCACGGCTGCCGAGGGGCGCCGGCCGCGTCCCGCTGGCGACATCGCGGGATCGCATCGGATAGGTTCGACCTAGGCAGTTTCGTGCTTGCCAGGTTCAGCCGGAAGCCTCGCGAGCATGAAAGCGGTGCCGCCTCGCATCCAGCGGAGGTGGCCAGACAGGGAAGTTGGGCATTGGACGATCAACGCGAGGCAATGACCGACAAGACAGTGACCGACAAAACAGCACCGAACGACGAGACGACCCCGGCGTCCGGTTCGACGTGCGTGGTCAGCGAACGGTCGGTCGACGGCGTGACCATCGTCGCCGCATCCGGCGTGGTCGACATGCTGACCGCGCCGCAGCTCGAGCAGGCACTTAACGCCGCCCTCGACAAGAAGCCAGGAAACCTCGTCGTGGACCTGACCGAGGTGGAGTTCCTGGCGTCTGCGGGAATGGGTGTGCTGGTTGCCGCCCACGACGAGGCGGGCACGGTCACCCGCCTGTGTGTCGTCGCCGAGGGGCCGGCCACCAGTCGGCCGCTGAAACTGGTCGGAATTGCCGACATCGTCCCGTTGTTCGCCACTCTCGACGAAGCGATTGCGTCACTTCGCGGGTAGACACGCTTAGCCAGAGCTCCGACCGGGTAAGCATCAGCTGTCATGATCGATGCAATGCCTTCCGCAAATGTCGCCAACGCTGAGCGCTTCGAGCGCGTCGGCATCACGGCGAATGCTCAGACGGCGTCCCGGACCCGTGACGAGTTCGCCGCCTGGCTTCGGCAGTGCTTCGACCTGGACCCGATCCGTTCGAGCGACCTGGTCCTCGCGATCAACGAGGCCCTGGCCAACTGTGCCGAGTTCGCCTACCTCGAGTGCCTGGGCACGGGCACCATGGATCTACTGGCGTGGCACGACGTGGTCGAATCCACCATCACGGTCCTGGTGTCGGACCGGGGGTCGTGGCGGACGCCCGCGGAGCACAGCAGCCGCAGCCGCGGACGCGGCATCCCGTTGATGGAGGCGCTGTCCGACCGGACGTCGATTCAGACGTCGGACCGCGGCACACACGTCACGCTGGAGTGGGCCAACGTCGTACGCGCCGGCCTGCGGCCTCGCACGAATCACTGAACCGCGTACAGGCCCTTGCCGGTGACGAGCGGCAGGTCCAGCGTGGTCCGGATGCCCGGGGCCGCCGCCAGCACGTCGGGAATGGCGTTCACGATCCGGCCTGCCGCGGCAAGGATGGCGGCGTAGTTGTGATCGCCGTTGCGGCTGGTGGGGCAGATGTCGACGACGTACGAGGGTTCACCGGTGATCTCCACGCGATACGACCCGCCCGGCTGTGCCGGTTGAGCCCAGTCCGGGCGTAGGTCTCCGCGAAGCCGGGTGATGTGCTCGACGACGATGACGGGCTCACCCTTGACCATGCCCTCGATCTGAAACCGGAGCGCTGCGACGGTGCCCTTGGCGATGTGTCCGGCGGCGACGTCGAAGTCCTCGGGAGCGGGTTCCTGTTCGACCGAGTCCTTGATCACGTCGACCTCGACGCCGAGACCCGCCGCGAGCTGCCGGATGGCCGTACCCCAGGCGATGCTCAGGACGCCCGGCTGGAACAGGATCGGGAAGTCGCCGATGGCCTTCCCGAAGCCCATCACGTCGAACATCACCGTCACCCCGTCGTAGGTGGCGTAGTCGGCGATCTCCATGGTGCGCACCTGCTGAATGCTCTGGCAGGTACCGGCCAGCGCAAACGGAAGCAGGTCGGTCGCGAACCCCGGGTCGACGCCGGTGATGAAGATGGTCGAATCACCCTCTCGCGCAGCCTCTTCGACCCGGTCGATGTACTTGTCGGGTACCACCTGCCACGGGTACTGCAGCACGCCGGGCGCGGAGCCCACCACGTTGATGCCGAGGGCCAGGATGCGACGGATGTCGGCCATCGCCTCGGCCAGGCGCGTGTCGCCCATGGCGCAGTACACGACGCAATCGGGCTTGGCGGCCAGCACTGCGTCGAGATCGTTGGTGGCGGCGACGCCCGTCGAGGTGTCCAGGCCTGCGAGCTCGCCCGCGTCCTTGCCCACCTTGGCCTCCGACGACACCCAGACCCCGGTCAGGTCGAAGCGTGCGTCGTTGACCAGTTGCCTCAGTGCGAGGCTGCCGCAGTTCCCGGTGCCGATGAGCGCGACACGGATCGCCATGCTGTTTCTCCTCCGACGGATGTCATCGGAGTATGCGTGCTGAACCCCGAAATTGGAACAGGTTCTAATTTCCGAATCCGCGTGAGGTAGCCTGACTCGTCATGGGACGAGTGGACGAAAAAGTTGCACTGATCAGCGGCGGGGCGCGGGGGATGGGCGCCGCTCACGCGCGGATGTTGGTCGCCGAGGGCGCAAAAGTGGTCATCGGTGACATCCTCGACGACGAGGGCAAAGCCCTTGCCGACGACATCGGTGACTCCGCCCGCTACGTCCACCTCGACGTCACCGAGGCCGACCAGTGGGATGCGGCCGTCGCGACCGCAGTGGGGGAGTTCGGCAAGCTCAACGTGCTGGTGAACAACGCGGGCATCGTGGCGCTTGGCCAGATCGGCAAGTTCGACATGGCCAAGTGGCAGAAGGTCATCGACGTCAACCTGACGGGAACGTTCCTCGGCATGCAGGCCTCCGTCGAGGCGATGAAGTCGGCTGGCGGCGGATCGATCATCAACGTGTCGTCGATCGAGGGACTGCGCGGCGCCCCGATGGTGCATCCCTACGTGGCATCCAAGTGGGCAGTTCGCGGCCTGTCGAAGTCAGCCGCGCTGGACCTGGGCAAGTTCAACATCCGGGTCAACTCGTTGCACCCCGGCTTCATCCGCACACCGATGACCAAGCACTTCCCCGACGACCTGGTCACCAGTCCGCTCGGCCGCCCCGGCCAGTCCGACGAGGTGGCCACGTTCGTGGTGTTCCTCGCCAGCGACGAGTCGTCGTTCGCCACAGGTAGCGAGTTCGTGGTGGACGGCGGTCTGATCACCGACGTCCCACACAAAGTTCTCTTCTAAGCGGGCGTCTTCTAAGCTGCCGTCTCTCTAAGCACGGGCTCCCACGGTGGCGATCGCATCGACCACCGCCTGCGGGGCGTCGAGCGCGACGAACGTCCGCGCACCTGGCACCTCGACCATCGTCGCGTTCGGGAACAGCGCCGCGAGCCTGCGGCCGAGCGACGGCGTGAAACTGCGGTCGGCCATTCCCCACACGATCGTGACCGGCTTGGCGAACCGTGGGAGCCGGGTGGCGACATCGGTGAGATCCATTGCGCCGACACCACGCAACAGCGTGGCCAGATTCTGCGCGATCCGCCGGTCGGTGCTCATGGGCTCCACCCACGACGCTGTCAAGGCGTCGTCCTCGGGTCGCAGCAACAGTCCGTAGCCCAGGGGCGAACGCCTCAGCGCGGCGACCTTCATTAGCTTGGACAACAAACCGATCGACCGCGGCCCCCGCATCATCGCGAACACGACGGTGAACGGGAACGGCGGGAACTTGTCGAAGGCGTCGCAGTTGGTCAGCACCAGCCGGCCCACGCTGTCCGGGTGGGCATCGATCAGGAGTTGGCACAGGCCACCGCCGGTGTCGTTGCCGACCAGTGTGACGTCGTGCAGGTCCAGCGCGCCGATGAACTCGTCGATCATCTCGGCCACCGTTGCCGGCGTCAGCTCCACTCCCTGGTCCACCGGCACGGTATGCGACCCGAGCGGCCAGTCCGGAAGGATGCAGCGAAACCCGTTGCGCGCCAACTCTTCGGCGACCTTCAGCCACAGCTTGTGGTCGACCAGGATGCCGTGGACGAACAGGATCGGGGGATGGGACGAGTCGGCCGGACCCAACTCGCGGTACTCGATCGTGGCTCGTTGCAGCTTCGCCTGCGGCATGTCGGTTACCCTCCTGATGAGAACTTACGAACACTCGGTATGAAAGTTACGTGCAGACTGTATGAAAGTCAACGGATGGTGTTGAAAGACGAACCGGCGGAGCGCCGGACCCAG
>NZ_JAVRPS010000449.1:0-28214 GCF_032162105.1 Mycobacterium sp. | reverse complement strand
CCAGTAGGGAGAGCTTGTCCAGGCCGTCTGAGAACTGTTTGTCGCGGGTGCCGAAGGTGTGCAGCACGACGTTCAGGTTGGTGATCACATCGCCGATCAGCTTGTCGCGGTTGGCCAACGTCGTGGTGAGCGCCGACGTCTCGCCGAGCACCGACGAGATGGTGGCTCCCTCGCCCTGGAACACCCTGAGCAATTGGCCGGACAGTGCGTTGACCTGATCGGGATCCAACGCACGGAATAGTGGCCGGAAACCACCGATGAGCGCATCGACGTCGAGGGCAGGAGAGGTACGGGCCAACGGGATAGTGGCGTTCTCCGGCAATCTCCTGGGCGCACCGGGCCCGTCCTCGAGCGCGAGATACCGATCACCGATGAGGTTTTCGTAGCGCACTGACGCTTTGGTGCCCTCGGTCAGCCTCAACCCCTTGTCGATCGCGAAGTCGACGTGGACGGTGCCATCTTTCTCCAATTTGAGGTGACTGACTTTGCCCACTTCGACACCGGCAATACGGACGAAGTTCCCACCCTTGAGTCCTGAAACATTTGAGAACACCGCGCTGTAGGAAGTCCGGGAGCCAAACCGGAACTGCCCGAAGACCGTCACCAGGATGAAGACGAACGCAAGGGACACAACGGTGAACGCCACCACACGCGCGACGGCGCCGGTGTTGGTTCTCATTGCTATTCCTTACTTTTCGCGGTCAGGGCGCCGGAGGCGCGGGCGGGAGCGGCGGTGTCGCGGCCCCCGCATAGTCAGGTGCACCGTACGGCGGTTGTCCGGGATAGGCCGGCGCCAGGCCCGGCGCCGGACCGCCAGGGTAACGAATCAGCGGCGGTTGGGGCGTTCCCTTGGTGGCCGGGAAGTAGTTCACATAGCCGGGGAAACCGATGCCCGAGTTAGGCCGGATGTCCAGGCCGGTGCCGAATCCGGTGTCGGTCACCAGATACTTCACCGGGAAGTTCGCGCTCGCGTCAGGCAGCGAACCACAACTCGGCCTGCCGCCCGGACCACCCTTGGCCTGCACAAGGGGCAAGTTGTCGGGATAGCGGTACGGGTCGTCGCCGAAGAGCAGCCCACCGTCGATCATGAGGGATTTGCCGTTGCCCCCCATGTAGGCCCTGCCGCCGTTCTCCAAGTACCACACCGCGCCCTCGAATGTGCACTTGTAGGTCGGTGAGTACTTGTTCAGCAACTCGAAAGTTGGCGCCACCAGGTTGATCGAGTTGACCAGGTTCTGCTCGTTCCGGCCGATCGTGTTGATCCCGGCATTCGAGAAGCCGATCGCGTCCAGCAGCAGTTCGTTGAGCGCCTTCTTGTTCTTGCTGATCGTTGCGCTGGTTGTCGAGAATGCATCCAGCGTTGACAAAAGGTCTTGCGCCGCAACTGAATAGGCCTCGGTGGTCTTGCCGAACAGCTGCCAGTCCTTGCGGATGGTGACTTGTTTGGGGTTCACGGCAACAAGAAATTGGTTGCCTCCGCTGATCGCCTCTCCTATGCGCTCGCCCTTGCCGCGGAAAGCGTCGGACAACGCCGAGAGCACACCGTTCAGCTTCGCCGGGTCGATCGCGTGAACGATTGACTGCAAGTTCTCGAAGACGGTGTTGACCTCGACGGTCGTGTTGCGGCTATGTAGCACAGCACCTTTGGCCAGCAGACGATGACTGGCGCCCTCTGCGGGAACGATCAGATCGACATACTTGGCGCCGAATGCGGTGCTGGACTTGATCTCCGCCTCGATGTTGCTCGGCAGGTAGCGGAATTCGTTCGGATAAATTTTCAGCTTCAGCTTCGAAAGGTTCGTGCCGGCCGAATCGGCATAAGACTCAACACGGTCTACTTCACCGATCTGGACGCCGCGCAGCTTCACCTTCGCGTCGTCCTCCATGACTAAACCGGCCCGATCGGAAATCACCGTGAGCGGAACTGTCGTCCGCAGCGTTCCCTCAAAAGCCATCGCGGTCAGCGTGCTGATCGCGACGATCACCAGAATGAGTACCGGTGCCCACCAAATTGGATCAATTCCTCGGCGCCGCCGAGTCTCTTGGCTCACCTCATCACCCCGACAAGTGGAAATTGCCGGACTGTCCGTATACCGACAGCGTGATGGTCAACAGAATGAAAACTCCGGCGGTGATCGAGGTGCGCACCGCGCGACCGACCGCCTCGCCCACACCTGCCGGTCCGCCGGTGGCGTGGTAGCCGTAGTACGTGTGAATGGCCATCACCGCGGCCGCCATCGACAGCGCCTCGATGAACGACCAGAGCAGATCGGTGGGATGCAGAAACGATGAGAAGTAGTGGTCGTACACACCGCGGGACTGGCCGTAGACGATCGTCGTGCCAAATCGGGTCGCCAGAAACGACATCAGCACGGCGACGGTGTAGATCGGGATGACCGCGATGACCCCCGCCACGATCCGGGTGGAGGCCAGGTAGGTGACCGCCCGGATACCCATCACCTCCAGCGCGTCGATCTCCTCGTTGATGCGCATGGCGCCGAGCTGAGCCGTCGCGCCGGCACCGATGGTCGCTGCGAGCGCGACGCCTGCGGTCGCCGGTGCGATGAACCGGACGTTGAGAAATGCCCCGAGGAAACCGGTCAGGGCTTCGATCCCGACGTTCGACAGGGTGTTGTAGCCCTGCACGGCGATCAGTGCGCCGGTGGACAGGGTGAGGAAGCCGATGATGACCACCGTGCCGCCGATGACGGCCAGCGCCCCGGTGCCCAGACCCATCGTTGCGATCAACCGCAGCACCTCGGCCGGATAGCGCCGGACGGCGTCGGGGGTCGCGGCGAGCGCATTGCCATAGAAGGCCGTCTGCTCACCAAGCCGGCGGGTCCCGTCGACCAGTCTGTTCAGGGTCTCGCCGCCGGGTGAGGAGTCGTTCACCTCGGCTGTCACGCGCGATCCCGCTTCGCTTCTCGCTCGGACGTCAAGGCGCGACCTTCACACCAAACGCCGTGGCCAGGATGTTGATCAGGAACAGCGCCATGAAGGCGAATACGACCGTTTCGTTGACGGCGTTGCCGACCGCTGTCGGGCCGCCGCCGACGGACAGCCCCTTGTAGCAGGCGATGAGGCCGGCCGACAGACCGAACAGCAGCGCCTTCACCAGCGAGACGACCACCTGCGGCAGGCCAGTCAGCAGTGTCATCCCTGCGACGAAGGCCCCCGGCGTGACGTGTTGGACGTACACCACGAAGAAGTAGCTTCCGAAGAGTCCGACGACCGCGACAACCGAATACAGCATCAGCGCAACGAATGTCGCGGCGATCACCCGCGGCACGACCAGTGCCTGGACGGGATTGACGCCGATGACCTTCATCGCGTCGATCTCCTCGCGAATCGTCCTGGCGCCCAGATCGGCACACATCGCGGTCGACCCCGCGCCTGAGACGACGATCGCGGTAACCACGGGACCCACCTGCGTGACCGATGCCAGCGCCGCACCGGCACCGGACAGGTCGCCGGCGCCCACCTCCAGCAACACGATGTTTAGCGTGAAGACGATGAGCACGGTGTAGGGAATCGAGAGCACGATCGTAGGTACGATCGAAACCCTTGCGACGAACCAGATCTGATCCAGAAGCTCGCGCCACGCAAAGGGTCGGCGAAACATCGCCGCAAAGGTCTCGCCGGCGAGTACGAAGAAATCCCCCATGGCGTTCAGGGGCCTCGCCAGCGCTGACGCATTCACTTCGCGGACGTTAAGCGCGCCGAAATTAGCTGTCAAATGGAGCCTTGCTGTGTATCCGCACGTCAATTACGGAGCGTGCAGGTACCCTCCCCCACGGCGCCTTTCGCTCACATTGATTAGATCTAGCGGATTAAAAGGCTTGCGGGCCCGTTTCGGATCACCTCCGGAATGCGGTCGGCTACGACCGTGCCTTGTCGCGGCGCTGGCGATGAGGCCGCCGCCTGTCGACCGTGTTGGCGCGGGCGCTGACTCTCAGGAGCTTCAACTCGACGAGCCGGCGGGGCATCGCGTCGATCTCCCCGGCCAGTACGTCTCGGACCTCGGTCTCATCGACAAGTTCTTCGTCGTCGCGGTCGATTCTAATCACGTTCTGGCGGACCAGATCCACCATCGCGTCGAGTAGAGCGTCACGAACGTGGCTGCCGTCCAAGAGAGGTATCAGGTGGCGGTCGAGCGGCGACAGCGGCACGGACTCGTGCCAGTGATTGAAGACGAAGGCCTCGCTGTCGTCACGGGTCAGCTCGGCCATTCGCCTAACCGGCTCGTCCAGCCGCACCGGTGTGGACACCGGGCGCGGAAACACCGGATCGAGTCGGTATCGCGCCAGACCTCGCGTGATCAGAACCTCGAGAAGGCCGTCGATGCGAATGTCCAAATCGGCTGGTTCGTCCACGTCGGCGCGAGCAAGCCGCGCCAGGACGGCAGCGCGCAGTTCCTGCCACGACAGAGTCCACGGCCAACGGGCGCTGAGCGCGTCGATGGCCGCCTTGACGGCTGGGTCGTACGCGACGATCGCGGCCGCGCCGTCGGCACCATACTGTTGGTTCGAGTGATCGAGCAGAGTCCGCCCGATGACGGGCCGCAGCTGTGCCGCGACGTGCAGTCGGCGGTTGCGGTTGCGATCGACGGTGCGCGAAATCTGCTCTGCCCGTTCGGCCTTCACCAACAGTGTGTGGCGGTAGCTTCGGTTCACCACGAAGTCCAGATGTTGTTCGACAAGAACGTGGTCTAGGCCGTGGTCCTTGAGCAGATGGTCCTCGTGCAGATGATCGACGACCAACGGTCCGTAGTTGTGGATGAACATGTTCTCGGGCTGCGCCTCGGCGAGGTACTCCAGGCCGTGGGCGCGTGCGCGGTGCACGAAATCGCGGAAGTAACACGGCGCGTTGAACGCCTCCAGCTCTTCGTGCAGTAGGTAGTAGTCACCACTCACGGAGGCCATCGCCCGATGATCGGCGACGGCACGAGCCAGCACGCTGTCCGGCTCAGCGACGTCGTGGAGGAACTCGACCATGCGACGCGCGCGAGCCACCTTCTCTGGCGGGCTGGCCGTGTCGTCGACGTTCAGCAGCATGGCGTCGCGCACGATCTCCTTGGCCTTCCACCCCGGATACGCGTTGTAGCTGATATAGGCGACGCCGGTGGGGGCCAGGAGCGAGCGACAGGCGGTCAGGATCGCATCCTGCACGTCATCCGGCACCCAGCTGTACACGCCGTGGCAGATGATGAAGTCGAACGGCCCAAGGGGTGACAGGTCGACTTGGGCGATGTCACCGTCGAGGAGTTCGACGTTGTCCAGCCCAAGTGCCCGTACCCGCTCGCGTCCCTGGGCGACGTGCACCGGGGAGAGGTCGATCCCCACCGCACTTGCCCGCGGGTGCATCGCGGCGAATGGGATCAAGTTGCCTGCAGCAGCGCAACCGATTTCGAGTACTCGCGCACTGCTGACCTCGGGCGTATCGAGCCCGAAGAGCCACGCGATGGCGGCCAATTGACCCGGAGCCGATCGGGGATGAGCATATGACTCGTAGGGTGCTTCGTCATACGAGGCACGCAACTTGTCGAGTGCGGCCCCGGCCCAGTCGTCGCCGCTCACGAAATCAACGATTCGCGGTCGTCCTTGGCACCAACATCGGCACGAACTGTGCATTTCCCGTGATGCCGAACCGCGCCCATCTGGGATTTCATAGAAGGACCGGCACTCCTTCACCGCACATCCAGCCCTTTCAAACGGAATCGCGCCGGTAGGCTCGACGGTCATGAGCGATGCGATAGACCCGGCGGTGCCGCCGAGCGGGACCGGTTGCGTCGAGTGTGACGACGTCAGCGGATGGTGGGTGCACCTGCGGCGGTGCGCGGCGTGCGGGCACGTCGGGTGTTGTGACGATTCGTTGGCCCGGCACGCCGCCGCGCACTGGCGTGCGACGGGGCATCCAATCATCCGGTCGTTCGAGCCCGGCGAGGACTGGTTCTGGAACTACCAGACCAACGAGTACTACGACGGCCCCGAACTTGCTGAGCCGCAAAACCATCCGGTCGATCAGAGTGTGCCCGGTCCACGCGAGCGTGTGCCCGGCGACTGGATGGCGCAGTTGCAGCATCGCAGTGATTGAGCCGCTGTGGTGAAGACGGGGGGCGACAGTACGTTCACGGTGCTGGTCGCGTTTGGCGCGAATCTGGCGATCGCCGTGGCCAAGACCGCGGCCGCTGGGTTATCCGGCTCGGCGTCGATGAGCGCGGAGGCGGCGCACTCCTGGGCTGACACCGGCAACGAGATCTTCCTTCTCATCGCCAATCGGCGCGGTGGCAGGGCCGCAGACGAACGGCGTCCGCTCGGCTACGGGCGCGAGGCCTACGTGTGGTCACTGCTCGCCGCCGTCGGACTGTTCGTCGTCGGTGCGGCGGTCTCGATCTGGCGCGGTGTCACCGAGCTGATGGATCACGAGGCGGCGGGCGGCGAGGACTACCGTCTGGCCTACCTCGTGCTGGCCGTCGCATTCATTCTGGAAGGCGCGTCCCTGACGCAGGCTGTTCGCCAACTCCGGCGCGAGGCAAACAGATTCGACACCGACCTCTTGGAGTACGCGCTGCAGACGTCGGATCCGACGGTGCGTGCGGTGTTCGCAGAGGACAGCGCTGCGTTGGTCGGCATCGCCATCGCATTCCTCGGCATTCTGCTGCACCAGCTCACCGGCGAGGTGCTGTGGGACGCCATCGGTTCCATCCTGGTCGGGGTCCTGCTGGGCGTGGTGGCGGTCGTCTTGATCGACCGCAACCGCCAGTTCCTCACCGGCGAGCCTGGCTCCCCGAGAATCCACGACGCACTCGTCGCCCGCCTGGCCGAATATCCCGAGGTAGCCGCCGTGCGCTTCCTTCGCGCCGAATTCATCGGACCGAAGCGGCTTTTCGTCATCGCCAGCGTCGACCTGGTGGGCGATAGCGTGGAGTCGTCGGTCGCCAGGACGCTGCGGATGCTCGAGAATCGCCTCGAGGAGCAGCCCTACGTCGCAGAAGCCGTGCTGACGGTTTCCGAACCGGACGAACCGGGTACACCAGCGCAGTGACCAGCCCAGACCCCAAGACGAGCCAATCCGACGCCGGCCCTGACGGCGCCGAGGACGTGCAGAGCGATCCGGCCAAGGGCGCCGACGAGAAGTCCGACTGGTCGGACGAGGGCGGCGCCACCGAGACCGGTCCCGCCGAGGCGAACTAGTTACTGCGCGTCGGCCAGCGCCTGCTGGGCGGCGTTGTACCCGGGGATGAACGTGATGCCGGGACCGCCGTGACAACCCGCACTCGCGAGGTAGAGCCCATCGATCGGAATCGGTTGGTCGACATAGCCCTTCGGGCCGGGGCGGTTGACCCCCATCTGGTCGGGATGGATCAGCCCGTGGCAGTAGTCGCCACCGGGCGCGCCGAACATGGTGCCCATGTGTTTGGGGGTGAAGGTGGTGTGCCGGATGATCAGGCTCTCGAAATTCGGCGCCAGTCGGGTGAGCTTCTCGATGACGCGTCGCCCCATCTCGACCTTCATGTCGCCGTAGTTGGGCGGAGACTCCGCTTCACCCCAATTGCTCCTCGCGTCCGCAACGGGAAACCACAGCGAGAACGCCGACGCCGCGTGCTTGCCAGTGGGCGCCAAGCCGGGATCGTTGACCGACGGGATCTGCAGTGCGATGGACGGGTCGGCAGGCACGACACCGTGCCTGCAGTCCTCCCATTGCCGTTGCAGCTCTTCTGGAGTGCTGAAGATCCCGATGTTCGACTGCATGGCGGGATCGTTGAGTAGTTCGTACGGCGCGGCGAACTGCGGGATGCCGTCGAGGGCGAAGTGCATCTGCAGATAGCTTCCACGATGGTCGATTCGGGAGAACCGCTCGCGGACGTCGTCCGGAACCGCGGTTGGCGCGACCAACTTGTTGAGCGTCAGGTCCGGCGCGACCGCGGAGATGATGACGGGCGCGGTCAGTGTCGTGCCGTCCTCGAGGCGGACACCGCTGACGCGGCCGTCGCCGACCTGGATCTCCTCGACCTTGGACCGCAGTCTCAGCTCGCCGCCGTTCGAGGTGAACACCTCGCAGAGGTGCGAGGTGAGTGCACCGATTCCGCCTCTCAACTTCTTGACGAGCAACGCATTCTCGTCGGGGACGGCGAATCCGTAGGCCAATGCCGCGGCGGTGCCGGGAGTCGCAGGCCCACGGTAGGTGGTGTTGACTGCCAACAGCGAGAGCATGCCCCTCAGCGCACCGTGCTTTTCCTTGTCCGGCAGGTAGCGGTCGAGCACATCGGTGACCGACCCGAACAACAGGTCGGTGATCGTAGAGCGTTCGAATTCGTTTGTGGCGCAGTCGTACATCTCGTCGAGTGACTTCGGGGCCTGGCCGGCCTCGAATCGCCCCAGTGCCCGGGTCGGCGCCTGACACCAGGCCATCAGACCCACCATCCCGTTGACGGCCTCCGCACCGTGCACCTCGTTGATGTGCGTCATCAGCTTCATCGGGTCGGTGTAGTAGACGAGGGGTTCGTCGCCGACGCCGCGCAGCGACACCGACATCACGTCGAGGTCGACCGTGGGTAGTTCGTCGAGGCCGAGCGCGCGGCTCACCACCGCCGACGTCGGAATCTGGACCGATCCGGCGATCTCGAACTTGAAGCCGTCGAACAACTCCACCGTCGAGGCCATCCCGCCCGCATAGAGCTTGGAGTCCAGGCACAGCGTGCGTAGCCCGGCGCGCTGAAGCAGGGTGGCTGCGGTCAGTCCGTTGTGGCCCGCACCGATGACAATCGCGTCGAAGTCCGTCATGGACTGAGGCTGGCACGCACCCCATGTTTTGTCAATAATGACAAAACATCAGCTCCGGTCGGTCTCCAACCCATTGGCGACCGAGTCCAGCGCCGTGCGGCACAGGCGTGCGAGTTCGGGCAGCGACCGGTCGGGATCAAGCATCCACACCTCCATCGCGCCGAACACCGCCGCGGCGATGCACCGCGCCGTCACGGTGATCCGCAACCGCTCGTCGGTGCCCGGCGCAGGGGGCTCGTTACGCGTCAGGTACTCCTCGACCGCCTCGGCGAAGTCCGCCTCGACCTGCCTGATGTGCCGCACGATCCGCCCGGGATCGAGTTCCTGGGCGCGCAATTCGGCGATCCTCGACACGGCGTCGACGTCATAGGGGGCCGACATCACCGCCGCATGCACGGACTCGATCAGCGATTCCTCCCCGGACTGGTTGGCCAACGCGGCGCGGAACCACTCCACACCCGCGTCGTAGTCGGCGAACAGCAGATCCTGCTTGGAGGCGAAGTGCCGATAGAAAGTGCGCAGCGACACCCCGGCGTCGGCGGCGATCTGGTCGGCCGACGTGTCCTCGACGCCCTGCGCGAGGAACCGGACCAACGCCGCTTGGCGCAGCGCCTCCCGAGTTCGCTCGCTGCGCGCCGTCTGCGCAGGTCGGACCATCTGGGTAAGGTACCGGACGTCAGTGCCGCGGATCGACGAGGGCGATGGCGGCCGCGACCGCCTCCTCGGTGATGTCGCTCATCTGCCCGCCGTCCTCGACGGTGATCGCGGTCAGTTCGCGAAGGCCGCCGAGCAGCATGATGATTCGCTGCCGCGACACTGGTGCGGCGGCGCGGAACCCCTCCGAGTGGGTCAGAGCCTGCACCATCGTGATGAAGTTGTCCATCGCGTCGCGCTGCAGCAGGCGGGCCGTCATGGCGAGCGCGGGGACGTCGCGAATCCAGCTCAGCATCAGGGCCGGACGGGATTCGACGGACGCGATCCAGGCTTCGATGGCCTGCCGCACCTGGGCGTCCCACGGCGCTCCCGGATCCACGGCGGCGGTGATCTGCCTGACCTGTTCGGCGTTGGCCTCGGTCAACAATGCGACGAAGCAGTCGTCCTTGCTGGTGAAGTGTTCGTAGAAGGTTCGACGTGACGTCCTGGCGCGCCGCACGACGTCGGCGATCGTCGTCTTCGGATAGCCGTCCTCGGCGATCGACTCCTCGAGCGCGTCGAACAGACGTTGCCGAAAGCTTGCATTCACTGGGTTGGGATCGTACCGGGGCAGTCGTGACGGCTACCCGCCGATGCCGATACCGCCATCGAGGCGGAACCGGCTGTCCTCGTGGTTCGGGCACGACACGAGCGCTATCCCGGCAGTTTCGCCTCGATCTTGTCGGCGATCTGAGCGGCCTCCGTGAGCGTCGCCTGCTGTTGCGGCTTGCAGGCCTGGATATCGAGGATCAGGTTGGCCGCGACGGCGAGAAAACGTTGGCACGACCGCGTCTGGTCACCACTGCCCCGGGTGAAGGGCATCGACAACTCGGTGTCGGTTCTGGTCAGGTCGCCGCTCAGCCACGCGGGCAAGGGCTGGTCGTTGAGCCTGATGTTCACGTGGTGGTTGGTGCATTTCGACCATCGGTCGACCGACTGCGTGAAGAAGTCGCGCGCCCCGTCGGCCGTCCGGTAGGAGACGACGGACTGCACGACGAGCGCGTCCCACTGGTCGTTGTCCGGTTGTCGAAACAGCTGTTGGCGCACCGACTTCCAGTGGGTCGGGTCGTATACCGGAGCCTCGTTGACCTGCCAGACCCCCAGGCAGTTGAGATTGGGGAGCATGTTGCGGTGATCACCCATCTGGGTGACCACCGGATGTGGTGCCATCGCCGTCGTCCCCATGATGGCGTTGACGTCGGCGGCACTGAGCAGCAGCCCGTCGAGCGCGGAGTCCGGAACCGCCTTCGGCGACTGCGATGCCCCGGTGGCCGCCCCTGCCCCACATCCGGCCAACGCAAGACTGAGCGCGAGTACCCCGATGACACGCCGCTTCACGGTGCTAGGCGTGCGTGCCCGCAGTCGCGCACGCCTCCTGAACCTGTTCGGCGTTGTTGTTCATCGAGGTCGCGGTGTTGTTCAGGCTGTCGCCTGGGATGCGCAATCCCATCTTGACCAGCAGTGCCGTTGCCCCCAACGACCAACTGCGCATCGGACCCGCGATCTCGGGCTGCAGTCCGGGCACGTTCGACGCATCCATCGCGGTACCAGCGGCCTGGCGCAACGCCGTACGGCCGACCTCGTTGCTGCTCTGGACCGCCGGGTCCGAGTAGTCGGAACCCTCGAAGGAGTCAGCGAAGCTGCCGTAGTAGTTCGAGGCGCCGTCGAGCACCTGGCCGAATGCCTGGCACGCCGCCACCGCGGGTGCAGTCGCGTCATCCGATTGCGGGGCAACGGCTACCTGAATCGGTCCGGGGCTCCCAGGGTCGACGGCATCGTCGTCCGCCCACGCCGTGGGCAGGACCGCGAACCCAATGCCGAGCGCGATCATCGATGCGGCAGACGCTCGCAGGCATGTGTGGAATGAAGTCAAGATGTCCTCCGTGGTAGTCGGTTTCGCAGGGTCGGCCTGTATCCAGTGCACCCACGTCGACAAGCCCCGTCTGGTCTCGAAGGCGGTACAGCCACCTACGGTCGATTGGTCAGGTGTCCAGATTGTGAACAGGCCGCCAACGGCTGACTTCCAATGGCCATCCATTGGCTTTCATCGCGATTGCAGCTCGATGTGAACTGACTGAGAAAGCTCGTCCGAGACGCTCATTCGATGGGAACGGGGCGCGAATTGTTTGGCGTCCGTTCATCGTTTGGCAACTCGACCATTAGATGCTCCGACGCGACAGATTCGTTGGATCCACTCGGATTCCGACCCACGAGAGGCGCCCTTACAACCATGTTGAACCGTTTCGCCATGTTGGCAACTGTTTGCGTCGCACTCCCCGTCGTAGCCGCGCCCCTCGCAATGGCCGACCCGCCCCCACCGGACCCCGCGGTGGTGCCTGTGAACGCCACCAATCCGTTGCCGCCAGAGGGTGCCGTCCCGTCGGGCCCTCCCGGAGTTCTGGACACCCCAGACGGCTGGCACCTCGAGGTTGGCGGTGCCAACGAGACGCAGCTGCCGGTCGCGCCGTTGACCACCGCAATCTCGTCGCGTGAGTACCTCATCGCGGGCACCTTCACCGGCAAGATCACCGGTGGCGGCAAGACCAAGCTGACCGGCGGAACGATGGAAGCCGGCGAGCAGATCGGCTGCGGCATCATCTCCGACGAGACGGAAATCAACCCCGGTGCGAACATCACTCCGGGGCTCAGTGCGATCGGCCTGCCGAGCGTCAGCGCCGGCATCAGCTTGCAGGGCAAGGTCTACCTCAAGCCCGGCACCGTGACCACCGTCGCGATCGACAAGAAGTCGTTCAAGGGCACCAGCACCCGCATCACCATCACCGGTGTCCGCGTGAAGACCGACCAGTGCGCCGGCCAGTCGTTCATCCGCTCGTACGCGACGCTGACCGCCTCGACCGACAACACCGACGACGTCATCACCTACCTCGGCGTCACCAAGTCCGTCTAACCCAGCCGACATCGAACGAGAGAACACAATGAATCGCTTCGCCGTAGTGGCAGCCGCTTGCATGGCCCTTCCCTTCGCCGCCACCTCGCCACTGGCGTTGGCAGACCCGCCGATCGATCCCGCCGGAGACCCCGGCCCTCCGCCTGACAACGGCATCGTCGCGTCCGCCGAGCCGGGCGTCGTGACGAGCCCAGACGGCTGGACGCTGACCGTCGTCGCGAGCAACGAGACCCAGCTGCCCATTGCCCCGCTGACCACCGCTGTCTCCTCGCGCGAGTACCTGGTGGGCGGCACGTTCAGCGGCACCGTCACGGGCGGCGGCAAGACGTCGCTGAGCGGTGGAACATTGGAGGCCGGGTATCAGATCGGCTGCGGAATCGAGCTCGGGCAGGTTCGTCTGATCGGCCAGGCCGGCGTCTCCGTGGGTGGTCTCAGCTTCCCGGCAACCGGCCCCGTTTTCGCCCCCGCCTTGTCGTTCCCGCTGTCCGGCACCATCGAGATCCACCCGAAGCCGGGCACGGTGTCGACGGTGACGGTCGACAAGAAGTCGTTCAAGGCCGCCCCGGTTCGCGTCACTCTGAAGGACACGCACATCAAGGTCGACGGTTGCGTCGGTCAGTCGTTCATCCGGTCGTACGCGACGCTGACGAGTTCGACGACGGACACCGACGACATCGTCGCCTACTACGGTGTTACCAAGGCCGTCTGACGTCTGTCGCAGTGCACCCGGGCACCCACACCGAAAGCGGGACAATTGGCCATGATTGACCGAAATCGCATCGCGGCCGCGGCATTCGGCTTGCTCGCTGTCGGAGCGGCGGTCGCCTTCCCGGCGACCGCCGTTGCCGACCCGCCGCCAGATCCGCTACCGCTTCCCGCGGATCCCGCGGATCCCGCACCACCCCCACCACCTCCCGGTCCGACGATTCCGATAATCGGCGCACCGGTGGGTCCGGCCGGGTTCGACGTGCTGGCCCAGAACGGGGTTCCTTCCGCAGGCCCAGGCAATCTCGGGGCTCCTCCGGTCTATGGCATAGACGGCACTAGCGTTCTGGCCCAGACCGCGGCTCCCTCGCTGCCGGGGGCTGTCGGGACACCTCCGAACCTGAACGTGTTCAACAACGCCTACGGCGCTGGGGCCCTCAACGAAGTGCCCGCCGCGCCAGGCAAGGGCGAACAGTTCGACGTCGCTCCCGGCCAGGAGAATGCCGACGTCAGCAGGAGGGAGTGGCTCGGCCGGTACATCGACCTGTACCGCGCCGGCGACCTGAAGGGCGGACTTCTCGGCCAGGTGCCGCAGGAGCAGCTCGGCGAGCCTCTGCCGGGCACCGCGCCGCCGCCGGGAACCAACGTTCCGCCTGGGCTCGTCCAGTTCCTGCCGGACCCGGCCGACACCGCTCCACCACCACCGCCGCCGGGCGTCGTTCCACCCGTACCCCCGCCGCCTGGGTAATCGGACGCTCGACCAACTGAACCTTCGCGCCCACCGGCTACGGCCGGTGGGCGCGAAAGTCTTTCTGGGCGCGTCGAACTCGCTACGCCAGCAGCGCCCGGACCGCGTCGGCGATGACGGCACGCCGGTGCGCGTGGTCCTCGTCTGCGACCAACGCCGCGTACTCCGGCGTCATCCCTGACCACAATCCGGAAATGTGCAGGACCAACCCGAGGAGATCGACCGCCGACCATCGGTCCGTCAGCGTCCCATTTGCCTGTGCCTTCTCGATGGCCTCCACCTTCGCGGCATTCGACTCGACGATGATGTCGATCGGATCCTGCGTTCCCGCGCGCTCGAGCCGGTACCACGTGGCGAGCCGCTGCACTTGCGGGCGCGCCACATAGCCGTCGAACAACCGTCCGGCGTACTCCGGTAGATCGGTGGCGTCGATCGGACTGTCGCGCAGCGTCGTCACGACGAGGTCGTGGAACACCGCTTCGAACAAGCCGTCCTTGTTGCCGAAGTAGTGATAGATCTGCGCCTTGTTCGATTCCGCCGCGACGGCGATCCGGTCGACGCGCGCACCGGCGATGCCGAACGTCGCGAATTCCTCTGCGGCGGCATCGAGCAAGCGCCTGCGGGTCGCGTCTGCGTCTCTGACCATTCGTTCACCTTAATCAACTAAACGTCTAGTTGACAACGCGCCACGCCGGGCGTTAAATGCAACTAACCGTTCAGTTGACAATTGGAGGAGATTACATGACCCAGGTATTTCTCGTCACCGGCAGCTCCCGCGGGCTCGGCAGGGAGATCGTCGAAGCGGCGTTGGCCGCCGGGCACCAGGTGGTCGCGACCGCTCGGCGGTCCGAGCAACTCGCCGACCTCGTCGACACGTACGGCGACCGGGTGCGCGCCGTCGCACTCGACGTCACCGACCCCCGCGCTGCCGAGGCCGCGGTACGCACCGCCGTGGACGCGTTCGGCCGCCTCGACGTCGTGGTGAACAACGCCGGATACGCCGATCTCGCCGCGATCGAGGACGTCACCCTCGAGGACTTCCGGGCTCAGATCGAGACGAATCTCTTCGGGGTCGTCACCGTCACCAAGGCGGCACTGCCACAGCTGCGCGAGCAGGGCTCCGGCCACATCATCCAGGTCTCGTCGGTGGGTGGGCGTCTGGCGAGCGCCGGCCTCGGCGCCTACCAGTCGGCCAAGTGGGCGGTCGGCGGCTTCTCGAGCGTCCTCAACCAAGAAGTCGCGCCGCTCGGGATCAAGGTGACCGTCCTCGAACCCGGTGGCATGCGGACGGATTGGGCTGGAAGCTCGATGGCGATCCCGACAGTCAGCGCGCCGTATGAGCCCACCGTCGGCGAACGGGCCCGGATGATCCGGGCCGGCCTCACCACCGAGGCGAGCGACCCGGCGAAGGTGGCTCGAGTGGTCCTCGACGTCGCCGCCATGGCAGAGCCACCGCTGCGACTGCTGCTCGGCAGCGACGCCTACCGCTACGGCACGGCGGCCGGTCGGGCGCTCCTCGAATCAGACCAGTCATGGCGCGAACTCAGCATCTCCACCGACCACGACGACGCCACCGAAGCCCAGCTGGACCCGCTTGGCCAGAGCGCAAAATGACCACGTCGATCACCGTCGGCGCCATCAGGATCACCGCACTCAACGACGGTGTGAGTCGCCTACCACCGATGATGTACCCGGGACTGGACTTCGGCGCCCACCCCGAGCTCCTCGAGAACGACGGGCTGTACGACATTCCGGCCGGGTGTTTCCTGATCCAGGGCGATGCCTTCACGATTCTGGTCGACGCAGGCATCGGACCGGTCGACATTCCGTTCCCCGCGGATCTCGCCGCCGCGGCCGGTCTTACTCCCCCACCGGAATACATCGCCGAGGGCGGCAGCCTGCCGGAAGAGCTGGCCTCGGCGGGCGTCGCGCCCGACGATGTCACCACCGTCTTCCTCACCCACCTCCACGGTGACCATGTCGGCTGGGTCGCCCCGGGCGGCACACCGTTCTTCCCGAACGCGGAGGTCGTGTACGGCGCGGCGGACTGGGATGCGCTTATCGCCCCGGCGTCGGCCGACGATCCGGCCCGCATCGGGATGGAGGCCGCCAAGGCTGCCGGCGTGCTGCGTGCCATCGACGCGACCACCGTCGAGATCGCTCCCGGCGTCACCGCGCTCCACACGCCAGGGCACACCCCGGGTCACTATGCAGTCCGGGTCGCCTCCGGCGGTGAGGAGGTAGACCTCCTCGGCGACGCCGTGCACCATGCGTTGCAGCTGACCGACACCGGCATCTCGTTCCTGACGGACGTCGACGCCGAGCACGCGCTGCAGACCCGTGAGGAACTGTTCGCACAGGTCGCCGGAACCGGCGTCGCCATCGGCATGGCCCACCGCCCAGGCCTGGATTTCCAGCGGATCACCGAGCACGACGGCCGCACGTGGACCGACGCCTGACGGGATCACATGCTTGCGTTTCACGCTCCTGGCGGGTCTGTTAGACAGGCTGGCATGAGCACACTTGCCGATCAGACCCGTTGGATGGATGCGACCGATCAGGCGGCCCTTGTCGCGTCGGGTGAGGTGTCACCCGGTGAACTGCTCGAGGCGGCGATCGAACGCATCGAACGCATCGACCCGGCCATCAACGCGGTGGTGATCCGCTGGTTCGATCACGCGCGTGAGACCGCCGCGAGTGCCGACCTTCCCAACGGCCCGTTCCGCGGGGTGCCGTTCCTGATCAAGGACCTGTTCGCCTCGTACGCGGGGCAGCGGATCAGCAACGGCAACGTCGCATTCAAGGAAGCAGGGTTCATCGCCGACGCCGACACGACCCTCGTCAGCCGCCACCGTGCGGCCGGGCTGGTGATCGCCGGGCGCACCAACAGTCCCGAGCTCGGCAGCGTGCCGACCACCGAGCCGATCGCGTGGGGCGCGACCCACAACCCGTGGGACACGACGCGCTCCCCCGGTGGATCGAGCGGCGGTGCGGCCGCCGCGGTCGCGTCGGGGATGGTGCCGTTCGCCCACGCCAGTGACGGCGGCGGATCGATTCGCATCCCCGCGTCGTGCTGCGGCCTGGTCGGGCTCAAGCCGAGCCAGGGGCGCATCACCGTCGGCCCGGTCCGCGACGAAACCGGGCTCGGGGTTGAGCACTGCGTCAGCCGCACGGTTCGCGATTCGGCCGCATTGCTCGACGCGACGCGTGGGCCCGGCATCGGCGACACCGTGATCGCGCCGCCGCCCACACGCCCGTACGTCGACGAGCTCGGCGCTGACCCGGGCCGGCTGCGCATCGGCATCCTCGATCACCATCCACAGGACGGACCGATCGACGTCGAAGTCGTGGATGCGACGCGTGCCGTCGGCCGGCTTCTCGAGTCGTTGGGCCACCACGTCGAGCCGGCTTGGCCGACGGCGTTGGAGGACAAGACCTTCAGCGCGAAGTTCATGGCGCTATGGAGCACCAACATGGGGCTGGCATTGCGCCGCTTCGAGGATCAGTTGGGCCGCACGTTGGTGGATCGCGAGTTCGAGCCGATGAACCGGATCCAGGCCGACTTCGCTGCCAACTTCACCTCCGTCGACTACGCGCTCGCCCTGTCGGAGGTCACCCAGTACCGACGAACGCTGCAGTCGTGGTGGCACGACGGCTGGGACCTCCTCCTCACGCCGACCATCGCCGAGCTGCCGCTCAAGCTCGGCACCATCGTCAACGACCCGGACAACCCGAAGTCGGCGATGGCGCGTGCCGGCCAGTTCGTGGCGTTCACTCCCCCGTTCAACACCAGCGGCCAGCCGGCCATCAGCCTGCCGCTGGAGTGGACTGCCGGGGGCTTGCCGATCGGCGTGCAGCTCGTCGCCGCCTACGGTCGCGAAGACGTCCTGTTTCGCGTCGCCAGCCAGCTCGAGCAGGCAAATCCCTGGGCGCACCGCACACCCGCGATTTGACCGTCAGCCCCTTTCTCCATCGACCGGCGTTGCGGCGAGCGTCAGACTCGAACCGGCCAGGATCTCGAAATCCACCGGCACGAAGGTGGTCGCCTCGCCAAGGGGTTCACCGCTGCCGGTGTTGCGCGCGAAGTGCGGGAACGAGCCGCCGCACACCTGCACGCGCAACCGATGCCCCGGCCCGAATCGGTAAGCGGTGGGCCACATCCGGACGAGCACCTCGCGAACGTCGTCCTCATCGGGAGCGGACTTTGATCGTGGCGGAGACCGGTCCGATCACCTCGAAGGGCGCCCGTCCTTCTCTTCGTTGACGAACGGCTCCCACCTCCCGCCCGATCCGCCGTGCGTGCCGCGGACGGATTGGATGAACACGTTGAATCCGCGCTCGGCGAACGGGACTCCGGTGGCGCGGCTGAGCATCCCGACCCGGCCGTAGGGGGTGCGGGATATGACCGTCCCGATCACCGGAATGCCGACCGGCTGGTACAAGTCGGCAACGAGTTCCACGCCGTCGGGCATCGGTACACGGATGTTCTTGGTTACGTTGACCTTCCGAGTCAGCGGTGGTGCGAGTTTCAGGACGCGTTCGAAGATGGCGCCCTGCAGTGGGTTGCCGATCGTGTTCGCCAGGTAGGTCATGCGACTCCTCGTCATCGGCTGATGGTGATGCGCTTCTGGCTGATGTCGTCGAGCCAGTACGCCCTGTCCTCGTCGACGACCAGCAGTTCCTCGAACTTGGCCCCGAAACCGTCAGCGCGCACGTGCGGCTCGACCGCCCAGATTCCCGTCTTGGGACCACGGTGCTTCGGTCCGAGCACCTCGGGGAAGACGAGGCGCCGGAGCTGGTTGCCGAGGAAGCCTAGGCCGTGCCAGCTCAACACGTCGCCGACCGCCTTCTCGGGCAGGAACCACGGGACCCGATCGTTGATCCGGCCGTGGTGGTAGACGCGTACCCATCCACGATCGGGGCGCAGTCCAGGATGACGACATCGTCGTCCCGCAACACCGCACCTGTCCCCTTGGTGACCGGCCCCCACTGACCGTCCAGTGCTTGCGATCGCTCGTGGAATACGGCAATCGGCTTGTGCAACATCGTCTTTACGTCGTGGTCGTACAGCCACTCGATCATCCACTGGCCCGCTTGCGCCTCGGTCCATCCTGGTCTCATCTCGGCTACGACGGACTGGGCACATCGAAACCCCAGCTGTTGCGCATGCCGAAAACCCTCGACCTCTTCGGGTTTCAGCAGATTCGCCGAAGCCGTCCGGCGTCCCGACAGCCAGGTCGTGATGGGATCCGCGTCTTTGGGCAGCTTCTCGGTTGTTCGAGGCACGAAACGATCTCCCCGGTGGATTCCTAAGTTCGGACATTTGTCCAGAGTTTGCGCTAGTATCTTGATGTGTCGATACGTCCATCCACCCACCGCGCCGCCGGTGAGGCGCGACGCAACGCGCTCCTGGAAGCTGCAGTGGAGGTGATCGCGACGAGAGGCGTGCGCGGCGCTACGCATAGAGCCATCGCCGAAAAGGCGAAGGTCCCGTTATCGACGACCAGCTACTTCTTCGGGTCGATCGATGAACTCATCGCCGAGGCGATGCGAATGTCCGCGACACGGCTGATCGCGTCACTCGAGCAGGCCCGGTCCGAGATCGCCGCCGCGGGTTTGAGTCCCGCAGAGATGATCGACCGGTACGTGGACCTGCTGATCGACGTGCCCGCGACGTTTCGTGCCGCGGAGTTCGAGATCTATGTGCAGTGCGGGCACATGCCCGAGCTGCAAGCGATCGCCCACGACTTGATGGCGGGCTTCGAGCAAGCAGCCCAAGCGCTGCTACGTGACGTGGGCGCGCCAGACCCCGACATCGGTGCCCGCTCGCTCGTCGCACTCGCTGACGGCTTTGCCCTGCAACGGTTTGCATGGCCTCGCGGCGACGATGACCGCCGCCAGCTTGCCGCCGGTCTTCGTGCGCTCCTCACGGTGTTCGTGCCCGCTGCCGTGACCGCCGAATGATGACGGTCGAGGCGCTGTGGCGGTTCCCGGTCAAGTCCATGGCCGGTGAGATGGTCGCCGCCGCCGAGGTCACCGAACTGGGAATTGTCGGTGACCATGGTTATGCGCTGATCGACAAGGAGACCGGCAAGCTCGTTAGCGCGAAGAATCCGATGCCGACACCGTGATCTCGGCGTACTTCGACCGAGATGTCGCGTTGAGCCGTCCGCGGAATACCGACTATGCGATCGAGGAGTACGTACCGGATCTGGCGAATGTGCGCCCCGACGGCCATCGCGACGACCTGACCCAGATCAAGACCGGTGCCGCGTTGTTCAGAGACCACGGTCTGTCCCCCTTGGTCGCCGACGGGACGTTCTTCGACCTGATGCCAGTGTCCATCCTGACCACGGCGACGCTCACTCATCTGGCTGAACTGGCGCCGGGCAGCCGATTCGATCAGCGGCGCTTCCGGATGAATGTGATCGTCGCGACTCCCGAGTCAGGATTCGTCGAAAACGACTGGGTCGGAAAATCGGTCACCGTCGGCGACCAGGTGCAGTTGCACGCCGCCCTGCCATGTCCGCCTTGCGTGATGACGAACCTTGCCCAGGACGATCTGCCGCGCGACGCCAACATCCTGAAGGCGGCCGCCACCCACAACCGTCGCGACATCGCCGGGCAAGGGCTGTATCCGTGCGTTGGGGTGTATGCGGTCGTCGGTTCTCCTGGGACGATCCGCGTCGGCGACGAGGTGACCGTCGGATGACTCCTCGGCGTAGCCGTTGCCCAGTTTTCCCACGGGCGCAACGGCTGGCTGGTTTATCGTGAGTCGGTGGAGGGGACGCCATTTGGCCGCTACCGGCTGATCGAGTTGCTGGGCCGCGGCGGGATGGGCGAGGTGTGGCGCGCCCACGACACCTCCATCGACCGGACCGTCGCGCTGAAGATGCTCTTACCGCACTTCGCTCAAGACCCGGAGTTCGACCAGCGGTTCCGCCGCGAAGCCCGCGCCGCCGCACGCCTGGACAATCCCCACGTGGTGCCGATCTACGACGTCGGAGAGATCGACGGTCAGCTCTACGTGACGATGCGGCTGATCAACGGCGTGGACTTGCAAACCTTGTTGGACGCCGGGCCGTTGGACCTCGGACGCGCGGTGCACATCATCGAGCAGATCGCCTCCGCACTGCACAGCGCCCATCAGATCGGCCTGGTGCACCGCGACGTCAAACCGTCCAACATCCTCCTGACCAACAACGACTTCGCCTACCTCATCGACTTCGGCATCGCCCGCGCCACCGGTGACACCGCGCTGACGTCCGCCAACACCACCATCGGCACCTGGGCCTACATGGCCCCAGAACGCTTCAATGCCGGGGAGATTCAGCCCAGCTCGGATGTCTACGCCTTAGCGTGTGTGCTCTACCAATGCCTCACCGGCGAACTGCCCTTCCCCGGCGACACCCTCGAGCAGGTCGCGGTCAGCCACATGGTCATGCCCCCTCCCAAACCCTCGGAGGACCGCGCAACCGTCCCGACGGCGATGGATCATGTGATCGCCACCGGGTTGGCCAAACAACCCACCGACCGCTACCCGAGCACCGTGCAGATGGCCGCCGCGGCGCGACACGCCATCACCGAGCCGATGGGTCAGAGCAGTCCAGGGCTGCCGGCCTCGCCCGACCCGGCCTTTGCCCAAGCGTGGCAAGCCAACAGCGGATCACCGCCTGCGTCCCCCTCCTTCACCGCGGACCCGCCGCCGCCCGACGAGAACCGGCGACGCACCGGTGCGCTGGTCGCGGCCCTCGCGGTCGTCGCGGTGCTGATCGCCGGTGGCGTCTTCGCGGCCGTGAAGTACTCAGAGAAGCGCGATCAGGCCCCCACCGCGTCGCCGAGTCCAAACCCCGTGGCGCCCAGTACGACGCCCAACACGGGTCCGTTCACCGGAATCTACCGGGCCAACTACGGCCCGATCACCCACCTCAACGACGAGCCAGGTCCGGATACGGCACGGCCAACGGACTCGTACGCCGTCCGCTCGGCGTGCCGCCCAACGGGGTGCGTGGCCACCGCGTCACGCCTCAGCGGTACAACCGCGTTCGCGTCGCCGATGGTGTTCGACGAAATCGGCGACCAGTGGTTCGTGGTCGGCTTTACCTCAGTGCCCTGCAAGACCGACCCCACCGCCGAATCCTGGGAGGTGCTCACGTTGCGGCCAACTCCCGGCGGCACCCTCACCGGTGAGTACACCACGACTACCAGCAATGACTGCGTCGGCAAACGCACCGTCACCTTCACCCGCACCGGAGACGTGGACGTCGACAGCCCCCCCGACCCGGTCACCCTGCCGCCACGGGTGGTGTCGCCTGCCGAAGCGTTCCACGGCCGGTACCACCAGTCGCGTACCTTCTCGACGGTGGGCCAACGACCTCAGACGGACTACCAAGTCCGTACCGACTGTCTACGCACCGGCGATCGGTGCATGAGCTTCTTGCATGGGCAAGCAGGTGAGGTGGAACCGCTGGTCTTCGTCGACGCCAACTGGAGCCTGCTCACCGAGACCGACAGTACGAACTGTCCTCGGGGCGGCCAGATGCACGTCAGGAAGTCCGGACAGTTTCCGCTGCCGCAACCACTGCAGAATCCGATCACGCTACTCACCGGGCACGGCCGCCAGGATCAGACTGGAGCATGCGCGGGCAGCGCTGTATTCGACGAAACCATCACGCGCACAGGCGATTAGCGACCAAGGGCGTTCCAGGTCGTCCGCGTCGGTCCTCACGACCGGACCACGTATCGCACCGATCACGCCCACGGACACTGCGATTGGTCGTTATCGTGAGTCGGTGGAGGGGACGTCATTCGGCCGCTACCAGCTGATCGAGTTGCTGGGTCGTGGCGGCATGGGCGAGGTGTGGCGGGCTCACGACACCGCGATCGACCGGGTGGTGGCCTTGAAGACGCTGCTACCGCACTTCGCCCAGGATCCGGAGTTCGATAGGCGCTTTCGCCGCGAAGCACGTGCAGCGGCACGTCTCGACGATCCCCACATCGTGCCGATCTACGACATCGGGGAGATCGACGGGCGCCTCTACGTGACGATGCGACTGATCAAGGGCCAAGACCTCCAAACCCTGCTCGCTGACGGCCCGCTGCCGCCCGCACGCGCGGTGCACATCATCGAGCAGATCGCCTCCGCCCTGCACAGCGCCCACCAGGTCGGCCTGGTGCACCGCGACGTCAAACCGACCAACATCCTGCTGGCCGACGGCGACTTCGCATACCTCATCGACTTCGGCATCGCCCGCGCCACCGGTGACACCGCGCTGACGTCCGCGAACACCACCATCGGTACGTGGGCGTACATGGCGCCCGAGCGGTTCAAGTCGGGGGAGATTCATCCGAGCTCCGACATCTACGCCTTGGCGTGTGTGCTCTTTCAATGCCTGACCGGCAAGGTGCCGTTCCCGGGCGACACCCTCGAGCAGGTCGCGGTGGGCCACATGGTCGCGCCGCCGCCGAGACCGTCGCAGGACCGCGACACGGTTCCGATGGCGATGGATGAGGTGATCGCCACCGGCCTGGCCAAACAACCCACCGACCGCCACGCCAGCACCGTCGATCTCGCCGTCGCGGCGCAACGGGCCATCGCTGCGCCGGCGAATCCGATTCCACCCGCGCTCCCGAACCAGCTCGGTCCTGGAGCACCGTTCTCGCCCGATCCCGCCCACACCCAGCCATGGCAATCCAGCAGCGACGCACCGACCGCACCCGCGCACGTCGGTGCACTCCCGCTGCCGCCTTCGCCACCGGGACCTCCGGTGGGGAATGGGTCGGGGCGGCGTCGGAGCGTCCTGATCGGCGCGGTCGTGGGTGTCGCGCTGCTGATCGCTGGTGGGGTCTTCGCCGCCGGGCAGCTCTCGCGGCACGACGATCCGAGCGCGACGGATCGGTCGTCCAATACCGCTGTGGCGTCGCCCAGTACCGCTGCCCCGGCACCCAACACGGGTCCCTTCACCGGGATCTATCGGGCCGAGTTCGGTCCGGCGACGGGGCTCGACGGCGCGACCACTCCCGGCACGGCACCCTCGATCGGCACGTACGCCGTCCGCTCGGTGTGCAACTCCGCTGGGTGTGTGGCGACTGCGTCGAAGATGAAGGGGGACACGGCATTCGCGTCGACGATGGTGTTCGGCGAAGTCGGCGACCAGTGGTTGTCGGTAGAAGTCGCACCGGGGCAATGCAAGGGTGGTCCCGCCGAGACCTGGCAGGTGTTCAGGCTGCAACCACGTCCCGACGGCACCCTCACCGGCGAACACACCAGGACCACCAGCAATCTATGCGCGGAAAAGCGGACCGTGACCTTCACCCACACAGGAGATGTCGACGTCGACGCCGATTTCTACACCCCGTCCGACGCTGCCGACCTACCGCCGCGAGTGGTGTCGCCGGCCGAAGCGCTACGTGGCCGGTACCACCTCACCCGGACCTTCACGATGAAGGGGCTCCCGCTACTGGAGGCAGATTCATCCGTCACTACCGACTGTCTGCGCACCGGGGATCGGTGCATGAGCTACTTCTCCGTCGTATCCGGTGACATCCCACTGGTGTTCGACGGCGGGAAATGGATCTCGACCGATCGAACAGAAGGTCCATGCCCGAACGGTGACCTGTCGACTCTGACGGCCGACGCGCAGTTTCCGCTGCCGCAACCACCGCAGGATCCGATCCAGCAGCTGAGCGGACACGGTACGTGGGTACAGACCGGGACCTGCGCGGTGAACCTGGAGTACGACGAAACATTCACGCGCACAGGCGATTAGCGCCGGATGCTTCGCGGTGTTGGTCGAACGCGGCCAGAAAGAATACGCCAACCGTGACCGTGGTGTGGGTGGAAATCTTGATTCCGTCCGCGCTAGCCGCACGTGGGCGCCTTTACAGAAAGACACGTACGGCCTTGCGAGCCAAGAAGGTTGCCGAGATGTGACCTGGACCGCATAATCAGCCGGTGACCCGACTGGTGCGTCGTCTCCGCGTCCTTGCCGTTGCGTTGATTGCGGTGGTTCCATTGCTCGCGATTCCGGTCGCTGCCGCCGACCCACCGGGCGGCGCAAGCATCACCGGCATCGAACACGTCAACGACCGTTGGGACAAGGTCTCGGTGTTCTCGCCGTCGATGAACAAGGTCGTCGTCAACGACGTCTTCAAGGCCCCCAGGTCGGGTGCGCCCACGTTCTATCTGCTGCCCGGCATCGACGGCGGCGACAACCTCGACCCGGGTGGGAACTTCGCGCCGGGCACCAAGAGCTGGTTTGGGTTCACCGACCTGCAGGGCTTCTTCGGCAACAAGAACGTCAACGTCGTCTCGCCCCTCGGTGGCCAGTTCAGCTGGTTCACCAACTGGGTCAACGACGCGAGCAGGCAGTACCAGACCTACATGACGCAAGAATTGCCGCCGCTGATCAATGCGCAGTACAAGACCAATGGCAGGAACGCGGTCGGCGGCTTGTCGAGCACGGGCGGCACCGCCGTCGATTACGCCATTCAGGCGCCGGGGCTCTATCGGGCCGTCGGCTCCTACAGCGGTTTCCTGACCCCGAACTCTGGCGCCCAGAACGTATCGCTGACGCTCAGCGGTGGCGGCGCAAACGCCGCCGACATGTGGGGTCCGCCAGGCGGCCCGTTGTGGGTGCAACACGACCCGTCGTTGAACGTCGCGAGGCTCAAGGGGGTCGCCGTCTGGGTCGGTGCCTCCGGCGGCGGCCAGGGCGACGTCGACAAGCTGCCCCCCGGCGCCAACAACTTCACCGGCGGCTTCATCGAGGGGATCGTCGCCGACAGCACCAGGCAGTTCGCCGATGCCGCAGCGGCTGCCGGAGTGCCGGTCACCTACGTCGTGCGGCCCCAGGGCTCCCACTCGTGGGGCCTCTTCGAGTCGGAGATGCAGGAATCCTGGAACACGACGATCGGACCTGCGCTCGGCGTATAGCCGCCATCGTCATCGGCCCCGGGAGGCCGCTACGACGTCGGTGAACCCGACGACCTCGGCACCACCACTCGAACCGGCGTGCTAGCCGCTGTGAGCTGTGGCAACAGCGCGCCGCGTCGATGGCATCACGCCGCCGAATCATGGGGATTCAGGCCGGTCCATCCGGCCGACGAGCTCCCCCAAGAATCCGCCAAGCGCTCCGCTGCAATCTTTTCGTGACCGGCCACCAAGGGCCTACAGCACGAAAGGAGCCAATCATGAACAACACCGTCGCGACTCTCGAGTCTTCCCTCCCGACAACCCCCATGCGCGCGCAGATGAATGGCCTCTACGCGCTGAAGCCGTGGTTCACCGGCCGACTGACGCCGATCGTCAACGTCGCCGTGACACGGAACGTGTCACCGGACGTGTTCACCGCGGCCGGGGTCGTGGCGGCCGGAGCGGCCGGAGCGGCCATCGCCTTCGGGATCTGGCCGCTGGCGGTGCTGTTCCTCGTGCTGCGGCTGGCAGGCGCCAACCTCGACGGCGCAGTCGCCCGCGCCCGCGGTGTGAGTAGGCCGTGGGGCTTCGTCCTCAACGAAATCGGCGACCGCATCTCGGACATGCTGACCTTCGCCGGGCTGGCCGTATTCGCGGCTCGGCTGCATGGCCCCGGGACGCATTGGCTGTCCTGGCCGGTGCTCCAGGTTCTGCTGGCCGCGCTGGCCGCGACGCTGCCCACGTTCGCCTCGCTGGCCGCCGCGGCCGCAGGCGCGACGCGACGCAATGGCGGCCCACTGGGCAAGACCGAACGGTGCCTCTTCATCGCGCTGGCGACGGCATTCCCGGTCATCATGCCGATCGTCCTGACGCAGCTGGTGAACGGTTCGCTGATCACCACCGTGCTACGGCTGCGCGCCGCGCGTCGCGAGTTGGCGGCGCACAAACACGACACGCAGCGCGAGCCGCAGCGAGTCGTCGTGGTCGAGTACTTCGACGCCGTGACACAACCCCTGAATGCCGTGACCCGGCCGATGATCGGGGTGGCAGCATGACCACGACCCGAATCGCGAGTGTGCTGCGGCATCGGCTGTGGCGGGTGGTGTGCGCAGTCTCTGGTGGGCTGACCGTGACCGGCCGGTGGCGCGTCTCGGGTGGCTGCATCGTCGTGGCCAACCATGCCTCGCATGCCGACACCGCGGCGCTGCTGGCGGCGCTCCCACCCTCGGCGCAGCCGGTGTTCGGCGCGGCGGCCGACTACTGGTTCGACGTTCCAGTGCGCCGTTTCGTGGCCACCTCGCTGGCCGGCATCCTGCCGGTGCGGCGGTCGGGCGACGGCGGCTACGCTGCACTGCTCGCCGCGGTCCGCCCGGCGCTGAAGGCCGGCCGCACCGTGGTCGTCTACCCGGAGGGGACCCGCTCGACGAACGGAACCATCGGCGAATTCCGTTCCGGCGCCTTGCGGTTGGCGCGTGACTGCGGGGTGCCGATCGTTCCCGTCGCAGTCCTCGGTACCGCCGATGTGCTGCCAAAGGACGGTCGCTACTCCCCCGCCCCGATGCAGGTCCACATCGGCGATCCCGTCGACCCGGCCAGCACCTCGGCACCGCAGCTGCGGGCGCAGGTAATGGCCTTGCGGGACAACCGCCTTCCGGAGAGCGTGGACCGATATGCACTCGTTTCTTGAGCACGATCTGGTGTCACCAACCGATATGGTTGTCGAGATGAGCCGGCCGCTGCCGCCCACGATCACCGTTGGCTCCGGTGGATGGCAGCGCACGTTCGCGCCGGGCCGCGACGTGGTCATCGGGCGCGATGTCCGTGCCGACGTGCGCATCCCGCACCCTGGGGTCTCCCGATCCCACGTCGTGCTGCGCTACCTCGACGGGCACTGGGTCGCGATCGACAACCAAAGCTTCAACGGGATGTTCGTCGGACACCAGCGGGTGCGTTCGGTGGACATTCGCGACGGGGTGAACATCCACATCGGCAACCCCGACGGTCCGCGGCTGACGTTCGAACTCGGACCTGTCCCGCGGCCGGACGATCAGCCGACGTCGCTGCTGCAACGGCAGGACGAACCCGAAACCCGCGTGTTGACGCGCATCGGCCGCGCGTTCGACAACGACGTCGTCATTCCAGACGTCCTGGCCTCCGGCCACCACGCAACGTTGGTGCCGACGCCGCAGGGCGTGCGGATACAGGACGCCGCCAGCGCCAATGGCACCTTCGTCAACGGCGAACCCGTCAAGGACGCGGTGCTTGAGGAGGACGACGTCGTCACGATCGGCAACGTCGACTTCGTCTATGCAGGAGGCGATCTCGTCCGCCGCGCCGAACCCGCCACCAAGACCGGTGGCCTCGAGGTACGCGGCGTCAGCCTGACGGTCGAGGGCGCCGTCACGCTACTGGACCGCGTTTCGCTCTCCGCGCGGCCTGGCACGCTGACGGCGGTGATCGGCC
>NZ_JAVRPS010000448.1:0-13237 GCF_032162105.1 Mycobacterium sp. | reverse complement strand
GTCGAACCCATCAGGCAGGCGATCGCCGAGGCCGCCGAGCAGCAGTCCGAACAGCGGTTGGGTTCGGCTGCCCGGCGGGCGGCGATCCTGGCCGCGGTGATCTGCGTGCTGACCCTGACGATCGCCGGACCGGTGCGCACCTATTTCGCGCAGCGGACCGAGATGAAGCAACTGCAGGTCGCCCAGGCCCAGTTGCGTTCCCAGATCGACGATCTCGAACAGCAGAAGGTCAAGCTCGGCGATCCGGTGTACATCGCCGCCCAGGCGCGCGAACGGCTCGGGTTCGTGATGCCTGGTGAGATTCCCTACCAGGTGCAGCTACCCGCGACGGGCGAACCGGAAGCGTTGCCGGGCACGAACGCCGCGGCGCCACCCAGTGGCCAACCGTGGTACACCTCGCTGTGGCACACCATCGCCGATGCGCCGCACGGTCCCGCGCTTCCCGTGCCCGCGCCCGTCGACCCCGCCGTTCCGCCCCCACCCGCTCCGCCTCCCGGTGGTTGACCACGCCGATCTGGACGCCGTCGCGCGGCAGCTGGGCCGCGAGCCCCGCGGTGTCCTGGAGATCGCCTACCGCTGCCCGAACGGTGAGCCGGGAGTCGTCAAGACCGCGCCGCGACTACCCGACGGCACACCGTTCCCGACGTTGTACTACCTGACCCACCCGGCGTTGACGGCCGCCGCGAGCCGGCTGGAGTCCTCGGGGCTGATGCGGGACATGACCGAACGTCTGCAGGCCGACGAGGACCTGGCCGCCGCATATCGCCGGGCGCACGAGTCGTATCTGTCGGAACGGGATGCCATCGAGCCACTGGGCACCACGTTCACCGGCGGCGGCATGCCCGACCGGGTCAAGTGCCTGCACGTGCTGATGGCGCATTCGCTGGCGAAGGGCCGCGGGGTCAACCCCCTCGGCGATGAAGCGTTGGCCGTGCTGGCTATCGAGCCGGCGATGGCGGGAATCCTGGATGTGGGGAGCTGGACGTGAGAGTGCCGCGCACGCGAGGAGCAAAGCGGGTGCCGCGCACGCGAGGAGCAAAACGGGTCGGTGCGATCGACTGCGGAACCAATTCGATCCGGTTGTTGATCGCCGACGTGGACCCAGAAAGTAATGGAGGCCGGCTGCACGACGTGCACCGCGAGATGCGCATCGTCCGGCTGGGCGAAGGAGTCGACGCCACAGGGCAATTCGCGCCAGCAGCGCTGGTTCGCACCCGCGTGGCGCTCGCGGACTACGCCGACGAGCTGCGGACCCACGGTGTCGAGAGGGTGCGGATGGTCGCGACGTCAGCGGCGCGGGATGTGGGCAACCGCGAGGAGTTCTTCGCGATGACGGCCGAACTGCTCGGCGCGGTGGTGCCGGGCGCGGTGGCCGAGGTGATCACCGGTACCGAGGAGGCGGCCCTGTCCTTCATCGGTGCGGTCGGCGAATTGGATTCCTCCGCAGCGCCTTTCGTCGTAGTGGATCTGGGCGGCGGCTCGACCGAGGTGGTGGTGGGCGACCGCCCTGACGTCACTGGAGTGACGGCCAGTTTCTCCGCCGACATCGGGTGCGTGCGACTCACCGAACGCTGCCTGCATTCGGACCCGCCGACCGCCGCGGAGATCGAGGCGGCTCGAATCGTGGTGCGCGACGGGCTGTCTCAGGCGCTACGGGCGGTACCCGTCGAGGGCGCCCGGACATGGGTGGGCGTGGCGGGCACCATGACGACGCTGTCGGCACTGGCTCAGGGGATGGTGACCTATGACGCCGACGCGATCCACCTGTCCCGGGTGGGATTCGACGAACTACTGACGGTGTGTGACGACCTGATCGCGATGACGCGCAAGCAACGCGCCGCGCTCGGCCCGATGCACGAGGGACGCGTCGACGTGATCGGCGGCGGCGCGATCGTCGTCGAGGAGTTGGCGCGCGAGCTGGGCAACCGTGCGGGGATCGACGAACTCGTCGTCAGCGAGCACGACATCCTCGACGGCATCGCCCTGTCGATCGCCTAGCGTCACCGCTCCGGTTCGCCGAAAGTACGAGTGTTTACGGCCCTACTCGGGCGATCTGTACAACACCCGTACGTTCGGCGTAGCGGTTACTTGCGGACGTTGCAGTTGGGCGGGTTTCCGCAGTGGTGACCGCCATCGCACGCATTGCAATGACACGTGCAACCCGACCCTGCCTTGACCTCTGAAACGCGCATTGGAGTTCCTCTGCTGGCTCAGACACACATCAACATATGGCCAATTCACAATAGTTCGGATCATGCTGAGTGGGAACCGTTCCGGCGGAACCGGGCACGCGGTCAGGACTGCAGCACGGGCTTCAGCGCGTCGAGGACCGCGACGTCCTCGATCGTCGAGGGTGGCGGTTCGTCGCGGCCGTCGGCGATGCCACGCATCGTCTTGCGCAGGATCTTGCCCGACCGGGTCTTGGGCAGCGCGGCGACCACGTCGACCCGCTTCAGGCTGGCCACCGCGCCGATGTTCTGCCGCACGGCCGCGACCAGTTCGTCGACCAGGTCGTCCGCGGAGGCACCTGCCTTGAGCACCACGAATCCCCGCGGCACCTGGCCCTTGATGTCGTCGGCCACGCCGATCACCGCGCATTCGGCGACTGCGGGGTGGTTGGCCAGCACCGCCTCGACCGCGCCGGTGGACAGCCGGTGGCCCGCGATGTTGATGACGTCGTCGGTGCGACCCATCACGAACAGGTAGCCGTCATCGTCGACGTAGCCGCCGTCGCCGGACAGGTAGTAGCCGGGGAAGGCCGAGAGGTAGGAAGCCACGTAGCGGTCGTCGGCGCCCCACAGCGTCGGCAACGTGCCTGGCGGCAGCGGCAACTTCACGCAGATCGCGCCCTCCTCGCCCGCGTCGCACTCGGTGCCGTCCGGACGCAGGACGCGGACGTCGTAGCCCGGCATCGGCACCGTCGCCGAGCCCGGCTTCACCGGCAGCGCCTCGATGCCCATCGGGTCGGCGGCGATCGACCATCCGGTCTCGGTCTGCCACCAGTGGTCGATCACGGGGATGCCGAGTAGCAGGGTCGCCCAGTGGTAGGTGCCGGGGTCGAGTCGCTCGCCGGCCTGGAACAGGTAGCGCAGCGCGGATAGGTCGTGGCGGCCCACGTGCGCGCCGTCGGGGTCCTCCTTCTTGATGGCGCGCATCGCTGTCGGGGCGGTGAACAACGTCGTCACGCCGTGCTCGGCGGCCACCCGCCAGAACGCTCCGGCGTCGGGGGTGCCGACGGGTTTGCCCTCGTAGAGCACGGTCGTGGCCCCCAGCAGCAGCGGCCCGTAGACGATGTAGGAGTGGCCAACCACCCAGCCGACATCTGAAGCGGCCCAATACACTTCGCCGGGATTCGTGTCGTAGACGTGCCGCATCGTCCACAGCAGCGCCACGGCGTGCCCGCCGTTGTCGCGGACGATCCCCTTCGGCTTGCCGGTGGTGCCCGACGTGTACAGCACGTAGAGCGGATCGGTCGCGGCGACCGGGACGGGGTCGACCGGCTCGGCGGCGGCGACCGCCTCGTCCCAGTCGACGTCCCTGCCGGCCACCAACGCGCACGGGCGCTGTTCGCGCTGCACGATGACGCAGTGTGGAGTGGTGTGCTCGGCGATGTCGAGCGCCGCGTCGAGCATCGGCTTGTAGTCGACGGTGCGGGTCGGCTCGATCCCGCACGACGCGGACACGACGACGACCGGGCGGGCGTCGTCGATGCGTGCCGCGAGTTCGGGCGCGGCGAAACCGCCGAACACCACGGAGTGCACGGCGCCCAGCCGCGCGCAGGCCAGCATGGCGACGACCGCCTCGGGCACCATCGGCATGTAGATCACCACGCGGTCGCCCTTGTCGACCCCGAGGCTGCGCAGCACGCCGGCGAACCGCGCGGTCACGTCGAGCAGTTCGCGGTAGGTGTAGGTGCGCTTGGTGTCGGTGACGGGCGAGTCGTAGATCAGCGCCGCCTGGTCTCCCCGCCCCGAGGCGACGTGCCGGTCCAGCGCATTGGCGCAGGTGTTGAGCTGCGCGTCGGGGAACCACCGGTAGAACGGGGGATTGGAGTCGTCGAGGATGCGTTGGGGCTCGCGGATCCACGTCACGGCCCGGGCGGCGTCGGCCCAGAACGCGCTCGGGTCTTTGATGCTGGCGTCGAACACTTCCCGATACCCGGCCATACCGGCACGGTAGCGCGCGGGCCGGTCTTGTCTGGCCCTTCGCCGGGTTTCTATAGTTCGGTCATGGTTACTGACAAAACGTCAACAAGCGAGCCGCCCGCCATCGCGGGCGTGCGCCGGTCGTTCGTCGAGGCGCGCGGGGTGCGGTTCCACGTCACCGAGGCGGGGCCCGAGGACGGCCGGCCCGTGATCGCGCTGCACGGCTGGCCGCAACACCACTGGGCCTACCGGGACCTGCTGGCCGACCCGCCGCCAGGGCTGCGGATCATCGCCCCAGACCTGCCAGGGTATGGGTGGTCCGGGCCGCCCCCACACAAGTGGGCCAAGGAGGACGTCGCCAGCGACGTGCTGGCGTTGATGGACGCGCTTGGTCTGGATCGGGTCCTGCTCGTCGGGCATGACTGGGGCGCCTTCGTCGGTTACCGGATGGTCCTTCGGGCGCCGGCGAGGTTCGACGGCTTCCTCGCGCTGAACATGGCGCATCCGTGGATTACCGCGCGAAACGTGCTGCCCCGGCTTTGGCGCTTCGGCTACCAGATACCGCTTGCGACGGTCGGGGTATGGGTACAGCAGCGCACGAGGTTCGTGGACAAGATGATCTTCGGCATCGGGTCCAACCTCGATCCCGAGACAGCACGCGTGTTCGCTGACCGATTCCGCGACCCAGTGTGTGCGCGGGCGAGCCGAGACACCTATCGCACGTTCGTGACGCGGGAAATACCGCAGAGTGCAAGGAATCCCGAGACGCGACGAGCCACGGTGCCGATTCGCGCACTGTTCGGGTTGGGCGACGCAGCCGTCCATCCGTCCTGGGTGGCGGCAGAGACGGCCAACGCCGACGACTACACGTTGGAGACAGTGGACGCCAGCCACTTCGTCATCGACGAGCGGCCGGACCTGGTGCGCGCGAAGCTGATCGCCCTGGCCGACGAAACCGCCTCCCGCGAACAGACGTAAAGGTCCCCTGACGCGCCGGATTTCGGGCACCTTTGCTGGAGCCGCGCTTGCGCGGACTGTTCACGTAGAGGAAGTGACGTGGCGGCCGAACCTGTGAGAATCAGGTCATGACCGACGACTGGCGCAGCATCAACCTGGCGAACTGGGAATCACGGGTGCCGCTGCACACCGCGCCCGACGGGTACGACCTCGCCGCCTTCGACGACCCCGAACACCTGTCGGCCGTGGTGCGTTACGACCTGCCGCGGCTCGGGCGACTGGACAATCGCGACGTCGTGCACCTGCAGTGCCACATCGGCACCGACACGGTGTCGCTCGCCCGGCTGGGCGCCCGCTCGGTCACCGGATTGGACTTCTCGCCTGCCGCACTGGACGCAGCCCGGGCATTGGCCCGCCGAGCCAACGCCGACGTAGCTTTCGTCGAGGCCGACGTGGACGACGCGGTGGGGGTAATCGGCGCCGAGAGCGCCGACCTCGTCTACACGGGGATAGGCGCGATCTGCTGGCTGCCACACATCCGGCGCTGGGCCGATGTGGTCGCCGGCCTGCTGAGGCCGGGGGGCCGGCTGTTCATCAGGGAGGGCCACCCCGTGCTGTGGGGGATGTCCGATCCAAGACCCGACGGTGTGCTGGTGATGGAGTACCCGTACTTCGAGACGGAGGGAACGGTGTTCGTCGAACACGACAGCTACGCCGGCTCCGGCGCCGTCTCCGCGCCCGAGTCCGTCATCTTCAACCACGGTCTCGGCGAGATCTTCTCCGCGCTCACCGCGGCCGGACTGGCCGTCACCGCGCTGGAGGAGCATCGGGAGGTGCCGTGGAACCCGTTGGAAGGGTTGATGATTCCGAGCCCTGACTTCGACGAGGAATTCATCCTCGCTCAAGGGCGGGACCGAATGCCGCTGACCTACACCCTGCAGGCAGTGAAACCCGGCCCCTAACTCACTTGTCGATGCCACTTCGGATGTCGCCAGGGCTGTGCTCGACCCGGGCGAGGTCGAGGCGCTCCGATGAGTGCAATTGCCAGGGCACGCTGGTGACCATGACGTCCGGCTCGAACAACAACCGTCCCTTGAGTCGCAGTGAACTCTGGTTGTGCAGCAGGTTCTCCCACCATCGGCCGACCACGTATTCGGGGATATAGACGTTGACCACGTCGCGGGGCTGGTTCTTTCGCAACTTCTTCACGTAGTCGACGACGGGCCGGGTGATCTCCCGGTAGGGCGACTCGATGACCAGGAGCGGAACGTCGATCTCCAGCTCTTTCCACTCCTGCAGAACGGCCCTGGTGTCATCGTCGTCGACGTTCACGGTGAGCGCGGTAAGTGTGTCCGGCCGCGTCGCCTTGGCGAACATCATCGCGCGCTGAGTTGCCTTGTGCCAGCTCGAGATCAGCACGATCGCGTGCACCCTGCTCGGCAGCACACGGTCATCGTCCATGTCAGCACGAAGCTCGGCGCGAACGGCTGCGTAGTGCCGGTGGATTCCCTGCATCAGGACACAGAGCACCGGGATCGCGATGACCACCAGGTAGGCACCATGGGTGAACTTGGTGACCATGACCACGACCAACACGACACCGGTGAAACAGGCGCCGAATGCGTTGATGGCCCGCGCGCGGTGGATGTGCCGCCGTTCCACCGGCACGACGGCAACGGCCAACTGCCGATTCCAATGCACCACCATGCCGATTTGGCACAGGGTGAAGGAGGTGAACACTCCGAGGATGTAGAGCTGGATCAGGCGGGTCGTCGACCCGTCGAACGCGTAGATCAAGACTCCGGCCATCGCGGCGAGCAGGATGATGCCGTTCGAGTACGCCAGCCGGTCCCCGCGGCTATGGAGTTGCCTGGGCAGGTAGCGGTCCCTGGCGAGGATCGAGCTGAGCAGAGGGAACCCGTTGTAGGCGGTATTCGCCGCGAGGATCAGGATCAGCGCCGTCGCGGCCTGCATGAAGAAGAACATCAGGCTGTTGTTGCCGAACACGGCAGCGGCGATCTGGGCGATCACCGTGCGTTGCGGATCGCGGTTGCAATCGCCGGTGAAGCCGATCAGGTCGCACGTGTTCTCGACGACCCGGGTGTGCGAAACCAACGCGAGCGCGGTCACCCCGGCGAACATCGTGATCGCCAGGGCGCCCATGGCCGTCATCGTCCGGGCAGCGTTGAGAGCCTTGGGCTTTCGAAACGCGGGCACGCCGTTGGAAATGGCCTCCACACCGGTGAGTGCGGTGCAACCGGAGGCGAAGGCGCGCAGTGCCAGCAGGGCGATTGCCAGCCCACTGAGCCCCACGTGCTCGGCGCGGATACCGTAACTTGCGCTCTCGGCCTGCGGTGCGTCACCGAGAAGCGCTCGGAACAAGCCGATTCCAACCATCAGCATCACGCCGACGATGAACGCATAGGTCGGCACGGCGAACGCCCGCCCGGATTCGCGCACCCCGCGAAGATTCATCGCGGTCAACAACACGATGAAGCCGATGTCGACAGCGACCCGATACGGATTCATCTCGGGTATCGCCGAGATGATGTTGTCGACTCCCGCGGCTACCGAGACGGCCACCGTCATCACATAGTCCACGAGCAGCGCGGCCGCCACCACCAGTCCGGCCCGCGGGCCCAGGTTCGTCGAGGCCACCTCGTAGGAGCCGCCACCGCTGGGATACGCCTGCACCACCTGGCGATAGGACAACACCACCACGGCCAGCAGCAGCACCACCGCCCCGGCGAGCCACGGTGTCAAGTACAGGTAGGCCAGTCCGCCGAGAGTCAGCATCAGCAGGATTTCCTGCGTCGCATAGGCGACCGAAGACAACGGGTCGCTCGCGAAGATGGGCAATGCAATCCGTTTGGGAAGCAGGGTGTGGCCCAGTCGGTCGCTGCGGAACGGCCGCCCGACCACCAAGCGTTTCAGCACTGACGTCGGTGACGACACGGTCGGGAGCCTAGTTTCCATCGGTGATGGATGGCGCGTTGTGGGGTGTATAGATTCCGTAAAAGTCCAGCTAGCCGACGTATGGATTCCATAAGTCCCGATGCGTCGGCTCGGCCTGGCTTCTAGCGTGCGGCGAATGCGCGACTTGGCAAGCCCGGCGTCGATGGGCAACGGCGAACCGAACTCGGTGCCGGACCTGCGTGATGTCGTGAGCCACCCGCACGTCATCGAGGTGTTGGACGCGCTCCGGTGGGGGCCTATGAGCGTCGCAGAGATCGGTTCGAGAGTCCCCGCCGGCCGGCGCGGATTGGTGGTGGCGTTGAAGGTCGTTGCCGCCTACGGTCTGGTGACCAGGACTGAAGGCGGGAGTTGGGACGTAGAGGCGCCCACCGATGCGCTCTATCGACACACATATCTCGGCCGTCTGACAGTCGAGACGTTGTCCCGCTTCTCGGTGTGGATGGCGATGTTCGAAGCTCGGTGATTACTCCTGGAAGCGGTAACCCATGCCCGCCTCGGTCAACAAGTGGACCGGGTGCGACGGGTCGTCCTCCAGCTTGCGTCTCAACTGCGCCAGGTACACCCGTAGGTAGTGGGTCTCCTTGGCGTATGCCGGACCCCACACCTCCTTGAGCAATTCCTCGCGGCCGACCAGCTTGCCGCGGTTGCGGACCAGCATCTCCAGCATGCCCCACTCGGTGGGCGTGAGGTGCACCTCCGACCCGTTCTTGGTCACCTTCTTGGCGGCCAAATCCACGGTGAACGAGGATGTTTCGACCACGGGTTCATCGGTGTCGGACGCGGCGGCCGCCCGCCGGACCGCGGCCCGCAGCCGTGCGAGGAACTCATCCATCCCGAACGGTTTCGTCACGTAGTCGTCGGCGCCGGCATCCAAGGCGCCGACCTTGTCCGCAGAGTCGGTGCGGGCGGACAACACGATCACGGGGGCGGTCAGCCAGCCGCGCAGGCCCTGCAGCACTTCGATTCCGGACATGTCGGGCAGGCCGAGGTCCAGGACGACGACGTCGGGCTTGTGCTCGGCGGCGGCGCGCAGCGCGGAACCGCCGGTCGCGGCCGTGGTGACCTCATATCCACGTACGGACAGGTTGATTCGCAACGCCCGCAGGATCTGCGGTTCGTCGTCGATGACGAGGACCTTTGTCTTCGGCGCGGTGGTCTTCGGCGCGGTGGTCTTCGGCGCGGTCGGCTTCGGCGAGGTCATGCCTGCTCATCCTTCGGAGGTGCGGCCAGATCGATTTCGATGGTCAACCCCCCTCCCGGGGTGTCGGTGGCGATGACGGTGCCTCCCATCGCCTCCACGAATCCCTTCGCGACGGACAGACCGAGGCCGACGCCGCTGCTATTGTCCCTGTCGCCGCCGCGCTGGAAGGGTTCGAACAGTTGCTCCTCGGTGCCGCGCGGTATGCCCGGCCCTTCGTCGATTACCGCGATCAGGACCCGATCGCCCACTCGGCCCGCGTTGACCCGTACCACGCTGTTCGGGGCATAACGCAGCGCGTTGTCGATCAAGTTGGCGAGCACGCGTTCCAGTAGACCGCTGTCGGCCATCACCACGGCATCGCCGACCTCGACCTTGGCCCTGTCGAGGCCCGGCGGCGGCCTTCCCCACGTCGCGTCGCTCCGACCCGCTGAGCCAAACCCGGTGGCTCCCTTGCTGATTCCGAGGAGCGCACGCTGCACCGTTTCCTCCAGGTACGTCCGGCGCAGTTCTGGCCGGACCACTCCTGCCGCCAACCGCGACGAGTCGAGCAGATTCCCCACCAGTGCGGTCAGCTGGTCGATCGACTCCTCGACGGTTGCCAACAGCTCCGCAGTGTCCTCGGGGGAGAAGCCGACGTCGTCGCTGCGCAGGCTGGACACCGCGGCCTTCGCGCCGGCCAGCGGCGTGCGCAGGTCGTGGCTGACCGCCGAAAGCAGTGCGCGGCGCAATTCGTCGGCCTGCGCAATCCCTTCGGCCTTGCCTGCCTCTTCGGTCAACTCCCGCTGCTTGACCAGCCCTGCCGCCTGCATGGCGACCGCCCCAAGCACCCTGCGGTCCCTTGCGGCGAGTTTCTTGCCCGACAACAGCATCCAGAATTCGTCGTCACCGACCTCGATGGCGGTATCAGCCGTGTCGACGTCAACGCAAGGGTCATTGCCGACGCAAGCGATGACTCCGTGGCCGTCGCGGAGCAGGCTGACCGCGCGCTGGGAGTAGGTTTCCCGGACCCGCTCCAGCAGCGTGTCCAGATCGGCGCCGCGCAGCACCGACCCGGCGAACAGCGCGAGGAGTTCGGCTTCTTGCGACGCGCGCCTGGCCTCCCTGGTCCGGCTCGCCGCGCCGTCGACCAGCGCCGCCACGGCCACGGCCACCGCCAGCAGCACCACGACGGTGACGGCGCTGTCGGGCTCGGCGATGGTGAAGCTGTATCGAGGAGCGACCAGGAAGTAGTTGAGCAGCAGCCCGGAGAGCAACGCCGAGAGTGCGGCGGGGGCCACGCCGCCGAGCAGTGCGACGATCAGCACCCCGATGACGAACAGCGCGCTCTCACCGCCGGTGCCGAGAAACGGGTCGAGCACGAACACGATCAGTGCGCAGATGACGGACGGAACTATCAGGGCGGCCAGCCAGGACACCAGGTGCCGATGGCGAGGGGACAACGACGAGAGCGAGAACCCTCCGCTGGCCGCCTCGTGCGTCACCATGTGGACGTCGATCTTCGCCGAATTCTGCACCGTAGCCGCGCCGATGCCTTCCTCGAAGATTCGTGCCCACCGCGACCTGCGTGAGGTGCCGAGAACCAGCTGGGTCGCATTCATGTCCCGCGCGAAATCCAGCAGCGCCGCGGGGACGTCGTCGCCGACCACCGTGTGCAACGTCGCGCCCAGGCTGTGGGCCAGCTCGCGCACCTTGCCCATCTGCGGCGCCGAGAGGCCCGAAAGTCCGTCGCCCCGAACGACATGGACCACCATCAGCTCTGCGCCGGACCTCGATGCGATACGGGAGCCTCGGCGTACCAGCGTTTCGGACTCTGGCCCGCCGGTCACGGCGACCACCACTCGCTCGCGGGCCTCCCAGGTGTCGGTGATCTTGTTGTCGGCGCGATACTTGGCCAGCGCGGCGTCCACCTGATCGGCGAGCCACAGCAAGGCAATCTCGCGCAGTGCCGTGAGGTTGCCACGTCGGAAGTAGTTCGTCAGCGCGGCGTCGATGCGCTCGGGGGCGTAGACATTTCCGTGCGAAAGCCTGCGGCGCAACGCTTCCGGCGTGATGTCGACCAGCTCGATCTGTGCGGCTGCGCGGACGACTTCGTCTGGCACCGTCTCCTGCTGTTCGATGCCGGTGATCTGCGCGACAACGTCATTCAGACTTTCCAGGTGCTGAACGTTGACCGTCGATATCACGGTGATGCCTGCGTCAAGCAGCTCCTCGATGTCCTGCCAGCGTTTGGGATTCTTGCTGCCGGGAGTGTTGGTGTGCGCGAGCTCGTCGACGAGCACCACCTGCGGTTGGCGCGCCAGCACCGCGGGAACGTCGAGCTCGGGAAAGCTGCTGCCTCGGTAGTCGATGAAGCGGGGTGGGATGAGCTCGATACCCGTGAGCAGCTCCGCGGTCTTCTTCCTGCCGTGTGTCTCGACGACCGCAGCGACGACATCGGTGCCGCGTTCCAGCCGGCGGTGCGCCTCGCCGAGCATCGCGTACGTCTTGCCGACGCCGGGAGCTGCGCCTAGATAGATGCGCAGCTCCCCGCGTTTCTGCTTGTAATCGGGTCTTGACTCGGGGGCGGTCACACGCTCATCATCCACCGGTCAGATCAGCTCTTCACCGGATACTTCCGGTCAAGGTCCAGGTTGAGTGCAAGCACGTTCACCCGGGGCTCGCCCATGAAGCCGAGGTCGCGGCCGCGCTCGTTGGCGCGCACTGCGTCCCTGACCTGGTCGGCGCTGACGCCACGGGCCTTGGCGACCCGGTTGACCTGGATGTCGGCGTAGGCCACCGAGATGTCCGGGTCCAGGCCACTGCCGCTCGCGGTGACCGCATCGGCCGGGACCGCAGGATCGGTCGAAGCGGCGCCCTTGATGGGCACGACCTGGCCGACGGAGTAGTCGTCCCCGAACTTCGCGCACTCCACCCGAACCCCCTCATAAGTGTTCAGGAACGGGGTGCTGGTCGTCTGGCACGGCTCGTTGACGCTGACCACCTTCGTCGGGTTGACGACGTTGCCGCGGGCGTCCCTGGGGCCGATGACCGACAACACCGCGCCGACGCCGTCGCCGGTGCAGAACGGACGCGCTCCGTTCACCCCTTCGAGCTTGCCGACGGCGGCGCTGCGCGAGCAGACCAACGTGAGCAGGCTGGCCTTGTACCCGTTGTTGGCCTCGGGCAGCGTGGGATCGGCGGGCGTGTCGACGATGCTCTCCGGTCCGAGGTTGCTCGCGCTGGTCGCCAGCGGGTCGTAGCCGTCACCGGCTGCCGACGGTCGACTCTGGATGTACTGCGGCAGCGGGTTGCCGTCGGAATCGGTGAACAGCTGACCGATCAGGCTGCTGCCCACCGGCTTTCCGGCCACCTCGATGATCGATCCATTGGCCTTGTCGTGCAGGCCGGGTATCTGGGCGACGAGCCAGATGAACAGCGGATAGCCGATGCCCACGATGACGGTGAAAACCAGCAGTGCGCGTAGCGCCGCCCAGTGCTGGCGGACGAGGTTCGAAAGGTTCATTTCACATTCCCGGGAAGAGTTGGACTACCAGGTCGATGAGCTTGATCCCGATGAACGGCGCGATGATGCCGCCGAGCCCGTAGACGTAGAGGTTGCGGCTCAACAGTTTCGAGGCACTGCTCGGGGTGTAGCGCACACCACGCAGGGACAGCGGGATCAGCGCGACGATGATGATCGCGTTGAAGATCACCGCGGACAGGATCGCCGATTGCGGGCTGTGCAACCGCATCACGTTGAGCACGTCGAGGCCGGGGAACATCGCCACGAACATCGCCGGAATGATCGCGAAGTACTTCGCGATGTCGTTGGCGATCGAGAACGTGGTCAGTGCACCTCGCGTGATCAACAGTTGCTTGCCGATCTCGACGATCTCGATGAGCTTGGTGGGGTCCGAGTCCAGATCCACCATGTTGCCGGCCTCTTTGGCCGCCGACGTACCGGTGTTCATGGCCACGC
>NZ_JAVRPS010000447.1:0-15107 GCF_032162105.1 Mycobacterium sp. | reverse complement strand
CGGTAGTCGGGGTCGTCGATGCGCTCGGTGAACTGGCCGACGCCGACGATGACAGGAGTCCGGGGATCTTCGGACGAGCGCTTGCGCGAGGACTTTGCCTCAGCCATTACAACCTCCTGGCGCGTGTTGATTCGTCAGGCTAATCGAAAACTAGAACGTGTTCCTAATCAAGCAAAGTCGTCGCGTCGTACGCCGATAGTGATGTACGACATTATTGACGTACATCACGTTCGGCGTACTCTTGGTCTATGAGCTGGCCAGTACGTCCGATGACTCTGGTCGTCGGGGGCATCGTCCGCCCCGACGACGTCGTCGGCCGCATCCGCGACGCCGAAGCGGTCGCCGCGTCACTGCCACACAGCGGTGCGGTCCTCGTCGGCGACCGCAGACATGGCAAGACGTCACTGTCGCGCGTCGTTCAACAGAACGCGGCGCGCGCAGGGGCGATGGTGATCGCCACCAGCGCAGAGCGCGAGACGTACGAGGAGTTCGTCGCGGCGCTCGCCGCCGAGCTGGCCAGGCTCGAACCCGGCTGGGCCCAGGAACTGTCGAAGTTGCGGGTGACGCTCACCGCAGGTCCGCTGAAGGTCGAGCGGGACGGACGCGCGGCGGCGGCACTCGACGACTTGCTCCGCCGAGCGGTCGAACGTGCCGACGGACGTCAATTGGTGCTCTTCATCGACGAAGTCACCGTGCTCGCACGCAACCTCGAACGCCGTGAGCCGGGTGCGGGAGACAACTTCCTCCATACCCTGCGTCGGTTCCGCCAGGAGCACGGCGGCAGGGTCGCCACCGTGTTGTCCGGCTCCATCGGATTCCACCACGTGTCGACGGACGCCCCGAGCACCGTCAACGACATCCAAAAGATCACCGTGGGTCCCATCCGCGCCGACCACGCCGCGTATCTCGCCGAATGCCTGCTGCTCGGCGGCAGAGTGAATCCCGCCGACGCCCACCTGGTCGCTCCCGCCGTCGCTGCGGCGGCCGAACACATCCCGTACTACATCCAGCACCTGGTCGCCGCGTCGCTGGCGTCGTGGCGCACCACCGGCGTGCTCCCCCAACCCGCCCAGGTCCCCGACCTGGTGTCGGCGGCGATATCCGATCCCACCGACCCTTGGGACCTCAGGCACTACCGGGACCGGCTGACCCACTACTACGGCTCCGACAAGGCTGCCATCGCCAAGGTGCTCGACGTCTACGCGTATGCGGATGGCCCCATCACCATCGATGACACGATGATGCTGCTACGCGGCGAGGGCATCGCGATCGACGATCGTGACCAACTGGTCTCGTTCGTCGAACGACTCGAACTGGACCACTACCTCGTCCGCGAGGCCGACGCAGACCGGTTCGCCTCCTCCCTCGTGCAACGCGCCTGGCGAATGATGCGGCGATGACGGCACATCCAACGTTCACCCCCGGGGCGATGGGTCCCGAAGACCTCGACGCCAACACGGTGGGCCGCGAAGCGCTGTTCGACACCCTGGTGCACCGGATCAGAGGTGCCGCGAGCGGCGGTGCCCGGCCGCACACGTTGCTCATCGCGCCGCGCGGTGGGGGAAAGACGCACACGCTGCACGTCGTCGTCAACCGCAGCCTCGCCGATACACAAACTGCCGAACACACACTGCCCGTGCTGATTCCGGAGGACTCCCTGGCCATCGGGTCGTACCTCGACTTGCTCGTCGAGATCGCGCGGACCATTGACGTCGAACTCGGCGAGGCGGCGCGTGGCATGCGCCGCGACAAGGACACCGTGGGTATCGAGCAGGCGATCACGACAGCCGCCGCAGGCCGCATGATCCTGCTGGCCATCGAGAACCTCGACCGGGTCTTCGACGAGCTCGGCGAGACGGGTCAGGGCAGCCTGCGGGCGTGGATCGAAACATCCACCGAGATAACGGTCTTCGCAACGGCGCCCGCCCTGTTCTCGGGCGTCTCGTCCAGGTCGTATCCGTGGTACGGCTCGTTCATGGTGGAGACGCTCCCCGAGCTGAGCATCGACGAGTGCGCGACCATGCTCGGTCGGGCAGCCCGCCGGCGCGGCGACATGGAGCTTGCCGAGTTCATCGACTCTCCGACTGGGCTCGAGCGGCTTCAGGTCATCCACCGCCTGGCCGGCGGGTCACCACGTCTGTGGCACATGCTGTCCGACTGCATCGACGTGCGATCCCTGGACGCGCTGGTTCCGACGGTGGAGGCGCTGCTCGACCGGCTCGCGCCCTACTACCAGCAGCGGCTGTGGCAATTGCCACCTGGCGAACAGCGCCTGGTGGTGGAGCTCGCTCGCGGCTGGGAGCCACAGACGGTTGGTGATCTGGCTGCGGCAGTGGGTGTTTCGAATCAGTCCGCTGCGACGGCGCTGGGCCGACTCGCCGCGTCGCGGTGGGTGACGTCGACCAAGGCGCGGGACGGAGACCAGCGTGCGTCATGGTACGACGTGACCGAATCGCTGCTGCGATATCACCTGCAGTACCGCGAGGAGCGCGGAAAGCCGTTGCGGCTCATCGTCGAATTCCTGCGTGGATTCTATTCGGCAGAGCGGTTGATGGCCGAACTTGCCCAAGCCAAGCCCGATTCACCACTTGAGCGACACCTGCAAAGGGCACTCCTACGACGTGACGAACTGTGGTCGCCACGTGCCGTCTCCGGCGACGCCGATGACGTGTTGACCGGTCTGCGGCTCTGGATCGGCGACGACGCGAACGACATTTCGCGAATCGGGGCCGCCCTGGAGTCGGTGATGTGTGCGGCCTACCAGCGCCCACAGCGACGAGCCGCGCCAAACGGTCTCGAACAATTGATCACGCGCGCCGTGACGGCAGCCTCCGAGAGCGACGGCCACGGTCTTCAACGACTGCATCACGGCCTGACGGTGCTCGCCGACCACTCGTGGAGCGAGGCCGAAGAGGATGCGCTGCTTGCGTTCCGCATCTTTCTCGACACCGAGGACCCCGATCGATTCGACCAGCTCGCGAAGTCCGACGCGGTGCGCAAGCGACGAACGTCGGGGCCTGCACTCTTCTTGCGACACATGTCGGCCATGCTGGCCGATGGCGACATCGCGCTTCGCCAACTCAACGACATCCTCGACGATCTCGAACGCGCCCAAGCGTCAGACGCACAAAAGATCTTCAGCTGGCGGATGTGGATAGAGACCGTGGTGCGAGTTCCGTCGCCCCCAGCACGCGACGCCGATGCCTTGGTCGCCATCGCCTTGACGCTGAACCTGCAGGAGTCGGTCACTTCGCCCGATCAGCTGCCGCACGTACTCGCAGCGCTGACCCCAGACGCTCGGGCGGCCACCGCAGGTGTGCTCGCACACGCCGCGGCATCGGGTGAACTCAGCTTTCCGCCGGAGTTCAGTCCGCTCGATGCACTCGACAGGCACACGGCATCGGTAGTCCTCGACATGATCCGAAGCCCTTCCGCCGCAGACGAAACTGCGGCCAGATCGTGAATCCCGCCGAAGGATTCGCGATCTGACCGCAGTCTCGAGGAACGGTTACAGACTTTCGAGGATCTCCCGGGCCAGCGCAGCGGTCGAGGACGGCGTCTTGCCGACCTTGACGCCGGCAGCTTCGAGCGCTTCCTTCTTGCCTTCAGCGGTGCCCGCACCATCGGACACGATGGCGCCTGCGTGGCCCATGGTCTTGCCCTCCGGCGCGGTGAAGCCCGCGACATAGCCGACGACCGGCTTGCTGACGTTGGCCTTGATGTAGGCCGCGGCCTTCTCCTCGGCGTCGCCGCCGATCTCGCCGATCATCACGATGATCTTGGTCTCGGGGTCCTTCTCGAACGCCTCGATGGCGTCGATGTGGGTGGTGCCGATGACCGGGTCGCCGCCGATGCCGATGGCGGTCGAGAAGCCGAGATCGCGCAGCTCGTACATCATCTGGTAGGTCAGCGTGCCCGACTTCGACACCAGGCCGATCGGGCCCTTGCCGGTGATGTTGTTGGGCGTGATGCCGACCAGCGACTCACCCGGCGTGATGATGCCGGGACAGTTCGGGCCGATGATGCGGGTCTTCTCACCCTTGTCGACGTTATAGGCCCATGCATATGCACTGTCCTGCACCGGGATTCCCTCGGTGATGACGACAAGCAGCGGGATCTCGGCGTCGATGGCCTCGATGATGGCGTCCTTGGAGAAGGCCGGCGGCACGAAGGCGATCGACACGTCGGCGCCGGTCTCCTTGATGGCCTCGGCGACGCTCGCGAATACGGGCAAATTGATGTCTTTGCCATTTTTATCTACGTGCGTCACCTCAGTTCCGGCCTTGCGCGCGTTGACGCCGCCGACCACCTGGGTGCCTGCCTTGAGCATCAGCGCGGCGTGCTTGGTGCCCTCGCCGCCGGTGATGCCCTGGACGATGACCTTGCTGTCCGCGTTAAGGAAAATCGACATGATCTGTTGGCTCCCTTACTTGTTGGCCAGCTCGGCGGCCTTGTCTGCGCCGGCGTCCATGGTCTCGGCCTGGATCACCAGGGGATGGTTGGCGTCGGCGAGGATGCGCCTGCCCTCTTCGACGTTGTTGCCGTCCAGCCGGACGACGAGCGGCTTGTTCGCGTCGGCGCCCAGCTTCTTCAGCGCGCCGACGATGCCGTTGGCCACCGCGTCGCAGGCGGTGATGCCACCGAAGACGTTGACGAACACGCTCTTCACCTGCGAGTCGCCGAGGATGACGTCCAGGCCGGCAGCCATGACCTCGGCGGACGCACCGCCGCCGATGTCGAGGAAGTTGGCGGGCTTCACGCCGCCGTGCTTCTCGCCCGCGTAGGCGACGACGTCCAGCGTCGACATGACCAGACCGGCGCCGTTGCCGATGATGCCGACCGCACCGTCGAGCTTGACGTAGTTGAGGTCGTTCTCCTTGGCCTTCAGCTCCAGCGGGTCGGTGGCGTCCTTGTCCTCGAACTCCACGTGCCCGGGCTGACGGAAGTCCGCGTTGCCGTCGAGCGTGACCTTGCCGTCGAGCGCGAGGATCTGATCGTCGGGCGTGCGCACCAGCGGGTTGACCTCCACCAGGGTGGCGTCCTCGCCGACGAACACGTCCCACAGCTTCGAGATGGTGACGGCGGCCGCGTCGAGCACCTCGGCGGGCAGGTGTCCCTGCTCGGCGATCGACCGCGCGAAGGCCAGGTCGACACCCTTGACGGCGTCGACGGGGACCTTGGCGAGCCGCTCAGGCTTGGTCGCTGCGACCTCTTCGATCTCCATACCGCCCTCGACCGAGCACATGGCCAGGTAGGTGCGGTTAGAGCGATCGAGCAGGAAGGAGATGTAGTACTCCTCGGCGATGTCGCTGGCCTCGGCGACCAGCAGCTTCTTGACGATGTGGCCCTTGATGTCCAAGCCGAGGATGTTCTGCGCGTGGGTGAACGCGTCCTCGGGGGTGGCCGCGTACTTCACGCCGCCGGCCTTGCCGCGTCCGCCGACCTTGACCTGCGCCTTCACCATGACGGGCCGACCGATTTCCTCGGCGATGGCCTTTGCGTCCTCGGCGGTGTCGGTGACCCGGCCGGGCGAGGTGGGAACGTTGTGCTTGGCGAACATCTCCTTCGCCTGGTATTCGAAGAGATCCATTGGCTCACTGTCTGTCTGCGTTGACGTTTGAGTTGATTACGAGATTGTCGCCTGAGAGGCTCGGGGGAACTTTATCCACACCCGCTGAACGCGTCCCCACCGCCCACCGCTCATGTGGTACATCTCACCGGCGCTCTGTGGTGATACAGATCACAATATCGAGCGGAATCAAGGCTCGGGTTGCCACCAACATTGGATTTTGGTTAACGTGCCTCTGGTCTAGATAACGTTACGGTCACGACGAGAAGGACATATTCGGTTGGCAGAGCACGGTTCGTCCAGGTCTCCGCAAGGGGATTCGACGAACGGCTATGACGCCACGATCACCGACATCATCCCCTTCAACGAGTTCGGCGACCTTCCCGATCTGACCGATGACCTGGAGTTTTGCAACAGCTCCGCCTTCGACCGTGAGTCCCGCGTCATCCACGCTCCCGAGCTGGACGACCTGCACGACACCGACGATCTAGTGCCGCTGCGGCTCGTCGTACCAACACGGTTCCAGCCCACCACAGGCGAGGACCGGCCGGCGCGCGCCTACCGCTCCAGCCACACCGACGTCAGCGATGGCGTCGCGGCCACCGACGTGATCGACATGACCGGCCGCCGTGGCCTGCACCGCAAGCCCGACAACGGTGCCGTGAAGGCCCGCCTGGTCGCCGCGGCGATGGCCGCGGGTGCGACTGCCGCGGCCGCCTATTCGGTGGTGAACAGCTCCGACACCCCGCAGGAAGCCACCATGCTCGCCGCGGGACAGTCCGCGTTCGTCGACGGCGGCGTCATCACGGGCTCGAACGACGGCATGCAGATCGTCTCGGTCGCCCCCGCGGCCAGTGCCTCGGTGCACACCGAGGAGATCCAGAAGGCCGCGGCATTCGCCCAGGAGCGCGCCGAACGTGAGGCCCGGCTGGCACGGCCGCTGTTCGTGATGCCGACCAAGGGTGTGTGGACGTCCGGCTTCGGTTACCGCTGGGGTGTTCTGCACGGCGGCATCGACATCGCCAACGCGATCGGCACCCCGATCGTGGCGGCCTCCGACGGCGTCGTGATCGACGCAGGCCCGACCGCCGGCTACGGCGCATGGGTCAAGCTGCGCCACTCCGACGGCACCGTCACGCTCTACGGGCACGTGAACACATGGCTGGTCAGCGTCGGCCAGCGGGTGATGGCAGGCGACCAGATCGCCACCATCGGCAACCGGGGCAATTCGACCGGTCCGCACCTGCACTTCGAGGTTCTGCTCGGCGGCAGTAACCGGGTCGACCCCGTACCGTGGTTGGCGCAGCGGGGACTTGGCCCCGGCCGCTACGTCGGCTAACTAGGAGCGAAGCGATTCGGGGAAGGACTTCCTTGACCTTCGGCGGACCTCCCGAACAACCCCAGATCCGGCGTCAGCCCGACGACTCGGACCCGAAGACCAACATCATCCGCCGTCAGCCCACCGGCTCCTTCCCGCAGCTGCCCGTGCCGTCCGACGACGAGCCGCAGACCAGCTTCATCCCACCCTCCGCGCCACGCCCCGACGATCCGCACACCAGCTACATCCCGCGTCCCACGCCCGTGGCGGTCGGATCGCCCGGCAGGTTGCGGCCCAGCCCCGTGGCGGCATCGATCACCGCGGCCGTCAGCATCATCAGCGGCTGGGCCACCGCGGTCATCGCCACGTCGTTGATCGCCGGCTGGTGGCGGACCGATGAGTTGTTTTGCGTGGCAATCGGTTTCCTCACCGCGGTGTCGGCGGGAGCAACGATCGCCGGTCTGATCGCGCTGCTACTGCACCGCCGGATCGGCCGGCTGCTGATCGTGGTGGGCTCGGCGGTGGCGTTGATGATCTTCGCCGGCCTGTTCGTCGCAGGCGCCAGCTTGCCACCGATCGTCTTCGGCATCCCGGTGCTGCCGCTCGCCAGCATCCTGCTGGCACTCCTGCCCGCTACGGGGCGCTGGACCCGCTAGTTGACGTCCTCCACGGCTGAATGCCGTGGATTCCACCTGCCATGCCGGCTGTCTCGTTGCTCATGTGGGCAACGCCGTGGGCCGGTTGGTGGTGCATGTTGGTGCCGAACGACTCTGTCGCATCGCGGCCCTACGGGCGTTGATGCGCGCCACTGACCTCCGCGTGGGCGGGTGTCTGCGGCCTCGCCGCTTCGATAACTGCCGGGGCTGGATCTCGGCACCCGTCGACGTCGTGACGGTGCAGCCAGCCATGGTTGGCTGCCTGCAGATCCAGCCGATCGGAACCATCGGCGTCTACCCGGACGTGCAGTCCTAGAACGACGCGCCTTGTTTCTGGTGCCCGTAGACCGGGCGCAGCAGCGAGTCGATGTCCAAAAACATCCGCTCGTCGGTGCCAGGCAGCGCGGTGCGCGCCGCGAGCGCGATCAGATGCTCGCGGGCCACCGCGGCGAGCTGGTTGGAATGCCCGAAGGTGAACTCGCGCAGCAAGATCCCCACTGTCGAGGGCGCGTACACCTCGTCGAACACTCGGGGCGTGCCGCCAGCGCCAACACGTTCGCGTCGTCGATGCAGTCCGCCCCGCACATCATGCGCGCGATGATCGCGGTCAGCTTCCCGGCAGGGTTGACCGCTCCGGAGGCCACCCGTGTGCTGGGCACGTCGACGTGCTCGCGGATCAACCGCGAAAGACCGGTCTGCTCAGCCAGTTCCATGACCGGCACCAGGCCCGCGGCCGACACCAGATTCCGCTCGTCGAACACCGCCGACCCGACGGCGAACGTATGCGATGATTGCACCGGAAATGCCTTCCGAAACGTGGACAACTACGACTTCGACAATCGCGGTCGGTGAATTGTGCTGCCAGGCCGAGTTCGCTGGCGATCGCCTCGAAGAGGTCGATATCGAAGCCGATAACGCGGCCCTGGGCGCCTTTGAACTCGGCAGGGGCGTAGGGCACGTTGGTGCCGACCCTCAGCTTGCCGGTTGCTGCGACCTCTGGCGGTAGGGCGATCGCGGGTAGCGGCGCTGGGTTCGAGGGGGCTGGGCTGGAACCAGATGTGGTCACGGTGTCGGCTGACTTCCGGGCCGGGTCGTAGCGACTTTCTCGCGGCCTTAACACAACCGCAGCGATGGCAACGATGGCTACTGCTACTGCCCCGCAGCCGACGAGCCACGCTCGTGTCCGCCGCGGAGGGGGTTGGTGCGGGGCTACCGTTTGGCGTGCCGCCTGGAGGGGCTTTGCGCCGTGTGGCTCCCACCTCGCGGGCCGCCAGTCCGCACACAGTCCGCAGGAGATTTCAAACCCGCGCTATCGCGATCAAAGCCACCAACGCATATGCGCAGGGCCAGCTATAGATGCGGCACACACGTCAATACGGGTCAAACCCCAAAACGCCAGGTCAGGCGCTCTTTTAATCCGCAGGTCCTAGGTTCGAGTCCTAGTGGGGGCACCGATAAGGGCACTCATAAGGCCAGCGATCCAGCACGCTGCTCATCACCCGTGCCTTCAGTCACTTCACCTCGCTCGTGCCCAATGCTGGTTCCAGTCGTATCGGCTACCTGCATTCGGATACGCGTGAAAGCCCGCGACGTTGTACGCTTTGCGTCACGGCTAGTTAGCTGTCCCTAGGGAGCGGAAAGTATTAGGAAAGGCACGAAGATGATACGCACCACCATTATTGCTGGGGGGCTCTTAGGGCTCGGCGTCTTCACCGCTGCACCGGCGATGGCCGCACCACCTAGTACCGTCAATTGCTCCCCACCGGCGATATGCGCCAATGCAGCGGCTACTGCGCCCGTACCCGGCCTCGTCACGTACTACACGGGGACCGGACCCGGGACTGCGGCAGGGGACTTCACCACCGCCTGGACGCAGGGACCCGGGCAGGCCGTCACCGCTTGGGCGACCGGACCCGCGACGGTCGCCAAGGTCTGGTCGGACGCGCTGGTCGGTCCCGCACCCGCACCTACTACGCCTTAGTGAGCCGGAAGCCTGCGCAGGCGTTCACCATCGTTAGGTTCCCCGCTCCCCGAAGGTTCAGAGCCCGATGACCTCGAGGGCTTTTGGGGGGAGGCTGGTCTGCATCCAGTCCGCAGCAGGGCCGACTATGCCCGACACTTCCCCTCACTAGCCAATACACGATTCGAGCGTCGGCCTGCACGTTCGAGGGTGCCCGTGTCGAGCCGAATCGTACAAGCGGTGAGTTCGGCGCACTCTTAATCCGCAGGTCCTAGGTTCGAGCCCTACTGGGGGCACTGAGCGTCGTTGACGCAGGTCTAGCCGCCTGCGTCAACCAATGACTAGGTATTGTTATGCGGCGCGGGGATGGCGATCGGCGCTGGCGTGGCGATGTACTCAACGGCATTCGCGATGCCTTGGGCCAATGCCTCGATGAGGTGTACACCGACGGTCAGCGGAGTGATCAGCACGGTGAGGGGCGACGGCGGCGGCGTGTAGGCGTCCATCATCGCCGAGGGCGTCGTCGCCGACGCTGGTGCGGCCGAGGAGATGCTCGACGCCAGCTCGATGGCCACGACGGCGATCAACGCCGTTACGGCACCGCCAACAGACCGGATCAATCGCAACACACGAGAATCGTGCCGCAAAATCGCCCGGCGCATAGCCGAATCGCCGAACGAACTCCCACGCAGGCACGATGTACGCCACAACTCAACGGCGGGATGCGTCCGCCCCTTTTTCGCCGCAGCCTCTTCGGCTGCTACCCACCCGTGCAGCCGGACTGGTCCTTCGACCCGCAAAACGGTTCTCAGATGCGTTATTTCAAATTTCGACGGCGCGCTGTGGACGCCCTAGGAGGCCTCTGAACAAGGAAGTGTGATAGGGCGGGAAGAACGCCGACAGGGCCGTTTCTTCGGCAGTAGGTCAGACCTGATTGGTCGACAACGTGGTCGTTCTTCCCGCCAGTTCCAGTTTGGGGCAAGGGTCGGGTTCCGATCAAGGGGCGTTGCCGGCCCTTGATCGTCAGGGCAGCGCCCAGGCTCCGTCGCGGCGGGTGAGGCCGGCATTGACGAGGGTGCGCAGGTTGATCGCGGCGGCCCGGTTGCGCAGCCAGGCATGGTTTTTGGCGACGCCGAGGTAGCGCAATGTGACCCGGCGCCCGCGTTGGGTGGCGACCCAGGCGATGATCCGCTCCACACTCGATCGGGTCGGGTAGTCACGCTTGAATTCCGGGGCGCGGGCGGCGCGCAGCAGCTGCTCGTGCGGGTGGATGCTCATCGACCGGCCGTCGGCGGCGATGGTGCAACGCTGCCGCAGCGGGCAGTGGGCGCACAGCCTGCCGAAGGTGACCGTCCGTTTCGGGCTCATCGGCCGGGTGTGCCCCGCCGGGCAGCGCACCGTGGCGGCTGGCTCGTCGATGGTGAAGTCATCGAGGGTGAATCCGCCGGGCACGGCCGGGCGCAGTGGCTTGGGTTTGATCACCGTGTGCACACCGGCGTCCCGATAGGCGGCGCGGGCGGCCCCGGTGCCGTACGCCGAATCGCCGTACACCCGCAGGCCGGCACCCGTATCGCCGGGCGCGGCGATCGCATCTGCGGAATCTGTTCCCGCGGCGGTGATCTCACCGCCTGTCTCCGGCCGCCGCCGCAGCGGGCCCCGGCTCGGCGACGACCGCCTCATCGCCGCCAAACCGGTCGGCCTCCCGCGCGTCGGCGGGCGCGGCGTCGCCGCCGGTGTCCGTGTGCGGGGTCTGGGTCGCGGGACGGTGGAAGCGGTCACGCGCGATCATCTGCTGCCCGACCACCGGATCGCTGCCCTCCTCGCCGGCCGCGGTGGTCAACTCGGCGTCGGTGATCAGCCCGCTCTGCGGCTCGGCGCTGACGTGCCCGCGGAACCCGTCTTTACGGTTGGACTTCGACTTGCGGGTGTGCCGGGCCTCGGGATCCACCGTGGAGATCACCCGATCCGAGGCCACCCGCCGCGCGATGCGCCACCGCCCGTCGGTGCCCTCTGAGCCATCGGCGGGCTCCACGCCCTGGCCGGCCACCAGCGCCAGCAGCCCCAACGCGTCCGCCGCAAGCTCCTGCCGGTGCGGCGCGTCCTGGCCGCACAACTCGGCCAGCACCGCCAACGCGTCGTTGACCAGATCCGACACCAGGCTCGCCGTGGCCTGCGCGTCGCCCCAGTCGATGTCCGGCTTCCCGGGCGTGGAGTAGTCCAGCCTCGCGACCCGCTCGATCACCGATCTCGCGCCCGGCACCAGCCGCGCCACCTTCCGCATCGCCGCCACCAGCTGGGTCACCGTGTCCTGGGTGGCCACCGCGTCGTCGAACACCGTCGAATCCACGCACCGTTTCCGACGGCCGCGCAGATCCCGGTCTCCGCGATGACCCGCGCGACCGCGTCGAACACTCGGTCGCGACGATCCGAGGCAGCGATCCGCCTGCGCCAATACACCAGCAGTGGAAGGGTCGAACGACACCTGCGTCAGCGACCGCCCGCACGCCACCTTCCACCGGATGTCATAGCGGAGGGCGTCCGCGGTCTGCGGGTCGGACAGGTCGAAGAGCTCCTTGAGCACCAGCACCGACCCGACCAGATCCGCTAGCAGTGACGGCCGCCCGGTCGAGGAGGAGAACAGGTCCGCGATGAACGCATCCGGGAACAACTCGTGGCGGTGCTCGGCCAGGAACGCGAACACGCTGCCCGGCGGCACCAGCTCCCCGACCAGCGCCTGCGCATCCAACAACTCCCGATCAGACCGCGTAATACCGTGCACCACAACATCATCACACGCCACACGGCGCACAGCCGTCAGACACGACCAGGGATAGACGACTTATTCAGCGGCGGCCTAGTAGTACTTTATTAGGTCGGTGTGTCGCAACGGTTTTCGGTGTCGTGCCTGGGAGAATCGGGGGGTGGATGCAGCCGGTCTGGTACGTGTCGATGAGCAGTTGGATTCCTTTGTCGGCGAGGTGTTCTCGTCCTTGATGCGGAAGGATCGGCGGGCGACGGCGGGGCTGTATGTGCGGGGGCTGATGCTCGACGGCCGGCGCAAGTCGATGCAGCCGATGGCGGCGCGGCTGCGGGTGGATCACCAGCGGTTGCAGCAGTTCGTGACGAGTTCGCCGTGGGACGTGGAGCCGGTCCGAAGGCGCTCTCCCGCAAGGCGTGCGCCCTGATCGATCCGGATGCGTGGGTGATCGACGACACTGGGTTCGTCAAGGACGGGGTCGCCTCCCCGTGCGTGGCCCGCCAGTACTCGGGCACCCTGGGCAAGGTCGGCAACTGTCAGGTCGCGGTCAGCGTGCACGCCGCCTCCGATGCGGCCTCCGCGCCGCTGGATTGGCGACTGTACGTGCCCGAACGCTGGGACGAGCGGTGCGCCGCCGACCCCGCCGGCGCGGCCGCGGCCGGCCGTAAGCGGTGCGCGATCCCCGACGGCGAGCATCACCGGCCGAAGTGGCAGATGGCCCTGGAGATGATCGACGAGTTGATCGAGTGGGGACGCACCCCGCCCGTGCTGACCGCGGACGCCGGATACGGCGACACCACCGCATTCCGGCAGGGGCTGACCGACCGTGAGATCGGCTACGTCGTCGCCGTCAAGGGCGCCACCAGCGCCTATACCGGTGACGCGGCGCCCCAGACCGCCCCCTACACCGGGCGCGGACGCCCCCCGATCCCGCGTTGCCGCGACCCGCACCAGTCCTGGAGGGACCTGGCGCTGGCCGCCGGACGCACCGCCGGCAAAACGGTGATCTGGCGCCACGGCACCAAGACCGACCCCGACAACCCGGCCGCGGCGATGCGCTCCCGATTCCTCGCCCTGTGGATCCGCCCGGCAAACCGCGACATCACCCCAGCCGACGACGGCAGCCTCCCCCAAACCTGGTTGCTCGCCGAATGGCCAACCGGCGCGCAAGAACCCACCGACTACTGGATCTCCACCCTGGACCCCGACACACCCCTGAAGGAACTCGTGCGCCTGGCCAAGATCCGCTGGCGCATCGAACACGACTACCGAGAACTGAAAACCGGTCTGGGCCTGGACCACTTCGAGGGACGCTCCTGGACCGGCTGGCACCACCACGCCACCCTCGTCTCCGCCGCCCACCTGTTCATCACGACCCTGCGGCTGACCGACCAAAAAGCCAGTGGGCAGGGCTGACCCTCTACGGCATCGTGCGCGAACTCCAACGCGCACTTGCTCATTGGATCGGCACCTGCCCACCATGCCACCACCCCTTCCCAACCTAACAAAGTACTACTAGGTAGGCCGAGAACAAGTCCCGATGCTCTCTGATTCCGCACCCGCAGCGGTGGACTCGCTGCGAGAGCGGCTTTTTCCTGCGGTCCCCGCACAGGCAGGTTTGAGACAGGGCGGTGGTGTTGGTGGTGTACTCGTAGAGGCGAGGTCGGCGCCGTACGCGAGCAGCCGGTTGGCCAGCGCCCCGTGCAACGTCTTGCGGTGCTCGGCCAGCCGGCGGTGCAACTCAGCCACCTGAGCCTTCGTGCGTTCAGCGACGGTGCTGCGTCGCCAGACGCAGCGGCCGCGCTGGTGGGTACCGTCGGGTTGAAGCAGCCGGGCGAGCCAGCGCGATGCTGCCGGTCCAGGTGCCGCTGCACGCGGCGCAGCCGGGCGGTGTCCAGGGCGATCCGATCGGCCAGCGGCTCTGCCATCCTCCCCACGTCCCGTCGGCGCGCTGCACCGCGACCGCGATCTCGCTCGGGCCGAGGTCGAATGACACCCGCCCATCGCCGACCGGGTGACGCCGGGTCGGATGCCCGTCGCACACCAATTGCATGCGGAAAGTGTCGCGCCCGTTGATCACCGTTCGCACGATCCGGGCCGACAACACCTTGCCGGCCGCGATCAGCGCTTCGATCTCGGACAGCTCGGCCTGCTGCTCCTTGCCGCGGCGCCCCGACTGAGCGGGCGCGGTGATCGCGATCACCAACCCCGCACCCCACCTCAACCCCACCAACCGGCCACTGGCGTCAACCTTCGGGCGCAGCGCACCATTGCCATCCTTGGCCGACAGTGAATGCAACCCACGCGATACCGGTTTGAACCGGGGCTTGCCCTTGCGGCCGACGTGGCACTGCTTGACGGCGTCGAACGCACGGACACCCAGATTCTGGGTCTCCTGCGCCGGCAGATGCTCACGCACCCACGACTTTCGCAGCGACGACGCGAACGACTGCGCCGCATCGTTGGTGAACCCGTACGCCCGCTCCACCGCCCGAAAAGCCGCACCCCGGGCCCCGCGCTCCGCCGGCGTCCGACCCGGCAACAACCGCGCTGCCTGCCACGCGGGATCAGACTTCACCGCACGGCTACGCCCGATGAACTCACCCAACACCGCGTTATACACCCGGGTACCGCGAAAAACCGCGTCCGAACAACCCTGCACTGCGCGGGATCCGGGCGCAGCGGCCACGACCGCACATGAGTAGGTGCACCCTTGGGTCGCTTACGGGCACGCGGCTTACGCTCAACCGACTGCACCGACCCGGCGGCCGGTGTCGCCTCGATGCGGTACCCGTTCCCCATCCCCACACCACGACGGTAAGACCGACCTCTGACAACCCAGACCT
>NZ_JAVRPS010000446.1:0-58140 GCF_032162105.1 Mycobacterium sp. | reverse complement strand
CGGACCTCGGCGATCTGCTGGTCGCTGACCGGCTGGCCGTTGTCGCTCTCGATCACCAGCGTCAGTGGTTCGGTGCGGAATCCGGGAAAGGTCTTGTCGAACTCTTCCTGCGCCACCCGGACCGCATTGTCGGGCGGCAGGTACTTCTCGCTGATGCCGCCGAGGGCGAGCTGGCCCAGCGGAATGATGAGGATGATCATCACGATGACGATCGGCAGCGCGAATGCGCCGGGGCGCCTCATCACGACGTTGACGAGCTTGCCCCAGAAGCCCTTCTCGACCTCGGCGCGCGTCTTGGTCTTCTGGGTCTTCTCGGCCAGCCAGTTCAGCCACCAGACGATCGGGCCGCGTAGGAGCGGCACGGCCCGCGCCAGGGCGAGTCCGGCGATGACCACCGAGACGAAGATCACGATGCCCAGCAGGATCCAGTAGAGCGCACTTTCGACGATGCCTGCGTCGCGAAGGGCGACCACTCCGTATCCGAGCGCGCACATCAGGCTGACATAGCCGAGGACCAAACCGATGAGGGCGAGCCCTGCGCCGCGTTCACCGGTCGTCCTGATGCGGGATCGGGCGATGTGTCCGAACGCGATGCCCAGCGGCGGAAGCAAGATCCCGACCGGGATCGATGCCAGTGCGAGGGGATTGGAGCGTGGATTGGAGCGGTCGGAGGTGATGGGATCGGGCTGGGCGAACCGCACCAGCATCTTCACGCCAACGGAATCGACGCGGGGCCCGAGGATGGCCAGGGCGGCGGCCAGCACGGTGATCGACAGGATCGCCGCCAACATGACCGAGGCGATGATCGCGTAGGTGATCGACTTGAGGAAGCCCTGTGGGAACAACAGCAGCGGTACTGAGGACGCAACCAGGATCACCGCGGAGAACATGATGGTCCGGCCCGAGGTCATCACCGTGCGACGCACCGCTGCCTCGGTGTCGTAGCCCTCGGCGAGCTCCTCCCGGAATCGGCTCACCATGAATAGGCCGTAGTCGACCGCGATGCCGAGTCCCATCAGGGTCACCACCGGCTGGGCGAAGAAGTGCACGGGGATGAACTCGGCGATCAGGCGCATGACGCCGAGGGCGCCCGCGATGGTCAGGCCGCCGATGAGCCCTGGGAGTGCGGCCGCAATCACGGTGCCGAACACGAAGAACAGCACCACGCAGACCAGCGGGATGGCGGCCACCTCGGCGCGCTTCTGGTCCTCGCCGATGGTGCCGGTCAACTCACTGGCCAGCGGTTGCAGGCCGGCCTGTTGAACGCTGACGCCGTCGATGTTCAGTGCCTCTTTGACGGTCTTGCCGTCCTCGCCGACGTTCTTGTTGTAGTTGTTCAGGATCTGGTCGTCGTTGTCGCCCTTCAGCTGCACGGACATGAAGGCTTGCTTCTTGTCGGCGTCTGCCATGTTCTTCAGCAGCTCGGGGCTCTTGAAGTAACCGATCGAGCGCAGAATCTGGTCGGGGTGGTCCTTTTCGACCTGGGCGAGGTTGTCCAGGACCTTCTTCTGGAACGCCGGATCGTCGACCGTCTTGCCGTCGGGCGCGGTGTAGATGGCAACGATGTGGCCCGACGTGTCACGTCCGTAGGCCTCGTCGCTGATCACCGACGCGTGCACCGACTGGCTGCCGTCGTCGTAGAAGCCACTCTGCGTGACGTGCTGGCCCAGGCTGATGCCGTAGATGCCGCCGCCAACGCACAGTGCGACCATGACTCCGATCACCGCGTATCGGAATCGGTACACCGTTCGACCCCACCAGGCGAACACGTGAGCTCCTAACTGATCTTCAAGTCTTTCGGCCCGAGCTGCTTAAGTTGTCAGACGCGCGACGTCAGTAGCGAAGACAGCGGTCGGAACGGCTGCAGCCAAGCGCCCTGCTCGGGCAGCGAATCAAGGCCGATTCGCGGTAACGGCTCCCTGAAGACACCAGGAATGTCTTCGAGGTCGACGAACTCCAAGGTATCCGACGCTAGTGCCCAACTCGCATGTTCGCGAAATCCGAGAACGTGTACTTCGATGCCATCGCGAGCCAGCTCCTCGAGCGGCAACCGGAACGCCTGCCCGTCGGCGGACGCCACGAATACGCTGGCAAGACCTTCGCTGCGGCGCAGCGCGATGTGGTTGAGCATGTCGCTGTCGACATCGCTGTCGTCGTCGATCTTGGGTTTGGCGAACACCGCGAAGCCGACGTTGCGCAGCGCCTCCACCCACGGGCGCACGACGTCGGCGCTTCCGGACGCGATGTTGGTGAAGACCGTGGCCTCCGGCTCAAGCGAGACTTGCGGGTCCTCGTGGGCGCGGGCGGCGGACAGTTCGGCGGTGCGGGCCAGAAGCCAGCGGCCTAGCGCGTCGAACCGAGGGCGGTGCGCCGCGGTCGGCCTGCCGCCGAGGATGGAGCCGAGACCCATGTCGAGATTCGGGGCGTCCCAGACCAGAAGCACCCGCTCCGGCACGGCGACCGGCGCTGCGGGCGACTCGGGATTCTGCCCCAGATCCTGGATTTCTTCGGTAATGCTCATCGGGTCTTCTCCCAGAGGAATTCGCTGATGGCACTCCCGGCGTGCCGGGCCTTCGCCTCGTACTTCGTGACGGGGCGACTCACCGAGATCGGCAAGCCCACGGCATCGACGGCCACCCGGTGCAGCAGCGGCTCGGCGTCGCCGACCTCGGCGATCTGTTCGGCGTACCCGGCGTGATCGGTGGCGGCGTGCAGTACACCGCCGGGTTCGAGTCGGTCGGCGATCAGCGCCACCGTCGACGGCTGCAACAGCCGGCGCTTGTGGTGGCGCGCCTTGGGCCACGGATCGGGGAAGAACACCCGCACGCCGGTCAGCGACCCCGGAGCCAGCATGTGCTCAAGCACGTCGACGCCGTCGCCACGGATCAGCCGGACGTTGGTCAGGCCTGCCCGATCGACACCGCTGAGCAGTTGGGCGAGCCCGCGCCGGTAGACCTCGACGGCCATGACGTCGAGGTCGGGTTCGGCTGCTGCCATCGCCAGGGTCGAGATTCCTGCGCCGCAGCCGATCTCCAGAACCAAGGGTGCCGACCGGCCGAACCACGACTCGGTGTCCAACGAGCCGGTTGGCAGGCCGTCGGAGTCTCTGGCCTGCATGCCGAGCTCGGGCCAGCGACGTTCCCAGGTTTCCTGCTGACCACCCGAGAGCGCCGAACGTCTTGACCGGAAACTGGTGATGCGGGGGTAGGGGTGCGCAGGGATCCCGGCCGCTTCGAGGGCGGCCTCCTCGCGCTGGGCATACATCCGTCCATCGTCGCTCATCGAGGCCGGTGGACCCGCATCGTGGTACAGATTGATACCCAACAGTTGCCTTCCGTCCGCGTGGGCCGGGTACCGCAAAATCTCCGCTCATGATGGCGTCGCCGAGATGCGACGATGGCCTGGGGGTTTACCGAGTTATGCCGAATCCATCAGCCGACGTTGCTACGACTTTCAGCGAGCATCTGACGCGATTCGCTGAGACCGCGCCGATGCCGCAATTTTCGCAGATCATCGCCCGTCTCACGCGTCGGGTCGGGGTTGCGGTGGTGGGCCGGGCCGGGGTGGGCCGCGATACGGTGGCCGCCGCACTGCGCGACCACGGCGTCGCCGTCACCGCCGACACCGCCGCCGCAGACGTCCAGGTGCTGGTGATCGCCGAAGCGCTCAAGCCGGAGGAGCGGGCGATGGCGGCGACCGACAGGCCGACGCTCATCGTGCTGAACAAGGCCGATCTGACCGGATCGCGATCCGGCGGCGCACTGCCGAACGCGCACCGCACGGCGGCCGACGTGCAACGGCGCACCGGAACGCCGACCGTCGCCATGGTCGGTCTATTGGGGAAGACAACGGCGCTCGACGATGACCTCGTCGACGCGCTGCGCTCGCTGGTGCACACGGCCGCCGACCTCCGTTCCGTCGACGCCTTCACCAGTGGTGATCACCCCGTCGGCCGCGAGATCCGGACGCGTCTGCTCGAACGCCTCGACCGGTTCGGCATCGCACACGCCGTGCTCGCGTTGGCCCGCGGCGCCGACCCGGCCACGCTGCCGACGCTCCTGCAACGGCTGAGCAACGTCGACGCCGTACTGGCCAGGCTCGACGCGTCCTCCGCCCCAGTCCGCTATCGGCGACTTCGGGCGGCGTTGGCCGAGATGCATTCGCTGGCAGTTCAATTGGATGACCAAGCCTTGCTCGGGCTGCTCAACTCCGACGCCGCGGTGCTCGCCACGATGACGGCGGCCGTCGACGTCGTGGAAGCCGACGGCATCCGGGTCGACCCCGGTGATGACCCCGACGCGCACCGGCGCCGCGCTGCGCAGTGGCGGCGGTATAGCCGAGGGCCCGTCGATGCGCTGCACCGCCGATGCGGCGCGGACATCACCCGCGGATCGCTGCGACTGCTTGACGGCTTCTGGTGACCGCGCCCAGCCGTGTCATCGCGGTGGTCGGGCCGCCGTCGGCCGGCGCCTCCAGCCTCGCCGCGGCGGTCGCGGAGCGCCTGCCCGACCACACGGTCGTCGAGGCGCTCGGGCCGACCACACCCGATGCGGTGGTGATCGTCGCTTCGGCCGTCGCACCGCTGGCCGACTCCGACGTCGATCTGATCGAACGGGCCGCGGCAGGCACCGACCTGGTGATCGCGGCGGTTTCCAAGATCGACGCCCACCGCGGGTGGCGTGAGGTGCTGACCGCCGACCGCGCACTGGTGGCCCGACGGGACGAGCGCTACCGGCAGGTGCCGTGGGTGGGGGTCGCCGCGGCTCCCGATCTCGGCGAACCCGATGTTGACGAACTCGTCGACACGCTGCGAGCCTGCCTCGCCCGTCCGGATCTGAACCAGCGAAACCGGCTGCGGGCCAGCGTGTTCCGCGGACACCGGTCGTCGAGATCCGCGGATGCCCTAGCCGTGCGGGGCGGAATCCAGAAGGCCCGCCTGACGCTGGTCTACTTCGTGCGCCGACGGTGCGCGGCGATCGGTGCCGACCTGCGCGCGGAGGCGGTCGAACTGCCGCGTGGCGCGACGGCCCGGTTCGCCGACCGAGTGCGCGACGCCGTGGCCGACTTCGATGCGGAGTTGGACTTGGCGATAGATGAAGCCATCGACGCCACGATCCGTCAGGTCGCAGGCGCGCTCGCGCTGACGCCGCCACCGCCGTCGGCTGCACCACCGTCGCACGGACTGCCCCTGCCACGACCGTCGTCGCGTCGGCTGGAGACCCGGCTGATGTTGGTGCTCGGTGGCGGCTTCGGCCTTGGGGTGGCGCTGACGCTGAGCCGTCTGACGGTTCAGCTGGGGCCCGGCTCGGACCTGATCGGGCTTCTCGTCGGTGGCGTCGTCGGACTGCTGCTGACGATCTGGGTGGTCGGCATCCGTGGTGTCCTGCACGACAGGGCGCTGATGGACAGGTGGGTCGGCGAGGTCACCTCCACACTGCGGACCTGTGCGGAGGAGACGGTCGCCCGCCGGCTACTGGACACCGAGATCGCATTCACCAGCGAGCTCGCCGCCCGTGACCCGGCCGCCGCGGCCCGATCGGAAATTCGACCGTCGGCACAATAGACCGCCCTGATTGAGGCCGAATGACGGGAAATGGCGAAATTCGGCATCTGAATCGTTCCTGTGAGCGATCGGACATAGGCTCGATTCTCCGCGGGTATGTCACCCGCGTTAACCTCTAGTAAGCGATGACCGTGACCGCCAGCAGGAGAATTCGATGACCTCAGCGACCATTCCGGGCCTGGATACGGCGCCGACCAAACACGCGGGCCTCCTTGCCTGGGTGCAAGAGATTGCCGAGCTGACGCAGCCCGACCGGGTGATGTTCGCCGACGGCACCGACGAAGAATACGACCGGCTCACGGCTCAGCTCGTCGAGGCCGGGACCTTCCAGCGCCTCAACCCCGAGAAGCAGCCGAACTCGTACCTCGCGCTGTCCGATCCGTCCGACGTGGCGCGCGTCGAGTCGCGCACCTACATCTGTTCGCAGCGCGAGATCGACGCAGGCCCGACCAACAACTGGATGGACCCCGCCGAGATGCGGGTCCTCATGACCGACCTGTACCGCGGGTGCATGCGGGGCCGCACGCTGTGGGTGGTGCCCTTCTGTATGGGGCCGCTCGGTGCCGAGGACCCCAAGCTGGGTGTCGAGATCACCGACTCCGAGTACGTCGTGGTGTCGATGCGCACCATGACCCGGATGGGCAAGGCCGCGCTGGACAAGATCGGTGACGACGGCTTCTTCGTGAAGGCCCTGCACTCGCTCGGCGCACCGCTCGAGCCCGGCGAGAAGGACGTGCCGTGGCCCTGCAACGACACGAAGTACATCACCCACTTCCCCGAGACCCGCGAGATCTGGAGCTACGGTTCGGGCTACGGCGGCAACGCTCTGCTTGGCAAGAAGTGCTACTCGCTGCGCATCGCGTCGGCCATGGCCCACGACGAGGGCTGGCTCGCCGAGCACATGCTGATCCTGAAGCTGATCTCGCCCGAGAACAAGGCGTACTTCATTGCCGCGGCGTTCCCGTCGGCGTGCGGTAAGACCAACCTCGCGATGCTGCAGCCCACCATCCCCGGTTGGCGCGCCGAGACCGTCGGCGATGACATCGCCTGGATGCGGTTCGGCAAGGACGGCAGGCTCTACGCCGTCAACCCCGAGTTCGGCTTCTTCGGCGTCGCGCCGGGCACCAACTGGGACTCCAACCCCAACGCGATGAAGACCATCGCCGCGGGTAACACCGTCTTCACCAACGTCGCCAAGACCGACGACGGCGACGTGTGGTGGGAGGGCCTGGAGGGCGAACCCGACCACCTGATCGACTGGAAGGGCAACGACTGGATCCTGCGGGAGACGGAAACCAAAGCAGCGCACCCGAACTCGCGCTACTGCACCCCGATCTCGCAGTGCCCGACGCTGGCGCCCGAGTGGGATGACCCGCAAGGCGTGCCGATCTCGGCGATCCTGTTCGGCGGCCGCCGCAAGACGACCGTTCCACTGATCACGCAGGCCCGCGATTGGCAGCACGGTGTCTTCATCGGCGCGACGCTGGGCTCCGAGCAGACCGCCGCCGCCGAGGGCAAGGTCGGTACGATCCGCCGCGACCCGATGGCCATGCTGCCGTTCCTCGGCTACAACGTCGGCGACTACTTCCAGCACTGGATCAACCTCGGCAAGAACGCGGACGAGTCCAAGATGCCCGCGGTGTTCTTCGTGAATTGGTTCCGCCGCGGCGACGACGGCCGCTTCCTGTGGCCCGGATTCGGCGAGAACAGCCGCGTGCTGAAGTGGGCGATCGACAGGATCGAGCACCGCGCCGACGGCAAGACCACCCCGATCGGCATCGTGCCGACGGCCACCGATCTGGATCTGGACGGCCTCGGCGTAGACGCCGCCGATGTCGACCTGGCGCTGGCCGTCAACGCCGAGGAGTGGCGCAAGGAACTGCCGCTGATCGAGGAGTGGTTCGAGTTCGTCGGCGAGAAGCTGCCGACCGGTATCAAGGACGAGTTCGACGCGCTGAAGACCCGCTTGGCTGAGGCCGACTAGGCGCGGCGCCGGCGTCTCCTCCGCGAGTGTGACTGTCACGACGTTGCGCGGCCGATTTCGTCGTCAGTTTCACACTCGAGCTGGCGCGTACTTGTCGAATTCGATGGGCAGCGTGACCGGGCCGCTCATCCCGGTCAGTGGTTTCCATGGGGCGGGTCCAGTGCGGCGCGCATTGGGCATGCGCCGTGTGATCACGGTCAACGCTTCGACGAGTTCGGCTCTGGCGAGGTGCGATCCGAGACAGTAGTGCATGCCGCCGCCGAAGGTCAGCATCGCAGCCGGGGCATCGCGGGTGATGTCGAGGCGGCCCGGATCGTCGTAGACGGCGGGGTCGCGGTTGGCGGCGGCCGCGTTGACGATGGTGAGCGTGCCCGCCGGGATGGTGACCCCACCCAGTTCGACGTCGACCGCCGCGGTCCGGAACGTTGAAGCAGCCACCGGTGAATGGCGCATGATCTCCTCGACTGCGTTCGGTGCCAGCTCTGGATGCTCAGCCAGCAGCAGCCATTGGTCGGGGTGGTCGCACAGGGTGTGGACCGCGGCAGCCAGCTGGTTTCGCGTGGTGTCGGTGCCTGCCATCAGGAGCCCGGCGGCGAGCATGAGCAGTTCGTCATGCGTCAAGCGGTCACCGTCGTCCTCGGCGCGGATCAAGTCGGATATCAGGTCGTCGGTGAGGGTGTCGCGCCGCTCGGCGATCATGTCGTCGAGGTATGCGTCGACCGCGTTCCACGAGCGCAGGATGTCGGCCTGGTCCTCGGCTGCAGTCCAGCTGAACGTCTTCATCATGTCGTCGGTCCAGTCGGAGAACAGCTTCCAATCCCGGCGGTCCGTGCCGAGGAGAGCACAGATGATCGGGATCGGGTACTGCCGCGCGACGTCGTCGACGATGTCGCAGCTCCCGATGGCGGTGAGCGGTGTCACCAGTTCGTCGATGACCTCTGCGATGGTGGTGCGCAGTCGTGCGGCGGCGCGGGGGGCGAACGCCTTGGATACGAGTCGGCGCAGCCGGTGGTGTTCGGCGCCGTCGATGCACAGCAGACTGTTGACCACCCGATCCCACAGCGGACCGGAGGTGATGCCCTGTGCGGCAAGGCTGAACCCCTGCGGCGGACAGAATCGCGGATCGCGCAGCACGGCGTGGACCAGATCGTAGGTAAGCAACTCGGGACCGTGTGGCCCGAGCGCGATCGGCGCTCGTTCCCGCGCCTGCCCGATGATTTCGTGCGCCTCTTCGGGATCTTGGACGAACGAGTAGTCGATGGAAGGCAGGCCGGCGTCGAACACGCTCGGCGCGCCCGGTCGGTCGATTTCGATGGTCATCGGGGGCTCCTCGCAGGGCGATCAACTATCCAGATCAGCATCGAGCGACCGCGATGAGGGGCCTAGAGTAGTCGGCTACCTGAGTTCGCCTGGCCGCTGATCGGACCCACTTGACACCTGTCAACTTGGGCCGTCGTAAAGTGCTCCACATGCAGATTCGCGAGCACGTGGGTACCGGGAAGCCAGCTGTCATCTTGCACCCGACGGGCACCGTCGTCACGTTCGATGACCTGGAGGCCAGGGCCAACCGACTGGCTCATTACTTCCGTGCGCACGGCCTGCGGGAGGGCGACGCCGTCGCGATCCTGATGGAGAACAACGAGCACATCCACGCCGTCATGTGGGCGGCGCGGCGCAGCGGGCTCTACTACGTCCCGATCAACACGCACCTCACCTCCGCCGAGGCCGCGTACATCATCGACAACAGCAATGCGAAGGCCGTCATCGGCTCGGTCGCCCTGCGGGAGACGCTGGCCGGCCTCGGAGCCGAACTGCCCAACGGGCTGCCCGGGGTGCTCCTCATCGCCGACGGCGACCTGGAAGGTTGGCAGCGTCACCCGGAATGCGTTGCCGATCAGCCTGATACCCCGATCGCCGACGAGATCGAGGGTGACCTGCTGCAGTATTCGTCAGGTACCACCGGACGGCCGAAGGGCATCAAGCGCGAGCTGTCGCACCTGCCGCCCTCCGAGGTGCCAGGCATGATGGCCGCGCTGGTCGGGTTCTGGATGCGGCCGGGGACCGTCTACCTGAGCCCCGCACCGCTTTATCACACCGCGCCTTCTGTGTGGTCGATGCAGACGCAGGCCGGTGGCCTCACCACCGTCATCCTGGAGAAGTTCGACGCCGAAGGCGCCTTGGAGGCCATTCAGAAGTACCGCGTCACCCACGGTCAGTTCGTCCCGGTGATGTTCACCCGAATGCTGAAACTGCCGGAGGCCGTGCGGAACTCGTACGACGTCTCCAGCCTGGAGCGCGTCATGCATGCCGCCGCCCCGTGTCCGGTCGAGATCAAGAAGCAGATGATCGACTGGTGGGGTCCGATCATCGACGAGTATTACGCGTCCTCCGAAGCTCATGGGTCGACGCTGATCACGGCTGAGGACTGGCTGACCCACCCAGGATCGGTGGGCAAGCCCATGATGGGTGCGCTGCACATCGTCGACGAGGACGGCAACGATCTGCCACCGGGACAGGCGGGTGAGATCTACTTCGAGGGTGGTCAGTCGTTCGAGTACCTCAACGACCCGGAGAAGACCGCATCGTCAACGCATCCCAAGGGCTGGAAGACGGTGGGCGACATCGGATATCTCGACGAGGACGGCTACCTCTACCTCACCGACCGGCGCCATCACATGATCATCTCAGGCGGGGTGAACATCTATCCGCAGGAGGCGGAGAACATCCTCGTCACCCACCCGAAGGTGATGGACGCAGCGGTGTTCGGCGTCCCCCATGACGAGATGGGTCAGAGCGTGAAGGGCGTGGTGCAGACCGTCGACCCCGCCGACGCCACCGATGCGTTCGCCGACGAGCTACTGGTGTGGCTGCGGGATCGGCTGGCGCACTACAAGTGTCCGCGATCGATCTCGTTCGAGGCGGAACTTCCGCGCACCGACACCGGCAAGCTCTTCAAGCAGACCCTGATCGAGAAGTACTCCCAACCGGTCGGCTGACCGATGACCCCGCACGCCGTCGAGCTCGCGGGCGGTATCGTCGTCGCCGTCGAATCGCCCTTCGACGAAGCGACTTTCACGTTGACCGAGCGGGAGTGCGACGACCGCCGCTCCGTGACCGTCCCATCGATTCTGCACGCACTGGCCGAGCTCACCGGTCGATGCGAGCGGTGGCCGCAGGCGGCAGCGGTGTGCGACGACGTGCTGCGCTCCGTGGACGTCGCGGCGCCTGCCTTCGCCGGGGTCGTCACCGAGTCGTTGGCCTACTCGACGTTGCAGTCCGGACCGGAATTCGCCCGGTGGCTGGCCGAACGGGGTCCTGCGACCATGCCCGAGATCCCCGATCCCGTTCAGGCCGAACGGGACGGCGACGTGCTGCGGGTGCGGTTCAATCGACCGAGACGCCACAACGCGTTCTCCACTGACGCGCGGGCGGCATTGCTCGAGGCGCTCGAGGTCGCCCGGCTCGACCCGTCCGTGACCCGGATGGTGCTCACCGGCAACGGCGAGTCCTTCTGCAGCGGAGGCGATCTCGCGGAGTTCGGCACTTTCGCCGACCCGGCCACCGCACACCTTGCCCGCACCCGGCACAGCCCGGCATTGGTTCTCGACGAGATCACCGCCCGGCTCGGGCCTGCTTGCCGCGCCGAGGTCCACGGTCAGGTGCTGGGCAGCGGACTGGAGATGGCGGCGTTCTGCGGACACGTGACATGCCGGCCCGGCGCCACACTGGGGCTGCCCGAACTGGCGCTCGGCCTGATCCCTGGCGCGGGCGGAACGGTGAGCATTACTCGGCGGATCGGCCGCTGGCGCACCGCGTATCTCGTTCTGTCAGGGCAGACCATCGACGCCGCCACTGCGCTGGATTGGGGACTGGTGGACGAGGTGACCTAGCCGCCGCTTCTTGGGCGTTGAGACTGCGCACAGGGTCGTGATCGCGCGAATTTCACGACCCTCACTGCAGTCGATGACCCGCCGTCGAGTTCTGTGGCGCGCGAGATCGACACCGGTCCTGTCATCATCGTGGGGTGCACAGCCGACCGTTCTGGAAGACCGACACCCTCAGTGTCCGGCTGGAGTTCGATGACGAGGGACTGACCTTCAACGGTGTGGACCCGGCGGCTGGTCCGGCACCTCGGAGTACGAGTACTCGGTGTCGGTGGAGGTCGCCGATCTGCGGGCGGCGCTGGGCGTCGACGCCGCAGCAGATCTCGGTGAGGTGCTGTGCGCCAGGGCCGAGGAAATCGTCGAGGCGGGGGAGTCCCGTTGGCTGACCGCGCTCGGTCTGGAGCCCTCGGTGCGCACCTGGTCCTCGTACCCGGACTAACTGGAGCGGCGCAGCGTCACCCGGTAGGTGTACTGCTCGGGCAGGAAGTGGCTGACCGCCAACTCGACCGGGGTGCCCGTCGCGTCCGCGTACAGCCGGTCGACCCGCAACATCGGATGACCCGGCGCGCAACCCACCGCGTCGGCCACCTCGCCATCGGCCTCCCCGACCGTGATCGACTGTGCCGCTTCGACGATCGGCGCGCTCAAATGTGGTTCCGTCAGACCGATGACGGTGGTGGTGCTGACTGCGCCGTCGGCCATCTCGGGAGCGTCGAGGACACGCCTGGCCACCGACTCCGGCAGGTGCACCCGGGTCAGCACGAACGGCACCCCATCGTGACACCGCCGGAACACCACCGTGTAGACGACGTCATCGACCAGGCGCAACCGGCTCGCTGCGTCGACGTCGACCCGGCGGCCCAGACCCGACAGCACCTCCATGGTGGTGTCGTCGGACAGGCTCATCAGGTCCTCGATCGAGCCGAGCTGGCGTAGGTAGCGGCTACTCGACTCACTGGCGTACGTGCCGCGCCCTGGCACCCGGTACACCACGCCCTCGGCGACCAGGTCCTGAAAGGCGCGGCGGACCGTTTGCCGGGACAGGCCGTGGCGGGCGACGAGTTCGGACTCGGTGGGCAACCGCGCCCCGTCGCGATACAGTCCGGCGGCGATCTCGTCCCGAAGCTGTTGGCGCAGTGTCTGATACGCCGGAGCAGATCGCATGGCCTCAGATCCCGCCACGGGATACCAGCTGCGCGGCGATGACGTTGCGCTGGATCTCGTTGGTGCCCTCGCCGACGATCATCAGCGGCGCGTCACGGAAGTACCGTTCCACGTCGTACTCGGTGGAGTAGCCGTACCCGCCGTGGATGCGGACGGCGTTGAGTGCAATCTCCATAGCGGTCTCGGAGGCGAACAGCTTGGCCATCCCGGCCTCCATGTCGGCGCGCTCGCCGCTGTCGTAGCGGTCGGCCGCGTACAGCGTCAGCTGACGGGCAGCGGTGAGCTTGGTGGCCATGTCGGCCAGGTAGTGGCCGATGGCCTGGTGCTTCCAGATCGGCTGGCCGAAGCTCTCCCGCTGCTGGGCGTAGGCCAGGGCATCGTCCAGGGCCGCCGTCGCCACCCCGAGCGCGCGCGATGCCACCTGGATGCGGCCGGTCTCGAGGCCCTTCATCATCTGGGCGAAGCCCGTGCCGGCTGAGCCGCCGAGAATCGCGGCAGCGGGGACGCGGTAGTCGTCGAATGACAGCTCACAGCTCTCCACGCCCTTGTAGCCGAGCTTGGGCAGATCCCGTGAGACGGTCAACCCGTCGCCGTGCTCGACTAGTACCACCGAGATGCCCTTGTGCTTGGGCACGGCGTCGGGGTCGGTCTTGCACAGCAGGGCGATCAGGCCCGAGCGCCTGGCGTTGGAGATCCACGTCTTGGCGCCGTTGACGATCAGATCCTCGCCGTCGCGTCGGGCGGTCGTCGTCATGTTCTGCAGGTCCGACCCGCCGCCGGGTTCGGTGAGCGCCATCGTTGCGCGGATCTCGCCGGAGGCCATCCCCGGCAGGTAGCGCAGCTTCTGCTCCTCGGTGCCGAACAGACCGATCAGCTTGGCGACGACGGTGTGCCCGCCCATCGCGCCTGCCAGGCTCATCCAGCCGCGGGCCAACTCCTGGGTGACCAGCACGTAGCAGCGGGTGGACACCGGCGCCCCGCCGTACTCCTCACCGACCGCCAGACCGAAGATCCCGATCCGCTTCATCTGCTCGATCCACGCCTCGGGGTATTCGTTGGCGTGCTCGACCTCGCGCACCGTCGGGCGCACGTCGCGGTCGACGAACGCCCGCACGGTCTCCACCAGCATGGCTTCTTCGTCGCTGATTGTGTTCATTGGTCCCAAATGTACGGCCATATTGACACACAGATCAAGAGGCTGCCAGCATGTGATGCTGTGACTTTGTCCGGCCATATTTCGGGTGGCCCCCACTTCGACGAATTGCACGTCGGCCAGGTATTCGGCTGGGCGCCGTCGATGACGCTGAGCGACGGTGCCGCTGCGGTGCACCAGTCGATCCTCGGCGACCGCATGCGCCTGCCCCTCGACCAGACCCTGACCCACGCCGTCACCGGAGCGCCTGCCGCGCTGGCGCACCCCGCCCTGGTGTGTGATGTCGCGATCGGTCAGAGCACGCTGGCCACCCGGCGCGTCAAGGCCAACCTGTTCTACCGCGGCCTGCAATTTCACCGGTTCCCGGTACTCGGCGACACCCTGTACACCCGGACGGAGGTCGTTGGCCTGAAGCAGAACTCGGCCAAACCGGGACGCGCGCCAACCGGCCTGGCTGCGCTGCGGATGACGACCATCGACCAGGCCGACCGCCTGGTACTCGACTTCCACCGTTGCGCGATGCTGCCCTTGCGTGATGGTGCCGACACGGGCCACGACGACGACCTGTCGGCGATCGGCGCCGATGCGCCCACGGCGCCGGATCCGACCGAAGCCTGGGATGCCGACGCCTTCCGTACCCGGGTGCCGGGCCCGCACTTCGACCCCGGCATCGTCGGTTCGGTGCTGCACGGCACCGCCGACGTGGTCAGCAGCGCGCCCGAACTGGCCCGCCTGACACTCAACATCGCGGCGACACACCATGATTCGCGTGTCGGCGGCCAGCGACTGGTGTACGGCGGACACACCATCGGGCTGGCATTGGCTCAGGTGACCCGGGTGCTGCCGAACCTCGTCACGGTGCTCGGGTGGGCATCGTGCGACCACACCGGACCGGTGCAAGAGGGTGACACGCTCTACAGCGAGATCCACGTCGAGGAGGCGGCGGCCCTGCCCGGCGGCCGCGGCGCGGTGCTGACGTTGCGGTCGCTGGTGTTCGCGGTCGACGAGACCGATCGGCAGGTGCTGGACTGGAGATTCACCGCCCTACATTTCTAAGCGCCCGATTCGATGTCGCCGCCGGGGCGGGCTCCGGCCACAATGGTGCCGTGGACGCAGTGGCGCGGGACTGGGGTGCCAGCGGGCTGGCCTACCTGACCGGCCTGCCCGACGGTCCCCCCGACTTCTCCCGCGCCGCCGTACTGACCAGGGCCCGCGCCGTCGCCGCCGACCTCGGCGGCCGGATCGGCGTCGAGTTGGATGCGGCCGTGTTGCTGTCCGGGCGGGCCGCTCAGCTCGGCTTGTCCCGCGGCGGCCGCGTCTCCCCTGGCGGGGCCACCCGACTGCTGCCCACCCGTCACGGCTGGGGCGCCATCACGCTGTCGCGACCCGACGACGTCGACGCCGTGCCAGCCCTGTTGGAACACCAGATCGCCCCCGATGACACGTGGTCCGCCGTCGAACGCTGGGCCGCAGGCCGGTCGGCCGACGAGGTCGTCGGACGGGCCCGATTGCTTGGCTTGCCCGCGGCGGTGCTCGGTGAGGCGTCTCCCGGGCAGCCCGTCGTGCGGCGGATCGGTGCCGCGGCGTCGCCCCGTCGACCGTCGGGCCTGTTGGTGGTCGACATGTCGTCGATGTGGGCCGGGCCGCTGTGTGCGCGGATTCTGGCGTGGGCGGGTGCCACGGTGGTGAAGGTCGAGAGCACGGCGCGGCCCGACGGAACCCGTCTCGGCCCGAAGCCATTCCTCGACTGGATGAACGGCGGAAAGCTTTCCTATGCAGCGGATTTCGGCGATCCGTCGGGCCTGCGCGCACTGCTCGCCGCGGCCGACGTGGTGATCACCTCGTCGCGCGCGGCGGCGCTGGCCCGCCGCGGCCTCGGGCCCGACGACGTGCCCGCCCGCGACGGGCGGGTCTGGCTGCGGATCACCGGCTACGGCGCGGACGGCGACCGCGGAGACCTGGTGGCCTTCGGCGACGACGCCGCGGTGGCGGGCGGGCTGGTCGGCCGCAGCGCCGACGGTCCGGTGTTCTGCGCCGATGCCGTCGCCGACCCCCTCACCGGATTGCAGGCCGCGCTCGCCGTTGCCGAGAGCCTGGCCCGCGGCGGCGGCGAACTCATCGACGTCGCCATGGCCGCCGTCGCCGCGAACTACGCTGCCGAATCCGAGATGCCCAGTGAAAGCGATTGTGCCGCCGCAGCACCCGCTGCGCCGACGGTGGCATCGCCTGCAGCCGAACTGGGGGCCGACACCGCCCGCGTGGACCGACTGGTCACCGAAAGACGGTACGCCGCATGCTGATTCAGCGCGCCCGCCTGCTCGACGGCGCGGTCGTCGACATCCGTGCCGAACAAGGCATCGTCGACGTGGCCGAGCACCTCGCGCCGTCCGCGGGGGAGTCGGTGTTCGACGCCGGCCAGCACACCGTCATCCCCGGCTTGCACGATCACCACGTCCACCTGCATTCGGCCGCAGCGGCCTTGACGTCGGTACCGGTCGGGCCGCGGGAGGTGCACGGTCGAAATGACCTCGCCCGCGTGCTGGCCGAGGCCGTGATCGGCGAGGACGGCTGGATCAGGGCGGTGGGTTACCACGAAGCCGTCGCCGGGCCGCTGAACCGCGAGACGCTGGACGACGTGGCGCCTGCCGTACCGGTGCGCGTGCAGCACCGCAGCGGGGTCCTGTGGACGCTGAACTCGGCTGGGCTGGCCTGCGTCGGGCTGCCGGACCACCCCGACGGACGGCTCCGCAGCGCCGACCAGAACTGGTCCAACTCCCTGCAGCGCCGCGAAACGGGGCTGGCGGAGGTCAGTCGACGGCTGGCGTCCTACGGCATCACCGGCGTCACCGAGGCCACCCCGGACCTCGGCATCGAGGACACGGTGAAGTTCGCCGAGGCCCACCGCCACGGTGACCTCCTGCAACAGGTGGCGTGCCTGTCGCCAGGCAAGCGGATCCTGCACGACGACGGCCTCGACCTGGACCAGTTGACCCGCTGGATCGGCGCCCGACACGACGCAGGCGGCCCGGTCGCGCTGCATTGCGTCACCGCCGCCCAACTCGTCGTCACCATCGCCGCGCTCGACTCGGCGGGTACCCGACCGGGGGACCGCATCGAGCACGCCGCTGTGGTGCCCGACGACTGCCTGTCCGACCTGGCCCGGCTCGGCGTGACCGTCGCAACGCAGCCGAACTTCGTCGCCGAGCGCGGCGACCAGTACCTCGCCGACGTACCCGCCGATGAGCACCACCAACTGTGGCGCGTCGCGTCGCTGTTTCTGGCCGGCGTCAAGGTCGTGATGTCGACCGATCTTCCGTTCGGTGACGCCGACCCGTGGGCGGCGATGCGGGCCGCCGTGCACCGCACCACCGCGTCGGGTGCGGTTCTCGGACCGGCCGAACGCATCGACGCACGCACCGCGCTGGAGATGTTCCTCGGTGAGCCCCACCAGCCGGCCAGGCCGCGCACCGTCGCGCCCGGCCAACCGGGGAACCTGTGCGTGATCGCCGCGCCGCCCGACGAACTCCTGCGCGAGCTGGACGCGGACCTGGTCGCCGCCACGATCGTCGAGGGAAGCGTGGTTTTCGAGCGAGCCTGATGGTGCGGTGAAGCATTCGACCCGTCGGCGGGGTTCAGGTGTGGCGTGCTGCTTCTTGGACGAGTTGCACGCGTGAGGTCAACCCGAGCTTTGCATACACGTGCGTGAGATGGGTTTGCACCGTTCGCGGCGAGATGAACAGGCGCTTGGCGACATCGGCATTGGCCAGGCCTTCGCTGACCAGCTTCACGACGTCGCGCTCGGTTGGCGTGAGCGACTCCCAACCGCTGTCAGGCCGCTTACGTTCCCCACGCCCACGCTGTGCATAAGCGAGCGCCTCCTCCGTCGACAACGCGGCGCCCTGATCCCAGGCTGCCTCGAAGTCACTGTCCCCCAGGGCGGTACGAACGTCCTCGACATCGTGGACATAGTCGCCCTCATCGATCTTGAATCGAACAACGCCGATGCGCAGCCGCATCGCGTGCGCGGCGCCGAACAGCCGTGCGGCCTCGCTGTGACCTCCGGTTCGTGCGGTCAGCACCGCGCGGGTTTCGAGCAGGTCCGGCGTCATCAAGTGCGCCTGCATGTCGGTGACCATCGCCAGTGCGTCATAGACATCCCGTTCAGCCTGTTGTGGTTCTCCCTGCGCGAGTGCCACCCGGGCACGCGTGCCCAGCGCTCGCATCAAATGCCAGTAACTGGTCTTTGACACCACAGTGTCGGCCCAGCGGCGCGCTTCGGTGGGGTCGCCGCAGGCGGTGGCCACCTCTGCCAGGGGGGCGAGGCTCAGCGTCAGCGGCTCCCGCTCAGGAACCTGGTGGTGCAACGCCTTTTCGCATGCGATCCTTGCCTCCGCCAGATCTCCTGCGGCAAAGGCTGCCAGCCCCAACACCGCGTAGGCGTTATCGAGGTTGTAACCCCCGATCGCTGCCCCAGCTGCGATGGACTCTTCGGCAGTGACCCGAGCGGCGTCGAACTCACCCTGGTAAGTGAGTCCGAAAGACAAGGTGATCAGGCAGAGTGCCCGCGTAACGGGGTCGTGAGCCGCGTCAGCGTCCTCGAGCACACGGCGTAACCCGGGATTTCCTTCTGCCAGATCGCCGAGGCAGGTCTTCGCCAAGGCAAGCCACAATCGAAAGATGCGACCGTGGAACCCATCCCCGGCCGCATCAGCGAGGGCGCAACCCTCTTCGGCCGCCATGAGCGGCACACCCAGGTCACCGGTTGCGTTCCCATTGAATGCCCGCCAACCGAGCAGCTGGCGCAACCACCACCCCTCGCCGGATTTCCGCGCGAGGTCGATGCCCTCATCCAGGTACCGCTGGACGATGTCCGTTCGATAGACGGCCTGCCCCGCGCACGCCGTCAGTGCCCTGACCGTCAGCTTCTGATCGCCGATATCGCGGGCGATCGCCAATGCCTGCTGGGCAAGCTCCAGGCTGACCGCGCCGGCGTATGCGTCGAGCGCGGCCTGGTCGGCCATTGCCAGCCCTCGCAACGCGGGTTGCAGGGTGTGGCCCGTTCCATTGAGCACAGTGTCGAACCAGCTCAGTCCTTCCGTGAAGCGGCCCTTCGTCACCCACAGCGGATGCAGCGCCGACGCCAGCTCCAGCGCTCGATCAATCTGCGAGAGTTCAAGGCTCCACGTGAACGCCCCACGTAGGTTGTCGATCTCGCCGTCGGCCCAGTCAACGCGCCGATCTATGTCAGTCACTCTCGGGGCGTCAAGCTTCGCGGCCGCGGCGTTGTAATGGTCGCGGTGACGTGTGCGGACCACATCAGCTTCGCCGGACTCCCCGAGCTTCTCCAGGGCGTACTGGCGCACCGTTTCGAGCAGACGGTATCGTGTTGGGCCGCTGGTGTATTCCGCATTGACCAGAGACTTGTCGACGAGCAGGGTGATCAAGTCGATCACCTGATGGCGCTCGACGTCGCCGCCCGCGATTGCCTCAGCCGCGACGATGTCAAACCCACCCATGAATACCGCCAGCTGACGGAGCAGCACGCGTTCGGGTTCCGTCAGCAGTGCGTGTGACCAGTCCACCGATGCCCGAAGTGTCTGTTGGCGTCGCACCGCACCGCGCGATCCGCCGGTCAGCAGCCGGAATCGATCGTGTAAACCGTCGAGGATCTCTTCCAGGGACAAGGCCCGTACGCGCGCCGCCGCGAGTTCGATCGCCAGCGGGACGCCATCAAGGCGGTGACAGATTTCTGCAATGGCTCTTGCGTTTTCGTCGGTGAGAGTCAGCGCCGGTCGAGCTCGGCGTGCGCGATCGGCGAACAGTTCGATAGCCTCGTCGTCCAGCGACAGTGATGGCACGCGGTAGATGACCTCGCCGGCCAATCCGATGGGTTCACGGCTGGTGGTCAACAGGGATAGTTGCGCGCACGCACTCAACAGGGTCGTGGTCAAGTCGGCGACGGCGTCGAGGACGTGCTCGCAGTTGTCCAGCACCATCAGAATTCGTCGATCGTCGACGAACCGCGCCACCGAGTCGAGGGCAGACCGGCCCGGTTCGTCTCGAAGACCGAGTGCACGGGCGACCGCTACTTGTACGAGCGCGGGATCGGTGATGGGTGCCAGTTCGACGTAGCACACGCCGTCGTCGAACTCGGTGGTGAGCCGGCTCGCGACCTCGATGGCGAGTCGCGTTTTGCCTGCGCCGCCGGCTCCGGTCAGGGTGACGAAGCGATTGTCACTAAGGCTTCGCCCTAGCTCGTCCATTTCGGCTTGGCGCCCGACGAAGCTGGTGAGCTGGGCCGGAAGATTGTGCGAGCGGGTGGTTTTGGAGGTTCGAAGTGGTGGGAACTCGTTGCGGATCTCGGGATGGCAGAGTTGCATCACGCGATCGGGGCGGGGCAGATCCCGAATCGGATGAGCACCGAGATCGGTCAGCCACGCATCGGCGGGCAACCGTTCATCGACCAAACCACTTGTCGTATTGGACAGCACGGTTTGTCCGCCGTGTGCTAGATCCCGCAGCCGGCCGGTGCGGTTGATGGTGGGCCCGATGTAGTTGGCTTCGTCGCGAAGCTGGACCTCACCGGTGTGCAGCCCAATCCGCAGACGGATCGGAGCCAGCGGAGCCCGCTGCAACTCGAGCGCGCAGGCGACCGCGTCGCTGGCCCGTCCGAAGGCGATGACGAAGCTGTCGCCCTCGCCCTGTTCGATCGGGCGGACCCCGTGATGGGCGTCCACCACCTGCGCCAGGGCACGGTCGAGGTTTGCGAACGCCGCGGTCATCTCCTCGGGCTGGGTCTCCCACAGCCGAGTCGAGCCCTCGACGTCGGCCAGCAGCAACGTCACCGTTCCGGTCGGTACCAGCTCGCTCACGCCCAGGTCGCTCCAGACCAACGACACCGCGTCGATTTCGCTCATGCTAGCCACACTGCGGCGTACGTGACCCGCAAACATCGGCGCTGATGCGTAGATCGCGCCAGGAACCCGTCGTATCTACGACCCCTTGCTGGCGTTTTCTACGCGGTGCGACCGATGGACTTGGGCCCGCGGGATCGGATTCTCGAGTCAACCGACCCGAGGAGACCACCATGACCACCGACACCAAATCCATCAGCAGTTGCCCGACCGTCTTCGAGGCCGGGTTGCCGTCCCTGGAATACCTGCAGTTACAGGACCCCGAAGACGCCCACCGCGCCATCGCCGAGGCACGCCGGGATGCGCCGATCGCCCTCGGCGCGCTCGGGCCCGAGGTTCTGACCTACGAGCTGGTCCGCGCGGTGCTGCGCGACCCGCGGTTCGCCACCGCGCACCGGCCCGGCGCCGAAGCGCAGGGCATCACCGCAGGGCCACTGTGGCATCGGATCACCACCTTGATCTTGTCCATCGACGGCGAGCGCCATCACCGGCAGCGCCGCCTGGTGGCCAAGGCGTTCACCCCCCGAGCCACCGCGCGCCTCCAACAGCTGATCGTCGACATCATCACCGAATTGCTCGAGCCGCACCTGGCACGGGGACGGTGCGACGTCGTGTGCGATGTCGCCGAACGGTTCCCGACCCCGGTGATCTGCGCACTTCTCGGCACACCACGCGATGACTGGAAGCTGTTCTCCGACTGGTCCAATGACATCAAGAAGATCTTCGACTGGAATCTCGCTGCCGACGAAGCCAGCATCCTCAACGCCTGGCAGGCCCTCGACGACTATCTCGAGGACATGATCGCTTGCCGGCGTCAGACGTTGACCGACGACCTGATCTCAGAGCTGATCCGCGCTGAAGACGATGGGCAAAAACTCGACCACGACGAACTGCTGGCGCTTGCCGTGGCCCTGCTCGGCGCAGGCACCGACACCACACGCCACCAACTGGCCGCTTCCGTAGACCTTCTCTGCGATCATCCCGACCAATGGGCGCTGCTCGGCGAACGGCCCGAACTCGTTCCTCGCGCGGTGGAGGAACTCATGCGCTACCGACCGATCGGCTTCGCCCTGCCCCGCATCGCCACCGAAGACGTCGAGCTGGCGGGCCTCCGCATCCCGGCGGGAACGATCGTGTTGGCCAACACCGCGGCCGCCAACCGCGACCCGGCAGCCTTCAACGATCCCGACCGATTCGACATCACCCGCGACAACACGGTCGGCACGCTGAGCTTTGGCAGCGGTGCGCACTACTGCTTGGGTTCACATCTGGCCCGGCTCGAACTCGCCAAAGCGCTGACCATGATGGCCCAGCGCATGCCCAATCTGCGCCGCACCGGACCGGCCCCGTGGCCGTCGATGGTCGGAGTCACCGGACCGGCCACGCTGCCCGTCGAATTCGATCTGAGACGGTCATGATCTGCCCGCGCGAACGCCCAGCGGCGGGCAAGTACCGCAGCGGCGACGACTTCAGGCGTCCGCCGGTTCCGTCCGCCTGAGCGTCTGACGCAGGAACTCGACCTGGCTGTTGAAGAACGACTGTGACACCGAGGCTTTCGGGACGACGCCGTCGAAGCCGTGGAATGCGCCCTGGACCACCTCGAGGTCGCACGGCACCCCTGCCGCCCGCAGTCGCTCGACGTAGGCGAGGTCCTCGTCGTGGAACAGGTCCAGGGTGCCGACACCGAGCCACGTGGGCGGTAGCCCGCGAAGGTCGTCGCGTCGGGCGGGCACGGCGACCTTCGGGTCAGCGTCGCCGAGGTAACTCGACCAGCCGTATCGGTTGGAGGACTGCGACCACAACCGATGGTTGCGGCCGTCGATTCCCTCTGCGGTCGCCGACCGGTCGTCGAGCATCGGGTAGACCAACATCTGCGCCGCGACGTCGACGTCGCCGCGGTCCCGAGCCAGCAGCGCCAGGGCGGCCGCAAGGCCTCCGCCCCCGCTGGCGCCGCCGATGACCACCCGTGCGGGATCGACCGCGGGCAGCCCGGCCAGCCAGGTCAGCGCCGAGTAGCAGTCCTCGACCGGAATCGGGTAGGGGTACTCCGGTGCCAGCCGGTATTCGACCGCGGCGATCGTGATGCCGAGGTCGCGCGCGAACCGGCGGCAGATGGCGTCGTCTTGCGCCGCGCTGCCGATCACGTAGCCGCCACCGTGAATCCACACCATGCCTGGCCCGGTGCCCGTCGCGCCCGGTGGTCGGTGCAGGCGCACGCCGACACCCGAGGCGAGTGTCAGGGTCTCGATGTCGGCAGGCGTGTTGCGGCCCACCAGTCGCCCCGCCGCGCGCATGAGGGGCAGCGTGTAGCGGGTGATGATCGTGCGGGGAATGAACCGGGCGGTGCGCTCCAGCTCTGGATGAAAGTCGGCCACCCAACCGACCTTACGTTCTTGAGCGAGCACCGGCGTGGGTGGTGCCCCCGCAGGGTTGACCCTCCCCCAGGGGGAGGCAACAAGGTGGGTTGTGGGTCCAGTCAGCCCGATGCAACGAAAGGGAGAAACCGCATGACCGCAATCATGACCGACGCAATGCCCAACCCAATCCGCCAGTACTTCACCGCGATGAACGCCTTCGACAGCGCGGGCATGGTCTCGGCGTTCGCCGACGACGCCGTGGTGAACGACATCCAGCGGGAGTTCTGGGGACCCAAGTCGATCCAACGCTGGGCCGATCGGGAAAGCGTCGGCGACAAGGTCGTCACCACCAAGTTCGTTGACGTACGCGAGCATCACGGCGACTACATCGTCGGCGCTGAAATCGATGGCGATTACGACAAGACCGGCGTACCCGACCCGTTGGTGCTCACCTTCTACTTCTCGTTGGACGACGACAAGATCAGTCGCCTCATCATCGTGGCCAACAAGCCGGGCTACTGAAGGGCGTACCGATTGCGCCGCCGTCGTCAGCCGCGGTCGTTGGGCATGGCCTCGAACGCTACGCGGTCACCGCGGTACAACGAGCGCACCACTTCGATGGGCCGGTCCTCGGTGTCGAGCGACCGCCGGTGCAGGCGCAGCATCGGCATGGCCGTCGTCGACTCGAGCAGGCCGGCCCTCGGCGCGGCGGCGGGCCTGGCCGTGGCGTTGTCGATGGGCGAGCTGGGGGCCACGGTGATGGTCTACCCCGCGACGTGGAAGACGTTGCCGGTGACCATCTTCGCGCTGACCGACCGCGGCCAGGCGTTCCAGGCCGCCGCGTGCACGACGATCCTGCTGCTGGTCACGCTGCTGGCGCTGGTGCTGCTGGGTCGCATCCGCGGCCGCGCCGCCCTGCGTTAGGGGTCCGTGTGCGAAGTCAACGCCCAACGTACGGTTGTCGTACACATCGCCCGAGTGGCGCCGTGAACAACCGCACGTTGGGCGCGCTAATCAGGAACGGCGGACGGTCACACCCCGGATGCTGGTGGCGGTGGTGGCGGTGGTGGCGGTGGTGGCGGTGGCACCAACCACGGCAGCGTGATCGGCGCCATGCCGGGTACCTCTATGACGCCCGGCTGGGGGCCTTGGCTCTGTTCGGTTGAAGGCTCGGCTCCCGGCGGCGGACCCGGCAGCGGGCCTGGCGCTCCCGGCGGCGGACCCGGCAGCGGGCCTGGCGCTCCCGGCACTCCCGGCGGTGGCGGCGACGTGGCGGCCGTCGTCGTGGTCGTGGTCGTTGGTGCCGGAGCGGCTGTCGTCGTCGGAGGCGCTGCGGTGACCGGAGGCAGCGGGACCAGGGGCTCCTCGTACACGGGCGGTGGCGGTTGATCGGACGGGCTCGGCGGCGGCGGTGCGGGTTCAGGGGATGACGCTGGAGGGAGGTCGGCAGGCAACGGACCCCTTACGCTGCCGGCCAGTGGTGCCCAACCGTTCTCCCGCCTGTCACCGACGGTGCACGACACCTGTCGGCTGCCTGCTGCCCAGCTCCCCGGTGACACGGTGTCGTAGTTGCTTGCCAAACCCCTTGCTTGCGGCGTTTTCGGCGCGAGGTAGGCGTCTGCCGCCCGCGTGCACGACTCGGCGAGGAATGCCTGCTGTTCGGGCTCGGCGGGGAAGGCCCCGGGGAACCGCTCCGCCAGGTTCACCGCTCCGGTCACCTCCAGAGCGTGCGATGACGAACAGTCCACCGGCACGTCCGTCGATCCATGTGTCGTCTCATCGATGCCGAGGCATGTGCCGACCGGCCATACCCTGGACTGGTCGATTTCGGCGATCTTGCCCGTGAATGGGACCGGTCGACCTCCTGGTCCAAGGAGTTGTAGTCCGCACAGCAGGTTTCGCTCACTGGCCGGTGTTCCGACGGCGTCCCCTGGCCAGATGACGCCGATCGTGAACCTGCTGGCGGGGTCGTACCGGTCACCCAGGTACTGGCGCGCCGCCAGCTGACACGGCTCGCCGAAATTGTTCATCGCGACGGGCTTCGCGACCTCGAACATGTGGTCGGCCGTGCACTGGACGAAGGACGGTTTGTCGGGCTGGTCGGGGGGCCAGCTCAGGCAGGTACCGCTCTTGGCGTTGCTGAAGACCACCTCGGCGCGGCTCGCGCCGTTGGACGCGGTCCGTTCGCGCTCGGGCGTGGAGGTGGCAAGTTGGATGACGCCCCCGAGGATCAGGCCAATCAACGCCAACGTCAGAAGACCACGCCGGTTCGCGCGGGTGGATGGATGCTGATCCTCGGCTGGTGTCTGCGTGTGCTGGAGCGCGGCGAGCACCGACGCGAGGTCGACGGTTTCTGCGCCGTTGCTCGACGATGGCGACTCGCTCGCCGGGCCGAGTTTGCTAGCCACGATAGTCAAGCTTGGCACAATCCGCGGCGTCGTGCCCAGCCCGTGGCCCTTCGTTACTGCACCCGTGGCTTCTCCGTTACTTCAGCAGCGGGTCCCGCGGCAGGCCGAGGATGCGTTCGGCGATGGTGTTGCGGGTGATCTCCGAGGTGCCCCCCGCGATCGTCATGGCGCGGTTACCGAGGTAGGTCGTCGCCAGCTGAGGGGTCAGCCCGACGACGGCGGCGGACCCGGCCAGGTCCATGCCCAGCTCCGTGAGGTGTTGGGACTGCTCGGCGAGCAGGAGCTTGGTCACGTTGCCCTCAGGGCCCGGCTCGGCGCCCGAGATCGCCCGGGTGACCCGGCGCAGGTTGAGCAGCCGCAGCGTGTGGCCCTCGGCGATCACCTCGCCGGCTCGCCGGATGTAGCTGGTGGCGGTGTCGGCCGGTGCGCTGTCGAGCAGCTTGATCAGGTCGTCCACGGTGAACCCCGTCGGCGCAGAGGATCCGCCACCGATGGAGATCCGCTCGTTGCCCAGCGTGGCGCGGGCGACCAGCCAGCCGCGGTTGACGTCGCCGACGACGTCGGAATCGGGCACGAACACGTCGTCGAAGAACACCTCGTTGAAGTGGGCGTGACCCGTCATGCCGCGAAGCGGATTCACCGTCACCCCCGGCGAGGCCATGTCGATCGCCATCATCGTGACCCCGGCGTGCTTGGGGGCATCGGGATCGGTGCGCACCGTCGCCAGCCCCCACTGGCACTGGTGCGCCAGGCTGGTCCACACCTTCTGCCCGGTGATCCGCCAGCCGCCGTCGACCTTCTTGGCCGCCGTGCGCACCGCCGCGGCGTCGGAACCCGCACCGGGCTCGGAGAACAACTGGCACCACATCACCTGGCCGCGCAGCACCGGTTCGACCCAGCGCTCGCGCTGGTCGTCGTTGCCGGCCTGGGCGATCGTCAGCGTCACCCAGCCGGTGATGCCCATGTCGGCACGTTCTACGTTCTCGAACTCCTCCTCGATCACCAACTGCTCCAGCACACCCGCACCGCGACCCCACGGTTTCGGCCAGTGCGGCACCAAATACCCGGAGTCGACCAGGAAGTCACGCTGCTGCTCTGCAGGCAGGGACTTACACGTGGTGACGGCGTCGCGGGCGGGCTTGCGGTACTCCTCGGCCTCGTCGGGCAGCGTGAACGAGGCGCCGTGCGCCTGGCCGCCGCGCTGGCCGTCGACGACGTCGATCAGGGGCTCGGCGCCGTCAGCCATCACCGCCGCCAGCGTGCGGGCCCGCCGCAGGTACATGTGCGCGTCGTGCTCCCACGTGAACCCGATGCCGCCGTGCAACTGAATGTTGTACTGCGCGTTGAATATCTGAGTTCGGATGGCGTGCGACGCCGCGACGGCGCCTGCGAACCAGGCGCTGTCGAGGTCGTCTGCCCTCGCGGCGTCCCAGGTAGCCGCCGTGGTCTGCTCGGCGTTGACGAGCATGTTCGCGGCGTGGTGCTTGACGGCCTGGAAGGTGCCGATGGTGCGGCCGAACTGCTCGCGGACCTTCGCGTACTCCACGGCCATGTCCAATGTGGCCCAACTGATTCCGACGGCCTCGGCGGAGGCCAGGATGCGGAAGACGGTGCGGGCGCGTCGCGCGGCGCCGCGGAGCACGCGCTCCTCGGCGACGGCGACGTTGCGCAGTGCGACCGATCCGATGCTGCGGGTGGTGTCCAGCGACGACAGCGTGGTCACCGTGACGCCGTCGGCATCGGCGTCGACCAGCACGACGTCGTCTCCGGCCATGACCGCCAGCACGGCCGCATCCGGAGCGCCCAGCACGGCCGGGCTCTCACCGGCGACCACCAGGTCCGAGCCGACGGTGACGCTGCCCGACAAGCCAAGCGCGCCCACCACACTGCCATCGGCGAGTCCCGGAAGAAGTTGCGCGTGAACCGAATCGGGCGCGCAGCGGTCGATCACCACCGCGGCCGCCACGGTGGGCAGGAAGGGGCCGGGGCACAGCTCACGGCCCTGTGCCTCCAGCACCACCGCCAGCTCGGACAGGCCGAAGCCCGAACCACCGTATTCCTCGGCGACGGCAAGGCCCTGCCACCCGACGTCGGCGGCGGCCGACCACAGGGCGGCCGGGTGGTTGGCGCCGTCGGTGTCCGAGTCGAGTGTGGCCCTGGCCGCAGCAAGGCTGTTCAGCCGTTTGAGCTGGCCGTTTGCGGCGTCGGCGAGGTCGCGGTGGTCGTCGGTGATCGCTAGCGCAGAGTTGCCCACCGCTCGACTTAACCACCGAAAAGCCCAGCTCGTACCTGTGATACAGGTCACAGCAATCGGGCAAATGTGCCGTTGGTAGACAACATCCCAGAGTTGTCGTGTCCCAATGAGTAGCCGAGGTACAGTCGCGAAATGACGGCTCGCCCGGACACCCGGTACCCCGGACCGACCTGGACCACGCGAGCGCGCTGGTTGATGAAGGCAGGCCCCGCCGATTACATGCTGGCGATGAGCGTCGCATCCACCTCGCTGCCCGTAATCGGCAGGCATCTCGAGCCGCTCGGCGGCGCCACGGCGATGAGCATCTGGGGTGTCCGGCACATGCCGGACTTCCTCGTGGCGGCGGTGAAGTCGTGGTTCACGCCGGGCATCGGCGAGGTGCGCAAGCAGGAGCGCGACGCCACCAACACCGTGACCGAAGCCGCGTTGAGGGGTGTCGTGCCTGCAAAGGATCTCGATATCACCTGGCCCGCGCCCGAGCGCACCCCACCGGTGTGGAAGGCGTTCGAGCATCGCAAGAACGTGTACCGGTCCTCGGTGCGCTACGGCGACAGCCCGGCGCAACTGCTCGACGTGTGGCGCCGCGAGGAATTGCCCACCCAACCCGCACCGGTGCTGCTGTTCGTTCCTGGCGGCGCATGGGTGCACGGCAGCCGGCTGCTGCAGGGCTACGCATTGATGTCGCACCTGGCCGAGATGGGCTGGGTGTGCCTGTCCATTGACTACCGGGTTGCGCCGAATCACCGCTGGCCCCAACACATCACCGACGTGAAGACCGCCATCGCGTGGGCGCGCGCCAATGTGGACAAGTTCGGCGGCGACCGCGACTTCGTCGCTTTGGCCGGTACGTCGGCCGGTGGGCATCTCGCAGCCCTGGCCGGTCTGACGGCCAACGATCCCGAGCTCCAGGACGATCTTCCCGAGGGGTCCGACACGTCCGTCGCCGCCGTCGTCGGCATCTACGGCCGCTACGACTGGGAGGACCGGTCCACCGTCGAGCGGGCCCGCTTCGTCGACTTCCTCGAGCACGTGGTGGTCAAGCGCAAGATCGACAGACACCCGGAGATCTTCCGCAAGGCCTCGCCGATCGCCCGCACCCACGCCGACGCGCCGCCGTTCCTGGTCATCCATGGCAGCGGCGACACCGTCATCCCGGTGCAGCAGGCGCGTGACTTCGTGGAGAAGCTGCGGTCCGCGTCGCGAGCCCTGGTCGGTTACGTCGAGTTGCCGGGCGCCGGGCACGGGTTCGACATGACCGACGGTGCCCGCACCGGCTCGATGGCCACGGCAATCGGCTTGTTCCTCAATGAAGTACACCGAAACCGGACGATCATCCGGGAGAAGCAGGTTATATAGCCTCCGGGTAGGAGGTTCGGGTGAAGAGACTCAGCGGGTGGGACGCTGTGCTGCTGTACAGCGAAACACCGGCAGTGCACATGCACACCCTCAAGCTCGCCGTGATCACGCTCGACGACCTCAAGGGCCGACAGTTCGGCATCGACGAGTTCCGTCAGGTGATCCGTGGCCGGCTCTACAAGCTCGACCCCTTCCGCTACGAACTCGTCGACATCCCGTTCAAGTTCCACCACCCGATGTGGCGGGAGAACTGCGAAGTCGACATCGACTACCACGTGCGGCCGTACCGGGTGGACAGCCCAGGGGGCAGGCGCCAACTCGACGAGGCGGTCGGCAAGATCGCCGGCACACCACTCGACCGCAGCAGGCCGCTGTGGGAGATGTACTTCATCGAGGGGCTTGCCAACGGCAGGATCGCCGTGCTGGGGAAGATCCACCACGCCTTGGCCGATGGGGTCGCGTCGGCGAACCTGATGGCGCGCGGGATGGATCTGTCGGATGGGACGCAGGCCGATCGGGACGGGTACGCAACCGATCCCGCGCCGACCCGGCCGGAGCTGGTGCGAACCGCGTTCGGCGACCACCTGCGCCAGATCGGCAGACTGCCCGGCGTGATGCGCTACACCGCCGCGGGCTTGAGTCGGGTGCGCAAGAGTTCGCGGAAGTTGTCGCCGGAGTTGACCCGTCCGTTCACGCCGCCACCCAGCTTCATGAACCACATGGTCGACGGCACGCGCAAGTTCGCGACCGCGTCGCTGGCGCTCGCCGACGTCAAGGCGACGGGCAAGCACCTGGGCGCCACCATCAACGACATGGTGCTCGCAATCTCGGCTGGGGCACTGCGCAAGCTTCTGCTGCGCTACGACGGCAACGCCGATCACCCGTTGTTGGCTTCCGTCCCAGTGAGTTTCGACTTCTCGCGCGATCGGATCTCGGGCAACTACTTCACCGGCGTCATGATGGTGCTGCCCGTGGAGCTCGAGGATCCGCTCGAGCGCGTGCAGGCCGTGCACGACGCGGCGGTGGACGCCAAGGAGGCTCACGACCTGATGGGGCCCGAACTGGTCAGCCGTTGGTCGGCATACTTCCCGCCCGCGCCCGCCGAGGCGCTGTTCCGCTGGCTGGCCAACAAGGACGGTCAGAACAAGGTGCTCAACCTGCCCATCTCCAACGTGCCAGGCCCCCGCGAGCACGGCCGGGTGGGCGGCGCATTGGTCACCGAGATCTACTCGGTGGGCCCGCTCACCACCGGCAGCGGCCTGAACATCACCGTGTGGAGCTACGTCGACCAGCTGAACATCTCGGTGCTGTCCGACGGCGCCACGCTCGAAGACCCGCATGAGCTGACCAAGGGCATGATCGAGGCGTTCATCGAAATCCGGCGCGCCGCTGGGCTTTCCGAAGAGCTCACCGTCGTCGAGGGCGCGATGGCCCAGTAGCCGTCACCGAGTCAGGGCTTGGCGAAGCCCGCTTGCGACAGCACCTTCTGGCCCGCCTCGCTGGTCACCAGGTCGACGAACTTCTTGGCCGCGTCCGCGTCGGTTGCGCTCTTGAGCACCGCGATCGGATAGGTGTTGACCGCAACGGATGACTCCACGAAGTCGACCTGGGCGACCTTGTCGCCAGCGCTGATGGCGTCGGTGACGTAGACGACTCCCGCGTCGGCCTGCCCGCTGGTCACCTTCGTCAGCACGTCGGTGACCGAGGATTCCTCGCTCACCGGGTTGAGTGTCACCTTGGTCCCGTCCTCGACCTTCTTCGTCGCCGATCCGCACGGCACCTGCGGTGCGCACACGACGACACTCAGGTCCGGCGTGGCCAGATCGGCGAACGAACTCACCTTCTTCGGGTTGCCCGGCGCGGTGACGATGACGAGGGTGTTGGACGCGAAGTCGACGGGGGCACCGGAGAGCAGCCCGGCCTGGGTCGCCTTGTCCATGTTCTTCTCGTCTGCGGAGGCGAACACGTCGGCCTTGGCGCCCTGGGTCAACTGGGTCACCAGGTCCGACGAACCGGCGAAGGTGAAGTCGACGGACCAACCGGGGTTGTCGGTCTTGAACTGTTCGCCGATGTCGGTGAACGTCTTCTTCAGTGACGCTGCAGCGAACACGACGAGTTGCCCGCCTGCCGCCGCCGTGCTCGTGGAGCCGCCGGATGAGGTGGCCGGCGAGGACGAGTCGGTCGACGACCCGCAGCCGGTCGCCACGGCCATGGACACGACGCCCGCCATGACTAGTCCAAGAGCGCGCTTCACGAATCTCCTCGGTGTGTCTCGACGATGACGGTGGTGGCCTTGACGACGGCGACGGCGACGCTGCCTGGCTCGAGTTTCAGCTCGCGCACGGCATCGGCGCTCATGAGCGATACGACGACGAACGGTCCGCATTGCATCTCGACGTGAGCCATCACCTTGTCGGTGACGACCTTGGTCACCAGGCCCACGAAACGGTTGCGTGCCGAGCTGGCGACTCCAAGCGGATCCTGCGGCACCGGAGCCGCATTGGCGCGGGCGAACTCCGCGAGAACGTCACCCGCGATCACCATGCGCCCGGAGTCGTCCTCAGTCGCGGACAGACTGCCGTGGTCTATCCATCGCCGGACGGTGTCGTCGCTGACCCCGAGCAGGCCGGCGGCCTCGCGGATTCGGATCGACGGCACGCACGGATGCTATCCCACCGTATCCGCGGATAAGAAGGGGTTCTGCATCCGCGGATGCGGCTCGACTGTCCGCGACGACGTCATGTCACGTCTTGAGATTGTCCGGCTGAGTGGCCGATGAAGTCGATGCCGGCATTGATCGCAGGGCGATGTCGCAGGATGCGGTAGTGCGCAAGCCGCCCGAGCCCACGGGTGGTGACCAAGCGTGCGTCAGGCCAAATGCCGACGACCTTCTCGCTCGTCGCGTAGGGACTGTCGGGGTCATCGGGATCGTGGATGACCAGAAGCGGCGTCGGACTGTTGATTGCGGCCGCCACGTGGGAGATGTCGGTGTCGAACAGCGGCATGCCAACTCGTCGATCGAGACGGCGATGCAGCCCGGTGCGGATGCGGAGTCCGAAGCCGTGGCGATCGGCGAAGAGGTCCAGATACATCGAGAAGTCACCCATCGGCGCCAGGAACACCAGACGTTCGACCGGTGTGCCCCACTCCGTCGCCAACGCGGCAGCCTTCGCACCGAGGGAGTGAGCCACGATCGCGTGCGCGGGCCCGTGTGCTTGCACGACGGCGCGTACCGCGTGGGCGCACTCGACGATCGTGGTGCGTCCGGGCGCGAGTGCGCCTGGATCGGACTCGTTGTGGCTCGGCAGGTCGAACGCGATGACCCGGTGGCCGGCCGCGACGAGCGGTTTGACGAAGATCGCCAGATGCGCGCGGCAGCCGCCCCAGCCGTGCACGAGGTACACCGGTGGCCCAGTGCCCCATGACTCCCCGGCGATCCGGTGTCCGGACCACGCTGCCTCGACCGGCTCGCCCGGCGAAACACCCGGCGGCATGCGCAAACTCGACTCCATGACGGGCGGTGTGCACCACAGCTCGACGGCCCACCTCGCTCCGATCGCGGGAGCGAGGCGTTCCAGGAGCCCGAATGCCCGACGCACCCTCGGCGAAAACGGGCGGTTCGACGCCGGAGCCCATCTCGTCCCGGGAAGGTTCGGTATCGCCAGCCATGAGAAGGCCCTTCTACGCGGTCAACCCCGGGTGGCCTTCACCCAGTCCAGGAAGTGGGCCACCGCCGTGGCGGTGTAGTGGCCGTGCGGCGAGCCAAAGAAGTCGAAGGCGTGCTGGGCGTGCGGAATCTCTGCGTACGCCACCGGGTGGTCCGACGCCTCCTCCAGCGCCGCGGCGAACGCGCGCCCCTCCCGGACGGGGATGATCGAGTCGTCCTGGCCGTGCAGCACGAAGAACGGTGGAGCGTCGGACCGGACCTTGGCGATGGGTGACGCGTCCACGTACACCTGCCCGTTCCCGGCGAAGCGCTTCTTGATCACGAACTTCTGCAGAAAGGCGATGAACTCCGGGCGGCCGGCCCCCTTGGTGCTGAACCAGTCGTAGCGTCCGTACACCGGGACGGCCGCCACCACCGACGTGTCGGCGTCCTCGAAGCCGGGCTGCCATTGCGGATCGTTCGGCGTCAGCGCCGCTAGAGCGGTCAGGTGTCCGCCCGCCGAGCCTCCCGTGATCGCCACGAAGTCCGGGTCGCCGCCGTATTCGGCGATGTTTTCCTTGACCCATGCCAGCGCCCGCTTCACGTCGACGATGTGCGCGGGCCAGCTGTTGCGCGGGCTCACCCGGTACGCCATCGACACGCAGACCCAGCCGCGCTCGGCCAGGTGGCTCATCAGCGGGTAGGCCTGCGGGCGGCGCATCCCGATCGCCCATGCGCCGCCGGGCACCTGCAGCAGCACTGGGGCACGCCCGTCACGGGGGAGGTCGGCGCGCCGCCACACGTCGGCGACGTTGACCCGGTGCGGTCCGTAGCGGACGGTGCTCGTCTTCTGTACGTACTGCCGCCTGCTCCACGACGTGCGGAGCACACCGCCCGGCCTGCGGCGTCGCTCCTGCGCGGCGACCGCCTCGTAGTTCTCGCCGAGCGTCTCGCGCAGCGGATCCTCGAAGTAGTGCTGGGACTGCGCGGAACGGCGGTAGACGAAACCGAGCACGCCCCAGCTGAGCACCGTCAGCGCCAGGGCGATTCGGCCGCGGAGGCCCGTGAAGTCGCCCCGCAGGCCGCGTCGGGCGGCGTCCAGCATCGACGCACCGGCCACCACGGGGGCGGCCTCGCCGGTCGGCCAGCCGAACGCGAACACCGGCAGCGTGACATAGCCCTTGCGGCCCAGCGGGTGCGCCGCGTTGCTGGCGTTGACCAGCTCCGCGACCGCACGCAGCAGCGGATACCGCCTACGTCTCGTCGCCAGCCGCATGGAGAAGCGCGTGAAGCTCACGACGGAGGATCTTGCCAGTGCTGCCGCGGGGCAATTCGTCGAGCACGGCGATCTGGCGCGGCACCTTGTAGTTCGCCAGGTTCTCCCGGACGTGCGCCTTGAGTGTCTCCGGCGTCGCCGCTGCCCCGGCGTCGAGCACGACGAACGCCGCCAGTCGCTGGCCGTACTGCTCGTCGTCCACACCCACCACCGCGGCCTCGGCGACCTCGGGATGAGCGGCCAGCGTCTTCTCCACTTCGATCGGGTAGACGTTCTCGCCGCCGGACACGATCATCTCGTCGTCGCGGCCGACGACGAACAACCGGCCCGCGTCGTCGAGGTAACCGACGTCGCCCGAGTGCATATAACCGTCGTGAAAGGCTTTGCCTTTCTCGGTGGAGCCCCCGGTGTAGCCGTCGAACTGCGTCGAGTTGCGAACGTAGATGGTGCCCACCTCACCCGTCGGCCGCTCGCGGAAGTCGGCGTCGAGGATGCGGATGTCGGTGCCCTCGGCGGGCCTGCCCGCGGTGTCGGGGGCGGCGCGCAGGTCGGCGGGCGTCGCGGTGGCGATCATGCCGGCCTCGGTGGCGTTGTAGTTGTTGTAGACGACGTCACCGAACTGGTCCATGAACCTGGTCACGACATCGGGGCGCATCCGGGATCCCGAGGCGGCCGCGAACCGCAGTGACCGGCCGCTGTAGCGCCCGCGGACGTCGTCGGGCAGATCCATGATCCGGTCGAACATCACGGGGACGACGCACAATCCGGTGGCCTGATGCCGGTCGACGAGGTCGAGGGTGGACTCGGGGTCGAACTTGCGCCGGGTGACGATCGTGCACGCCATCGACGCGGCGAAGGCCAGTTGCGAGAAGCCCCAGGCGTGGAACATCGGCGCGACGACGACCGTCACCTCCCCCGCCCGCCATGGGGTCCGGTCGAGGATCGCCTTGAGCGTTTCCGGTCCACCGCCCGAGTGGCTGGCGCCCTTGGGCGATCCCGTGGTGCCCGACGTCAACAAGATCACCCGGCTCTTGGCCTTGGTGCGCTTGGGTTGGCTTCCAGACCATGCGTCGATCAGCTTCTCGACGGTGAGGTCGGCGGTGTCATTTCCCGGGTCGCTTCGCTCCTGCCCTCCGTCGGTGGTGTCGGTCCACGCCACGATGCGCCTGGCGCCCGTGTGTTCGGCCAGCGCCCGGTCGACGGTGGGGGTGAACTCCTCGTCGTAGATGACGGCGTCGACCTTTTCGCGCACCACCACCTCCGCAAGGGCGGGGCCCGCGAATGACGTGTTCAGCAGCAGCACGTCGGCACCGATGCGGTTGGCGGCGATGAGCGCCTCGACGAAGCCACGGTGGTTGCGGGCCATGATCCCGACCACTTTGGGTCCACCGCCGGGCAGGGCCTGTAGCGCCGCGGCCAACGCGTCACTTCGCCGGTCGATCTCCCGCCACGTCAGCGTGCCGAGTTCGTCGATCAGCCCGGGCCGGTCGGGGCAGCGCGCCGCCGCGCTGGCGAAACCCGAAGTGATGCCCATGTTCTCGCGCGCCATCGCGGCGGCGATCCTGACGTACTTGTCGGGCCGAAGCGGTGCGATCACACCGGCCCGCACCATCGTGGACACCAGGCCGATCGTGTCGGTGAGCGCCACGTTTTCAGCCAAGCACGGGGATGCGGCGTTCCCTGGCCAACTCGTCGAGGGCCCGCTGCATGACGTGCCGGACGTGGGCGTCGACCTCATCGACGTCGGGATCCTCGCCGAACGTCGCCACGATGTCGATCGGAGCCAATACCTGGGTGACGATCTTGGTCGGCAACGGCACGTTGACCGGAAGGACGGCGGACAGGCCGAACGGGAAACCGAAGGTAATCGGAAGGATCTTGACCCGCATGAGCTTGTCCAGTCGGACCGCCTTGGCCAGCCACTCGCCGCGCGACAGGAACAACTGGGCCTCTTGCCCGCCGATCGACACCGTCGGCACGATCGGCACGCCGGCGTTCAGCGCCGCCCGGACGTAGCCGGTGCGACCGTCGAAGTCGATCTTGTTCTCCGACGTCGTCGGCCGGTAGACGTCGTAGTCGCCGCCGGGGAAGACGACGACGATCCCGCCCGAGCGCAGCGCCTCGTCGGCGTTCTCGTGGTTGGCGGGGATGAAGCCGGTCTTCCTGAAGAAGTCGGCGGTGGGCCCGGTGAAGATGATGTCGTGGCTGAGCGTGAAGACTGGCCGGTCGTAGCCGAACTTCTCGTAGAAGCCCGTCGCGAAGACCGGCACGTCCATCGGGAAGATGCCGCCGGAGTGGTTGGCCACCACCAGTGCACCGCCGGGCGGGAAGTCGTCCAGCCCGCGCACCTCGGCGCGGTGGTAACCCTTGATCAGCGGCCGAATCCAGCCCATCACCCGTTCGGTGAGGCCAGGATCCCACTTCGTGACTTCCGGCGGCTCGATATCGGTCGCGTCCACGGGACCCCCTGAAGAATTGGAACGTGTTCTAGTTTTGATGGTACCGGGTCGGGTCAACCCCCGGATCTCGTCGGTCAGGTTGCTCCTGGTTTAGATCGAGCCGACGAACTCCGAGGTGTAGAACTCCTCAGGCGTCAGGGAGTTGGCCGCCGGGCGTTGGATCATCACCCAGGCGCCGGTCGCGTTCGATTCGATCGGGCCTTGGAGCGTCGTGTGTCCCGCGCCGCCCGCGTCGGTCTGCAGACCGCCGGTGATGACGCCGGGCGCGCCGGGCGCGCAGCCCATGGACGGCCGCGGCGTCTGAATGATCCGGACGTCGTAGTGGGTGTTGGGCTCGGCGGTCGCCAGGTCGACGTTGGCCACGACGTTCGACCCCGACGTGCTGAGGTAGGTAACCCCGCGGGCGTCACCGCCGGCGTTCACCCAGATCTCCGCGGTGAAGTCGCAGGCGCGAAACTTGCTGACCATCGGCATCACGGCGGCGCCGGTGGGTTCGGTGGGAGTGGCCGATGCGATTGCGGGGCTGATGGCCATCAGCGACGCGGCAGCTGCGACCAATGTCGCTTGCGCCAATAGTGTCATTAGCTCAGCTTCCTTGATTTCACTTCGTCGTGCCGTAGCTGTAGCTCACGTCACATCCAGTGGGTGTTCTTGACCTGAATCACAGTTGAGGTCGCACCATGGACCGATGACGAGCATTGCCACGGAACTGGATCTGGCCGGATACCTCGACCGCGTCGAGTACGGGGGATCGACGGATCCGACGCTGGACACGCTTCGCGGCCTGGTGGCCGCGCACAACCGGTCGATCCCATTCGAGAACCTCGACCCGCTGACGGGGGTACCGGTCGATGACCTCGGCCCGGCGGCGTTGACCGACAAGTTGGTGCACCGGCGCCGCGGCGGCTACTGCTACGAGCACAACGGCCTGATGGGTTTCGTGCTGGAGGCGTTGGGCTACGGCGTCGAGCGTCTCGCCGGCCGCGTGGTTTGGATGAAGGAGCCGGATGCGCCGCTGCCCGCGCTGACGCACAACGTGCTGTCGGTGACGATGCCCGGCACGGACGGACCGTTCCTGGTCGACGTCGGATTCGGCGGTCAGACCCTGTCGTCGCCGGTGCGACTGGAAGCCGGACCCGTCCAATCGACGCGGCACGAGCCGTACCGCTTGGTCGCCGATGGCTCCGATGTCACAGAGCTGACGCTCCAGGCCCAAGTCCGCGATGAATGGCAGCCGCTGTACCAGTTCAACACCCGTCCCCAGCCGCGAATCGATCTCGAGACCGGGAGTTGGTATGTCTCTACACATCCCGGGTCCTATTTCGTCACCGGGTTGACGGCGGCACTGGTGACCGACGACGAACGCCGGAATCTGCGCGGCCGCAACCTGGCGATCCATCGGGATGGCGAGACAGAGCGGATCCGGTTCGACACCGCCGCACAGGTAGTCGACGCCCTGACCGACCGGTTCGGCATCGACCTCGACGATCTCGGCGACCGGGCCGTCGTCGAGGCTCGGGTCGATGCCGTGCTGGATACTTAGGGGCCGACCACCAGATCCCACGGATCGTCGCCCGACAGTGCCATCCGCCCAAGCCTTCTCGCGTGGCACCCCGTCGTGCCGTACTCGTCGGACCAGCTGCGCGCACGCATTGTGGCCAGCCACAGCGGATGCTCGATGGTCGTCCCGATCGCGCCGTGCAACTGGTGGGCGATGGTGGTCACCGGGCCGACCGCGCGACCCACCGCCACCTTCGCCACCGTCACCGCGTAGTCGGCCCTGGAGCTGTCGAACCCGAAGTCGGCGGCCGCGGCGGTAGCCAATACCGTTGCCGCCCTGGACCGCTCGATCTGGCCGAGCATCTCGGCCAGCGCGTGCTGGACGGCCTGGAACTTGCTCAACGGGCGGCCGAACTGCTTCCGCTCGCCGATGTGCCTGACCGTGAGGTCGGCGGCCGCCGAGAAGGCGCCGATGATCTGCACGCAGCGCGCCCACGCGCCGCGGCGCGCCAACTCGTCGCCGACGGCGCGGGACAGTGCGACGGTGTCGGCCGCAGGCACGTCGAAGGCGATCGCCCCGCGCGGTTCGCCCGCCAAGGTGTGCGAGTCGACGATCTCGGCGTCGTCGAGGACGGTGACGAAGGTGGCGTCGTCGGCACGCACGGCCAGCAGTACCGGACCAGATCGGGGCCACGGTACGTCGGTCGCCGTGCCTGCGATCCTTCCGCCGTCGGGTGACGCGTCGGCGATGGCTACGGACATCGGCCCGGCGTCGGGCACTTGAAGGCCCGCCTGCTCCGCCAACCATGCTGCGAGTAGGTCGGTTTCGGCGACCGGCACCGCTGCCGCCCAGCGGGCGAGCCCGTCGAGCACCACCGCCGACTCCCGCAGACTCGCGCCCTGTGCACTGGTCAGCCGGGTCAGTCCGGTCTCCTCGAGCGTGCGCCACAGCTCGGCGTCGAACTCCTCCGGAAGGCCGCGACGCCCGAGCTTGGCGTCGAAGGAGCGCCGCCCCACGTCGTCGACGAGACGGTCGATCTCGTCACGCGGTGCGGCAGGCAGCGTCTCGCGGCTCTTGGCCACCACGCCGCGCAGCACCTCGTTGGTGCCGCCGCGGAGCGTGAACAGCGGCGAGTGCACGCGTGCGGTGGCCAGCATCGCGCGCAAGCGGGCAGCATCCGGGGACGAGCGCTCGACGTCGTCGATCAGGTCGGCCGCGACGTCGACGGACTCCTGCTCGAACCGGGTGCCGAGGTCCTTGACCATCGCGGCACTGGCGGCCGCGTCCTGACCGTCGGTGAGCGCCCGCGCGACGGACACCGACAGTTGCCGCAGCGAGATCATCCGGCCCACCAGATCGCCGACCTCGGCGGCGGTCCTGTCGTCGATACGGCCCTGCCGGGCCAGCGTTCGAATGACAGCGAAAAGCATTGTGGCGGTGGACAGAATGCGCTCTGGTCCACTGCGCTCGAAACCCAGTTCCGCGGTGACCTGGTGCCAACCGTCCCCGATCTCACCCAACACGTCGCCGTCGGACAGCGCAACGCCGTCGAACAGCACCTCGTTGAAGTGGTGCTCACCGTCCATCAGGATGATCGGGCTGACGGTCACCCCTGCCGCGTCGGTCGGCACGATGAACTGACTGAACCCGGCGTGGCGATGCTCGGGATCTCTCGGGCTGGTCCTGGCCAGCACCACGACTTGATGCGCAAGATGCGCGCCGCTGGTCCACACCTTGGTCCCGTTCAGCACCCAGCCGCCGTCGGTTCGGGTCGCCCTGGTCTGAACTGCAGCGAGGTCGGATCCCGCGCCGTGCTCGCTCATGCCGATCGCCGAGTACAGCCGGCCCGCCGCGATCCGTGGCAGCAGGCGACGGCGCTGTTCCTCGGTGCCGTAGGTCAGCAGCGCCGGGGCGACCTGTCGATCTGCGATCCAGTGCGCGCCGACCGGGGCGCCCTGGGCGAGCAATTCCTCGGTGACCACGTAGCGGTGCAGATAGCCGGCGCCAACCGTCGGCGCCCGGCCGCCGTACTCGGCGGGGATGGTCAGCCCGACGAACCCGGCGTCGGCGAGGCGGACGCTGAAGTCGGCGTCCCATCGCGACAGCCAGCAGTCGACGGCGGGCAGCCAACCGAACCGCTCCCGATCGGCGGCGAGGAAGCCCCGGATGGCCGACCGCAGTTCGGCCAGTTCGGCGTCGTTGGCGCACAGTGCGTCGAATTCGCTCACAGGATTGGTGAGTCTACTGCCGAGGTTCCCGCGTCGACGCAGCAGGAAAAGTCATGTCGCCGCACGCGGCGCGCGACGATACTCGGTGACCGTGAGTGTGCAACCGAGTTCACCGGGTCCGCGGCGCGATCGCCTGCGCGAGCTGCTCGACGCCGTCGTCGGCGGAGACAACACGGACGTCGCCGGGATGGCACGGAGCAGTCACGCCTCGGAGTTCCACTTCTCCCGTGAGGTCAGTCGGCTGACCGGCGAGCCACCCGCAGCGTTGCGCCGGCGGGTGATGCTCGAGCGCGCGGCGTGGCGGTTGCAGCGCGGTGAGGGGGTCGCGGCGGTGGCCGTCGACGAGGGCTGGTCCTCGCCCGAGGTGTTCTCCCGCGCGTTCCGCCGGACGTTCGGCGTTCCACCGTCGCAGGCCTCCGACGTGGGGTTCCGGCTGCCCGCGCCCAACGGCGTGCACTTTCACCCGCCGCAGTCGTTGTGGCTGGACGCAGGCGGCGATGCTGAGCAACCGGACGTCTCGCGGCTGATGATGGCGCACGACGTCGCCGACACCGCCTACCTGATCACGCGGGCCGCCCGCTTGTCGGAAGACCAGTGGGCCGAACCGATTTCGCCGGACCAGGTCGTCCTCGACTGGGACGGCGAGGAGCCGAGCGTCGGGGCTGTGCTCGGGGCGATCGTGTGGTCCAAGGAGGTGTGGCTGGCCAGCATCGAGGGCCGCGACCTGCCCACCCGGCCGGAACTGCGGCCGCCGGACCGGCTCGCCGCCGATCACGACGACGTCGCGACGCGGTGGACCGCGATGGTCGTCGACTACGCCGAACAGGGCCGGCTGACGGACACGGTGATCGACGCGCTGTGCGATCCACCCGAGTCGTTTCAGCTGTACGGGATCGTCGCGCACGTCCTGACCTACTCCGCGCACCGGCGGGAGCTCGCCCGCACCATGCTGACCCGCCACGGAATCGCCACCAAGCACGGCGATCCACTGGACTGGATGAGAGGAAACTGACATGGCCACCGTCTACTTCACCGCGTCGAGCCTGGACGGGTTCATCGTCGACGACGCCGACAGCCTGGACTGGCTGACGTCTCGAGCCATCGACGCCAATGGCCCGTTCGGCTATGAGGCGTTCGCGAAATCCGTTGGCGCCCTTGCGATGGGATCAGCCACCTACGACTGGGTGGTGAAGAACCATCCCGGCGACTGGATATACGAGCAGCCGTCGTGGGTGCTGACCAGCCGCCCCGAGATCATCGAGGCCGGGCACCCGGTGCAGACGTTCGACGGCGACGTCGCCGAACTGCACGCCAAACTGGTGTCGGCGGCGGCGGGCAGGGACGTCTGGGTGGTCGGCGGCGGCCACGTCGCGGCGCAGTTCGTGGCTGCCGGCCTGATCGACGAGATGATCGTGAGCTATGCCCCGTGCTCCCTGGGCTCGGGCGCGCCCGTGCTGCCGGTTCGATCGGAGTGGCGGCTGGCCGAGTCTGGGGTCAACGGTGACTTCGTCTGCGCCAGGTGGGCCGCCGCTTAGTGTTCGGTGCCCGGTATTCCGTTGCGGCGCACGAACTCCCGTGACTTGACCAGGAATTCGATCTGCTGGGCGACCTCGCGAAGGGGCTCGGCGCTGCGGGTTGACCGGCACAGCACCACCGCCCCTTCCATGGCGGCGATGCAGGTCACCGCAAGTGACCCGGCGTCGGCCTCGTCGAAGCCGTCGGTCACGAACGCGCGGGTGAGTGCAGCGCGCCAGCGGTTGAAGATCTCGCCGGCAACGGCGCTCAGCTCGGGGTCGTCGTCGGCAGAGCCGATCGCGGCCGCGACCACCGGACACCCGGCGTTGAAGTCACTGTCGACCAGCGTGCGCTCCCAGAACTCGACGAAGTTGCGTACCAAGGCAACTCCACCCTGGCCGACGGCGTCGTCGATGTCGGCGGCAATGGAATCGCCCGCGAACCGGAGGGCCTCGGTGAGGAGCTGATTCCTGCCCTCGGGGAAGTGGTAGTACACCGACCCGCGCGGCGCGCCGCTACGCGTGAGCACCTCGTCGATCGTGACGCCGGCGGCACCGCGCTCGCGCAACACCTCCGCGGCGCTCAACAACATCCGGTGACGGGTGCTGCCGCGCTTGTTCGTGGCCTTCGTGGCGATGGCCGACATCAAGCGGCTCGCACGTGCCGAAGCTGCGCCAGGCGCGACTGCACGGTGCGAGGGCTGAGCCGGAACGCCCGGGTCCGGTTGGGTCCCCGGTACGTGAATCTGCGACCGAGGATGTTGACCTCAACGATCCACATCGGCGCGCCTCCTGACTATGGCTTTCAGCATAGAACTCACAACACATGGGGGCAACGAATGTATTCCGGATCACACGTGGCTGTCGGTAAACAGCAGGTGCACGGCGGCGCACGACCAGCATCGCCTCCGACCGCCCTCGCCAGGATTATGGTCTCTTGCATAATCTGGGAGATGGGAGTTCACTCCACCCATGACCACCGCCGCCGATCCCACGTTGGAGACCGTGACCCTCGAGCGCGACGGGCACGTCCTGGTGATGGGGCTGAACCGACCTGACAAGCGCAACGCCTTCAACGTGGCCATGCTCGTCGACCTGTCCCTGGCGTACGCCCTGCTGGAGAACGACGACACCCTGCGGGCCGGCGTGCTCGTCGCGCACGGGGACCACTTCACCGCGGGCCTGGACCTGGTCGACGTCGCGCCGCTCATCGCCGAGGGCCGCAACCCGCTCCCCGACGACGGCCGCGACCCGTGGCGCCTCGACGGTGACTGGACCAAGCCGGTGGTGGCCGCCGCGCAGGGTCGCTGCCTGACCCTCGGCATCGAGTTGCTGCTGGCGGCCGACATCAGGATCGCTGCGTCGGACACCCGGTTCGCCCAGATGGAGGTACTCAGAGGCATCTACCCGTTCGGCGGCGCCACGATCCGGCTGCCGCGGCAGGCCGGGTGGGGAAACGCGATGCGGTGGCTGCTCACCGGCGACGAGTTCGACGCCACCGAAGCGCACCGGATCGGGCTGGTCCAGGAGGTCGTCGACGGTGCGGACGGGGCGAGGGCGCGGGCCCGCGAGATCGCCCACGGCATCGCCGACCGCGCCGCGCCACTGGGCGTCCAGGCCACGCTGGCGTCGGCCCACCTGGCCCGCACCCAAGGCGACGCCGCAGCGGCCGACCGGCTCCGGCCCGAGGTCACCCGCCTGTTCGGCACGGCGGATGCGGCGGAGGGCGTGCAGTCGTTCGTCGAGCGGCGGCCCGCCCAGTTTCGTGGCTACTGACCGGTAGTCGAAGCTAGGCTGAGGGGCGCTGTTCGATCGCGAAAGGCGCGGCCATGGGTCACTACAAGAGCAACGTGCGTGATCTCGAGTTCAACCTCTTCGAGGTGCTCGACCTGGAAAAGGTCCTGGCGACCGGCGAATTCGGCGACCTCGACGCCGAATCGGTGCGAGAGATGCTCGGCGAGGCGGCCAAGCAGGCCGAGGGCCCCCTCGCCGAGTCGTTCGCCGAGACCGACCGCAACCCGCCGACGTTCGACCCGGACGCGCACACCGTCACCGTGCCCGAGCCGTTCAAGAAGTCATTGCGCACCTGGCAACGGGGTGAGTGGTTCCGCATCGGGCTGTCCGACGAGATCGGCGGCGTGCCCGCGCCGGCCATGGTGGCCTGGGCCATAAACGAGTTTGCGCTCGGCGCCCAGCCCGCGGCCTTCATCTACCTCGCGGGGCCGATCCTGGCCGACATCCTCCATCACGTCGGCAACGAGCAGCAGAAGCACTGGGCGGCCATGGCGATCGACCGGAACTGGGGCGCCACCATGGTGCTCACCGAACCCGACGCCGGTTCGGATGTCGGCGCCGGACGCACCAAGGCCGTCCCCCAACCCGACGGCACCTGGCACCTCGACGGCGTGAAGCGCTTCATCACCAACGGCGACACCGACGACCTCTTCGAGAACATCCTCCACATGGTGTTGGCCCGCCCGGAGGGCGCAGGGCCAGGTAGCAAGGGGCTGAGCCTCTTCCTCGTCCCGAAGTTCCTGCCCGACCCCGAGACGGGCGACCCCGGTGAGCACAACGGCGTCTACGTCACCGGTCTCGAACACAAGATGGGACTCAAGGCGTCTGCGACCTGCGAGCTGACGTTCGGCCAGCACGGCAGGCCCGCCGTTGGATGGCTGGTCGGCGACGTGCACAACGGCATCGCGCAGATGTTCAAGATCATCGAATACGCGCGAATGATGGTGGGCACCAAGGCCATCGCCACGCTCTCGACCGGCTACCTCAACGCCCTGGGGTACGCCAAGACCCGCATCCAGGGCGCCGACATGACCCAGATGACCGACAAGACCGCGCCGCGGGTCACCATCCTGCACCACCCCGACGTGCGGCGGGCGCTGCTGGTGCAGAAGTCCTACGCCGAAGGACTCCGCGCGCTGTACCTGTACACCGCCGCCCACCAGGACGCTGCCGCTGCGGCCTTGGTGTCCGGGGCGGACGCCGGGATGGCCGAACGCGTGAACGACTTCCTGTTGCCGATCGTCAAGGGCGTCGGTTCCGAACGCGCCTACCAATGCCTCACCGAGTCGCTGCAGACCTTCGGTGGCTCGGGCTTCCTGCAGGACTACCCGATCGAGCAATACATCCGCGACGCGAAGATCGACTCGCTGTACGAGGGCACCACCGCGATCCAGGCGCAGGACTTCTTCTTCCGCAAGATCGCCCGAGACCACGGCGCCGCCCTTGGTCACGTGGCAGGCCAGATTCAGGTCTTCCTCGACGGCGAGTCGCGTCCCGAACTCGCGGAGTGCCGCGAGGTGCTGGCCGCCGCGCTGGCTGACCTGCAGGCCATGGTGGTCACCATGACCGGCTACCTGATCGCGTCGCAGCAGAACCCGCGTGACCTGTATCGCCTTGGGCTGGAGTCGGTTCCGTTCCTGCTTGCCGTCGGCGACGTGCTGATCGGCTGGCTGTTGTTGCGCAACGCGGAGATCGCACTCCAGGCGCTCGACGCGGGGCCATCCGAACGGGATCGTGCCTTCTACGAAGGCAAGATCACCGCGGCGAAGTTCTTCGCCAAGAACGTCCTCCCGCGCCTTGCGTCTGAGCGCAGGATCGTGGAATCGGTCGACCTGACGGCTATGGACCTCAGTGAGGCGTCCTTCTAGCCATCGTGGGTGACGCGAAACGTACGTTCTGCGGAAGAAGTTCGAGTGGGACGCTGCAAAACGTACGTCTCGGCGAGCGGGACGGGGTTGAGCTACGGCGTGTAGCCGAAGGGCAGCAGCACGCTCTTGGACTCGCAGTACGCCTCGATGCCTTCCCACCCGTTCTCGCGGCCGATGCCGGAGTTCTTGTAGCCGCCGAACGGCGCACCGGGATCGAACGCGTACATGTTGACCGCGTAGGTGCCGGTGCGGATCCTCTTCGCGATCTCCAGGGCCTTCGGGAAGTCCGTGGTGTAGACGCTGCCCGCCAGCCCGTACACGGAGTCGTTGGCGATCCGGATCGCGTCCTCCACGGTCTCGTAGGGGATCACCGCGAGGACCGGTCCGAAGATCTCCTCCTGGGCGATGGTCATCGAGTTGTCCACGTCGGCGAAAACGGTGGGCTCGACGAACCAGCCGCCGTCCAGACCCTCGGGCCTGCCGCCACCGGTGACGATCCGCGCGCCCTCTTCGACACCCCTCTTGATGTAGCCCTCGACGCGCTCGCGCTGCTTCTCGGAAATCAGCGGGCCGATCATGGCTCCCGGGTTGTCTGGCAGGCCGATCGGCATATTTGAGACAGCTTCCGCAAGTTTTTCTACGACCTCGTCGTAGCGCGACCGCGGGGCCAGGATGCGGGTCTGGCCAACGCAGGCCTGACCGCAGTTCATCAATCCGGAGAACACCAGCATGGGCAGCGTTGAGTCCAGGTCGGCATCCTCGAGGATGATCGCCGCGGACTTGCCGCCGAGTTCCAGGGTGCAGGCCTTCAGCTTCTCGGCCGCGATCTTGGCGACCTCCTTGCCGACGCCCGAGCTGCCGGTGAAGGTGAACTTGTCCAACTCCGGGTTCGCGGTCAGCGCGCGCCCGGTCTCGGCACCGCCGGGCATGATCGACAGCACGCCCTCTGGAAGTCCGGCCTCGGCGAACATCTCGGCCATCGCGAAAACCGACAGCGGGGTCTCGGCGGCGGGCTTCAGCACGACGGTGCAGCCGGCCAACAACGCAGGGCCGAGCTTGTTGGCGGCCAGGAAGAACGGCACGTTCCACGCGGTGACCGCGCCGACGACGCCGATCGGCTCCTTGAGCACCAGCGTCTGGCCGTAGATGCCGTCGCGGATGTCCTGCCACGTGAACTTGTCCGCGGCACCGACGTAGAAGTTGAACGACGCCATCGCCGCGCCGTACTGCATCATGTCGACGATGGTCGGCGGCTGACCCGTCTCGGCGGCGAGCAGGAACTTCAGCTCGTCGGCGCGCTCCTCCATGATCTTCACGGCGGCACCGAGAACGGCGGCCCGCTCCTCGGGGGAGGTGTGCGGCCACGGCCCTTCGTCGAAGGCCTTGCGGGCCGCGGCGCACGCGGCGTTGACGTCGGCCTCCGACGCCAGCGGCACCTTGCCGACGAGCTCTCCGGTGGCGGGTGAGTGCACTTCGATGACGTCGGACGTGGCCGGCTCGACCCACTTGCCGCCGATGAACAGCTTGTCCCACTCGGTCTTGAAGGCAGTGCTCTGTGTCATGAGCGTCACATTACCCATCGAATCGCGAAACGAGAACCTGTTGCAGTTCAGTGGTTCAGCACGGCTGCAGCACGAGCACCAGATTGCTGACCAGAAACTCCCGCAGCACGGGCACGCGTGTCATCCACCAGGCCCATCGTGGGTGGTAGCGCGGAAATGCGGCGACCAGCACCCCGGTGCTCGCAGCCCATTCCAGTCCGTCGGCCGCCGACACCGCGAACAACGACGAGCCGTAGTCGTTCTTCGGCCGATGACCGTGTTTGCGGGTGTAGCGCTCTGAGGCACGCGCGCCGCCGAGGTAGTGCGTCAACCCCATCTCGTGGCCACCGAACGGACCGAGCCACACGGTGTAGGACAGCACCACCAGCCCGCCAGGCCTGGTGATCCGCAGCATCTCGCGGCCCAGTCGCCAGGGCTGCGCGACGTGCTCGGCGACGTTCGACGACAGGCAGATGTCCACGCTGCCGTCGGCGAACGGCAGCGCCAGCCCCGAGGCCCGGACGAAGATGCCCGCGCCGGCTTCGCAAGGGTCGGTATGCATCGCATGAATCTCTCGGGGGTCGGGTTCGACGCCGACGTAGTTCAGCCCGGCATCGATGAACGCGGTGGCGAAGTAGCCAGGCCCGCCGCCCACGTCGAGCAGGGTGCGCCGGGTCGGTACGGTGCCGTGCAGTGAGGTCCACAACGAGGTGACGAGTGTGACGGTGTCGTCGGCCAGTGCGCCGTAGAAGCGGGCCGGATCGCGCTGTTCGAACCGGAACTCGCTGAGCAGGCGTACCGATCGCGCCAAGGTGGCCCGCCTGGCGAACAGATCGGTTCGGCTGGCAGGCACCGATCGAGCGTAGGCGGCGACTAGTCTGACTCGGATGTCTGCCCGTCCCTTCCGTTCCGTCTTGCTGCTGTGCTGGCGAGACACCGGGCATCCGCAGGGCGGGGGCAGTGAGGCCTATCTTCAGCGCATCGGTGCTCAGCTGGCGGCGCAGGGCGTGGACGTCACCCTGCGGACCGCCCGCTACCCGGGCGCGTCGGGCCGCGAGACCGTCGACGGCGTCACGATCAGTCGCGCAGGCGGCCCGTACACCGTCTACCTGCGTGCCGGGTTGGCCATGCTCGGCGCCAGGGTCGGGCTCGGCCCGCTGGGCCGGGTGCGTCCCGACGTGGTGGTCGACACCCAGAACGGGTTGCCGTTCCTGGCCCGTCTGGTGTTCGGTCGCCGGGCCGTCGTGCTGGTGCACCACTGCCACCGCGAGCTGTGGCCGGTGGCCGGATGGCTGTTGAGCAGAGTGGGCTGGTTCATCGAGGCGACGCTGTCGCCGCGGCTACACCGGCGCAACCAGTACGTCACGGTGTCACTGCCGTCGGCGCGCGACCTGGTCGACCTCGGAGTGCGTCCCGATCGCATCGCGGTGGTGCGCAACGGACTCGACGAGGCTCCCGCGGGCACGCTCGACCTGCCGAGGTCGGCCACTCCGCGGGTGGTCGTGTTGTCGCGGTTGGTGCCGCACAAGCAGATCGAGGATGCACTGGATGCAATCGCCCGACTGCGCCCGGTCGTGCCCGGCCTCCATCTCGACGTAGTCGGCGGTGGATGGTGGGAAGACCGTCTGGTCGCCCATGCCGAGCTGCTGGGCATATCGGACGCGGTGACGTTGCACGGCCATGTCGACGAACTCGCGAAGCACCAACTCCTGCAACGGAGTTGGGTACATCTGCTGCCGTCCTGCAAGGAGGGCTGGGGATTGGCCGTGACGGAGGCGGCCCAGCACGCGGTGCCCACCATCGGTTACCGGTCCTCAGGCGGGCTGACCGATTCGATCGTGGACGGCGTGACCGGTCTGCTCGTCGACGACAAGGACGAACTGGTCGCCCGGCTGGAGCAGCTGCTCGGCGACGACGTCTTGCGCGAGCAACTCGGGGTGAAGGCTCAGGTACGCAGCGGCGAGTTCTCCTGGCGGCAGAGCGCCGACGCCATGCACGAGGTGCTGGAGTCAGTGCTCGCCGGCCGGATGGTCAGCGGCATCGTCTAGTCGACCGCCACGTCACGACCGACCCGACGGCGCCGATGATCAACGCCGCCAGCCAGATCAGGTGCGCGGCGAACAGCACACCGCGGTGCGCCGCCGCCGGGTGCTCGCCCCCGACCCGGTACAGCGTCAGGTCGTCGTCGCGGTACGCGACCGGCAGCGCCAGCGGCGCCGACCCCGCCGACTCGACCACCACCCAGCCGACACCCGCGCGCGCTACTTCCGCGGCGTCGGCGCCCGAGGTCAGCAGGCGCTGCACCTCCCTGGCCCGCTCGCCCTCACCGGGCACCGTCCGGCCGCCGATCAACAGATCACCCGTTGCCAGCACATCTGCCGACACCCAGCGCGGCAGCGGATCGAGCACCGGCGCACGCCCGGCCCAGGCGAAGTCACGCATGCTGTCCGGCGGCAGCACCGCGACGGGCCGTGGATCGGCGTTGATCAGTGCCGCCGTCGCCGCCCACCCCGGCGGGTAGCGGACCGAGACGACCTTGCCGCCCACCCCCCACGCCAGGTCAGGCAGGACGGCCAGCAGCGCCAGGCAGCACGCGACGGCGGTGGCCACGGCGGGCAGGCGGTGCAGCGTCACGACCGCGGCCGCGCCCGCGACCGCGTAGCCGGGCATCGCCAGGGCGACCCACTTCTGCGCGTCCCGCACCACCCCCAGTCCTGGCAGCGTCCGCACGGTCGACTCGACGAACGCCAGACCGGGGCCCGTCGCCATCAGTGCGGGCAGCACGACGGCGACGGCGGCCAGCGCCAGCAGAGGCACTGCGGTGGGGCGGCGCATTGCGGTCGGCAGGCCGACGGCCACCACGGCGAGCAGTACCACGGTGGCCACGACCGCGAAAAGCGTTGTCCGCGAGTCGGGTACGGCGTGACCATTCCAGATGCCGCCGAGCCCGGCCAGGCTGAACAACGTACCGAGACCCGGTTCGGCGCGTGCGGCGAACGCAGCCACCCCCGCCGCCTGCGACGACGAGAGCGACCCGGCGACCGCCGAGGCGACCAGCCACGGCAGCGCGGCCAGCACCGCCGCGCCGAGGCTCACCGCCGCACATGCCCAGCGCGACCTGCCAGGCCCCGGCGCCAGACTGCACGTCACTGCGACGGCGGCGGCCAGCTGCAGCCCCGTCGGCGTCAGGCCGGCGAGCGCTATCCAGAACACCACCGGCCACCAGGCGCCGTCACCGCTGCGCAGGCGAAGAATCGCCGCCGCCACCCACGGCAGGCAGCCGTAGCCGACCAGCAGGCTCCAATGCCCCTGCAACATGCGCTCGGCGACGTAGGGATTCCAGATGGCCAGCGTGACTGCGACGAACTGCCCGGACAGGCCCGCGTCGGGCACCACGACGGCAGTGAGTCGGGCCGCGCCCCACCCCGCCAGCCACAGCCCGGCGATGAGCAGTGCCTTGACCACCACGCCGCCGTCGACGACGTGCGAGGCCAGCGCGATCGCGAAGTCCTGCGGCAGCGCCCGCGGCGCGGCTTCGGACAACCCCAGCGCCGCGTCGGAGAGATACGAGCGGGGCGTCGACACCGCGTCGCGCACCAACAGGTAGCCCGGCGCGAGCAGCGGCGCCGTCACCAGCAGCGACAGCGCCAGCGCGTACCCGGGCACCGCCCAACGGATGCCGGGGTGCCGAATCAGGCTGGTCGGTATCAGGCCGGTCGGTCCGGCGGCAGGTCGGACGGCCGCTGGGTGGGCAGCTTCTCGGTCTGCGCCTCGGCGGCAGGCATCGGACCGGAGTCGTCGGCGCCACGTCTGGAGAAGAACCCGTGGTCGGCGCCGTCCAGCCCAGGATCGATCAGCGCCGACTCGGCTCGCAGCGTGAACGAGCCGAGCAGCACGCCGCCGACCAGGAAGACAAGACCGAGCCCGGTGAACGTGATCGGCAGGATCCGGCCCCACAGTGCCACGGTGTCCCGCTCGTCGCGGGCAGCCGCTACCTGCGCCTCGACGGTCTCCTCGGTCGAGGTGACGTTGTAGTCGGCGAATGTCACCTCTGGCTTGAGGGCGTCGCGGGCGTAGTAGTGGAAGCCGTGTTCCTTGGCCTTGACGATGGTGCCCGACACCGGGTCCACCCAGAACGTGCGCTGCGCCGCGTAGTAGCGCTGCATGGTGACCGGCTCGGCGGGGTCACCCGGCAGGCCCCACAACTCGGCACGTGCGGTGACCTGGCTGTCCTCGTCGTTGTCGTAGAGCGAGGCGTACTTCACCGGGTCGACCAGCTTGTTGTCGCCGTCGTAGCCAACGTTCTGGGTGAACCGGTAGGTGGTCAGACCGTTGACGTCCTCTTCGGCCTCGTAGTTCGCGTCGAACGGCTTCTGCGCGATGGGGTCGAAGTAGGGGTAGGTCTTCTTCTCGGTGTTGAACGGGAAGCGGTAGGACAGGCCCTCGTGCGGTAGCGCGACGTTGGTCGGCGGGTTCTGGTCTTCGATGCTGCGGGGCTTCTGCACCGCGCCGCCCGGGTTGGTGTCGCTGGACACGGCCAAGGCCGACTTGCGGTCGAGGGTCACGGTGTCGACCATCGCCAGTAGCAGGCCGTTGTCCTGCTGCTTGTCGGTGCGCTTCAGCGTGCTGCCAACCTGCAGCGTCACCACGTCCGCGTTCGACGGCGCTTCCACGCTGAGCTGCTGCTGCAGCGAGAGCGGCACGTTCTTGCTGACGACGAACTTCTGGGCCATCAGCGACGCCGGGTCGAACGAGGTGCCGGTGCCGTCGCTGACCAGTGTGGTGTCCAGGTCGAGCGGGATCTTGGCGATCTTGCCCTCGGTGTAGGTGGACAGCAGAAGCGCGGCGATCAGTAGGGCGGCGCCCAGTCCCATGAGCCCGCACGCTGCGATACGCAGCGCCACAGCGCGGTTCAAACCGTGCCTCCTCGTCTTCGGGGTGACCACACGACTCGGTGTCCACATGCCGCCACCTGCCTAGACCAGGCGGAGGAGGCAACTCGAACGACCCTAACAGCCCCGCGATGGGCTCGACGCGTACTACAACCGCATCGGGCACACTGGCGCCGTGGGGAATGAGACCGGCGGGCAGCGTGGATTCGTCCCCGCCGTCGAGGGTATGCGCGCCTGCGCCGCAGTGGGCGTGGTGATCACCCACGTCGCCTTCCAGACCGGGCACACCACCTGGGCCACCGGCCGGCTGCTCGGCCGGTTCGATCTCGCGGTCGCGGTGTTCTTCTCGCTGTCGGGCTTCCTGTTGTGGCGCGGGCACGCCGCCGCCGCCCGCGGGCTGCGACACACACCGCCGACGGGTCATTACCTGCGGTCCCGGGTCGTGCGCATCATGCCCGGCTATCTGGTGGCCGTCGTGGTGATCCTGTGTCTTTTGCCCGACGCCAACGCCGACCTGGTGGTGTGGCTGGCCAATCTGTCGCTGACCCAGATCTACGTGCCATTGACGTTGACCGCAGGCCTGACCCAGATGTGGAGCCTGTCGGTCGAGGTCAGCTTCTACCTGGCGCTGCCGGTCCTGGCGCTGCTGGCCCGCAGGCTGCCGGTGCGTGCGCGCATCACGGCGATAGCGGTGCTCGCGGTCGCCAGCTTCGGCTGGGGGCTGATCCCGTTCGACGTGCCGTTCGGTGTCAATGCGCTGACGTGGCCCCCCGCCTTCTTCTCCTGGTTCGCCGCAGGCATGGTGCTGGCGGAGTTGGCGGTGAGCCCGGTCGGGTGGGTGCACCGGCTGGCGCGCCGCCGCGTACTGATGGCGCTGGTTGCCGCCGCCGCCTTCGGGGTGGCGGCCTCGCCGCTGGCTGGCCCGGAGGGTCTGATTCCGGGCAACCTCGGCCAGTTCGTGGTGAAGGTGGCGATGGGCACGGTGGTGGCGGCCGCGCTGCTGGCGCCGTTGGTGCTCGACCGGCCCGACACCAGCCATCGATTCCTCGGCAGCACCACCATGGTGACGCTGGGCCGGTGGTCCTATGGCCTCTTCGTCTGGCATCTGGCCGCGCTGGCGATGGTGTTCCCGGTGATCGGCGAGTTCCCGTTCAACGGACACATGTCGGTGGTGCTGGTCCTGACGGTCATCTTCGGCTTCGCGATCGCCGCGGTGAGCTACGCGCTGGTCGAGTCGCCGTGCCGGAATGCCTTGCGGCGGTGGGAAAGAAGGAACGACGTGACGCCGCTGGACAGCTCGGTCAGCGATTCGCCCGAGCCTGCCGTCGCGCGCTAGCCGGATTGCGCGGCCCGCCGCGCGATGACCTCGGCGCGCACTGCCGAGCGCCGCGCCTTGCCCGCATCGTCACGCAACGGCCGGTCGACGAACTCCACGGTGCTCGGCACCTTGTACCTTGCGACCAGGCCGGCCAGGAACTCCCGCACCGCCGCCTCGTCGAGGGGCGCACCTGCCTGCACCAGCGCGTGGGGAACTTGGCCGAGGTCCTCGTCGGGCACGCCGACGACCAAGCTGGACAAGATGTCTGGATGCTCGGCCAACGCCGCTTCGATCTCGGCCGGGTAGACGTTGCGCCCGCCGACGGTGAACATGTCGACCCGCCGGTCGGACAAATATAGGAAGCCCTCGGCGTCGAAGTAGCCGAGGTCGCCGAGCGAATCCCAGCCGTCGCGGCTCTTGGCGTCGACGCCGACGTAGCGGTAGGTGGGCGCGCTGCCCGGAGCGGGGCGCATGTAGATCTCGCCGACCACACCGGGCGGGCACTCGTCCCCGTCGTCGTCGAGCACCTTCATCTCGCCTGCGACGACGACGCCCACCGACCCCGGGTGCGTAAGGTACTGGTCGCCCGAGATGAAGGTCAACGCCTGAAGTTCGGTGCCGCCGTACAACTCCCAGATAGCCTCGGGCCCGAGTAGCTCGATCCAGGCCAGCTTGATCGCGGGCGGACACGGCGCGCCGAGGTGCCAGAACCTCCGGATCGACGACAGGTCGTAGGAGTCCGGGTCGGCGCGATACACCGGCAGCAGGCGCTGCATGACGGTCGGCACCGTGGCCAGGAACGTCACCCGGTGTTCGGTGACCAGCCGGAGGAACTCGTTGGGTTCGAACCGCGGCATGATTACCAGGTGGTGCCCGAGTAGCAGGCCCGCCGCCGCGGTCGTGAACCCGGTGTTGTGGCTCAGCGGCACGGACAGCAGGTTGACGTCGTCCTCCTGCATGCCGAGCGGGAAGCCGATCAGAGCTGGTATCCGGCTGTCCCCGCCCGCCTCGATGAGCTTTGGTCTGCCCGTGCTTCCGCCAGAGGTCATCGACTTCCACACCGGGGACACCGCCTCTGGCAGTGGCGCGTCGGAGATGGCCGGATCGGGCGCGAAATCCGCTGCTACGCTTGGCGCCTCGCCACGCGGATCGGCCCGGCCGACGATCAAGGCCCGCGGCTTGAGATCGAGGATGCCGATGAACTCGGCGACCGGCAGCCGCGCCGACAGCGGCTGCGGCACGGCGCCGAGCTTCCAGCAGGCGATGACCACCTGTATCCATTCGATCGAGTTCGGCATGGCGATCGACACGTAGTCGCCGACGCCGACGCCGAGTTCGGCGTACGCCCGGGCCAGTCGGTTCGTCGACGCGTCGAGTTCGGCGCGGGTCAGGGTGCGGCCGCCGCAGGTGACGGCAGGCGCGTCGGGCGCCGCCCGTGCCAGCGTCGAGATCTGGGTGCTCATCGGCGCGACGCGGTCGACCATGTCAGTAACCGCCCTGTGTGGAGAAGATCCGGCGCGGGTTGTCCACCAGCATGGTGGTGAGTTGTTCGTCGGTCACGCCACGTTGTTTGAGCGCGGGGATCACGTCGTTGTGGATGTGTAGATAGTGCCAGTTGGGCAAAGCGATCGGCAGCGTCGCCTCGGGCAGTGCGTCGAAGTAGCAGGAGGCGTCGTGGGACAACACCATCCGATCGGCGTGGCCGCGCTCGCACATCGTCGCGACCGTCTTCACACGCTCCTCGGTGGACAGGAAGACGTCGACGCCGAACCGGTCCATGCCGATGTAGGACCCCGCGGCGATGAGCTCCTCCAGGTAGGCGATGTCGGTGGTGTCACCGGAGTGGCCGATGACCACGCGGGACAGGTCCACGCCCTCCTCGGCGAAGATGCGCTGCTGTTCCAGCCCGCGACGCGACGCGGCGTGGGTGTGCGTCGAGATCGGCACCCCGGTCTGGCGGTGCGCGGCCGCGACGGCCCGCAGCACTCGCTCCACCCCTGGCGTCACGCCGGGTTCGTCGGTGGCGCACTTCAGGATCGAGGCCTTGATCCCGGTGTCGGCGATGCCGTGTTCGATGTCGCGGACGAACATCTCGGTCATGATCTCCGGGCCGCCGAGCGCGGCTCCCGGGCCCAGGTAGTGGAAGTACATCGGCACGTCGTTGTAGGTGTACAGGCCGGTGGCCACCACGATGTTCAGTTCGGTGGCCGCCGCGATCCTGGCGATGCGCGGAAGGTAGCGACCGAGGCCGATCACGGTGAGGTCGACGATGGTGTCCACCCCGCGGGACTTGAGCTCGTTCAGCCGCGTGATGGCGTCGGCCTCCCGCCTTGCGCCGTCGCCCCACCCCTCGGGGTAGTTCTGCGTGATCTCGGTGGTCATGATGAAGACGTGTTCGTGCATGAGTGTCACGCCGAGGTCGGCGGCGTCGATGGCGCCGCGCGCCGTGTTCAGCGTGGTCGAGTTCATGCCCCTGCTTCCGTCGACTGACCATTCGGGATGCTACGGCCGGATTGTCCTGTCTCGGGCCGGTTTCCGGCGGACTCGTTCGTCAACGGCACCGCCGACGCGGCCACCGCGCCCACGCTGATGAGCGCCAGCAACTGGACGCCCCAGGAGTGGCCGAGGTATCCGTCGACCGAGCGCCAGGGGTATTGGCTGAGCACGGCGCCGGCCAGGATCAGGCCGCCTGCGGTGGCGCCGATCGTCACGCGGTCTGACCACCTGGGGGGTAGCAACCGGCGCAGCGCGAGGCAGGCGCCTACCACCGCGGCTCCGGCCAGGCCCGCAACGACGAATCCGACTGCGAGGACGGCGAGTCCGGCCACCAGGGTGCCCGGTTGCCATGGACGCGCCGGTTCGCTGGGTGGCACCTTCCGCCGGACGGGCAGCCAGGCCAACAGGGCGAGCAACGGCAGCAGCGCCAGGCCGCCGAACAACCCGATGCGGTATGCGGTGTTCGAGGCGAACTCCAGGGTGATCGGGCCGGACGTGCCCGGCGGAATGACCCAGCCCTGCTGCCAGCCGTTGACCGTCACCGGGGTGAGGGTGGCGCCGTCGGGTGCGTGCGCCCGCCATCCCGGGTTGATGCTCTCGGGCACCACCAGCACTCGCGACGCGGCGGATTCGGTGACGTCGACCTCGCGGTGATCGGCCGTCCAGCGGCCGGTGACGGCCGCAGTGGCCGTGGCGCCGCGCACCTGCGCGGCGAGTGGGCCGGCCAACTGGACTCCGTCGACGACGAACGCCGGGCCGGGGCTGATCAGCAATTCCTGCTCGCCCGCGGGCAAGGTGGTCGGTGCGGCCTGGCATGGCCGTGCGGCGATGGGTTCGCCGTCGAGCAGGGCGCCGACGGTGGTGGCGACGGACGTCTGCACGAACTGGCCCGCGACGGCGATGATCGGGCCGCGGCCGCACGGCAGCGCGATGGCCCTGGCGCGGTTGCGCGTCGGATCGGCGGCCGCGATCGGTGCACCGCGCGCGTCGAGTGCGGTGACCTCTGCCAGGCCGGGCGGCTTGACCTGGTCGAAACCCAGTGCGGTGCGGTCGATCACGTCGTCCCAATCCAGGATCGACAACTTGATGGTGTCCGTCACCCTTGGGTGCAACGGCACCGTCTGAGCACCGCCGTCTGCGTCGAGTGGACGGACCTGTGGTCCGTCGCCGAGGTCGACGGCGACCATCGTCGGGTGCGCGGGCAGCGCCGACGAACTCGGCGTCAAGCGCAGCGCGGCGACCTCCGTCGGGGCGGGCAGGCGCACCTCGATGCTGGGAGCCGTCCGGTGCTGAACCACGCCCTGCTGCGCGGTCCACGCGGTGCGGGGGTCGCCGTCGGTGGCGGCGTATGCCGAACCGAGTACGTCGATCGGGTCGGCGTCGCCCACCGCGAAGGTGGTGTCGGGCGGTCTGATCAGGTCGGACAGGTTGGGTCCCTGCCGCGCGCGCAGCCACACCGTCGGCACCACCTTGGTGGCCGCAGGCACGGTCAGCGTGCGGCTCAGGTTGACCGGTTCCTCCGGTGAGGACGCCATCGACGCGGCGCACAGCACACCGACGGGGCCGTCCGCGCAGCCGGGGCGGCCGAGCAGGTCCGAACCCAGATCCCATTGCGCCACAGCCGAACCGGGCGGCGGCCCCGGCACCATGACGGTGTGCCGCAGGCTGACCGGCTGGGCGAACCCGGACGCGTCGTACTGGGTGACGGTGAAGTCGGTGATGCCGAACTGCACCCCGGGTGAGCCGTCGTCGGTGCCCACCGCGGTGAACCGGACCCACGGGGTTTCGCCGTATGGCAGGGCGGCGGTGAGCGGCTTGCCGGGTTGATCGAACCGCAGCGTGCTGGTGCCGTTGGCGGTGGCCACCTCGATGCGGCGGACCTGCGCGCCGACCGCTGTGGCGCTCGGGGTGATGGTGACGGTCGCGTTGGCGATGGGGTGATCGAAGTCGACCTGCAACCACTGCCCAACGGCGGCCTGCAGGGCGTTGGACACCCAACTGGTCGACGAGTCCCCGTCGATGGCCGCGGCGGGACCGAGTGCGGTGGCGACGTTGGGCAGCGACGTCGAGTCCGCCGCCGAACTGGACACCGACAGCCGGCCGCCCGGCCACTTCCCGTAGACGGGGTCGGCGCCGCCTGCCGGGTAGTCGAGGACCCGGTTGAAGGTGTGCCTGGTGTCGTCGGGGGTGCGGATCGCCGACGAGTGGTCGTCGACGCGGCCGTAGTCGGTCTCGCGCGCGACCGGGGTATCGGTGACGGTGACGACCGGTGCGGGCAACCCCGCGCGTTCGGCGTCGGCGGTGAGCAGCATCGGGCCCAGCGGTGGTTGGCCCAGCAGGCGTCGGCGTTCGTCGATTCGCAGCAGCGCCTCGGGCCCGCCGTCGACGCGGGCCATCGCGTCGGTGTCGGTGAGATAGGGCCGGGTCGGTGTCGACGTGGGCCCCGAGGCGTCCACGTGGTAGATCTCCACCGCCGGGTAGCGCGGCCTCAGCCCGCTGTCGGTGATGAATCCCGCCAGCGTCCCAGGACCGACCGGGTCGCCGAACTGCGCCACCTTCGTCAGGCCCGG
>NZ_JAVRPS010000445.1:0-21420 GCF_032162105.1 Mycobacterium sp. | reverse complement strand
AGCTTCGGTCCGTCGCCTGATGCACTCGATGATGTGGGAACAGTATTGGCCATCTGTCTCTAGCCTCTCGCCAGTAGATCCGGTCTCCAAGACGCACCACACAGCGGACTATCGCAGGTCGTTGTGTGGTATGGCGCTGGAGAGAATATGTGGAATTAGAGCCTCGGGGTGATCGGCTGTCAACCCCAGAGCGGAGACGATCGCCTCCTGGATTCGCCAAATCCCTTGCTGCATAATGGCAATTTTGGTCACAGAAAGTTGCTGATTCTGTTGCACTGATATATCAGTCTGCATCGAATATTGCACCGCCCGGGTGTTCGTAGGATCCTCACGGCCGGTCGATCCGAGGTTCATGCATAGAATGTTGCACACCATGGACGATCGTGCAGCGCGGATTGCACCGGTTGAGGAACTCGGCTAGCGTGAAGCCTCGTCAGCTTGCGCAAGCATCCGGCGAAGGGCGGCGATGGGCGCAGGCGACATTCGACGTCGTCGACTACCCAACCCCGTGGCCCGGCGCAGCGGGGCGCGCTACTCCGCTGGAGTATCCGAATGTGGCTGTACACGTCCGATTCGTAGAGGAGTCCTGATGGCGAGGGTGGCACGTTCGAAGAACAAACCCGAGCCCGAAAAGGGGTCGCCCACACGGACGAAACCGAAGGTCGCGCGTCGATCGCCCACCGGTCCAGCACCGCAGAAGAAGGGGGAGTCAAAAGCAAAGACAAAGCAGTCCCCTGTTCCGGCCGAAAGCTCCGCGACAGCCGACTTCGAGGCTCGCCTACGCGATCGCATGCCGTTCCTGACGCCGAAGAGGCGCGTGCTCGCCCAGATCATGCTCACCGACCCTGCTGCCCTGATGTTGCGCACCGTTGAGTCCCTTGCGCAAGAGGCCGGCGTCGACGGCGCAACCGTCGTTCGGCTCTGCAACGAACTCGACTACGACGGCTTCGCCGGGCTCAAAGCCCAACTGCGTGACGACTACACGCGGTTCCGCACTGCCGCTGAGAAGATATCCAGAACCTTGGCCGCGGGGCAGACCGAAGAAGACGTCGTGCCCGGTGTCTTCAGCCGCGACAGCGCCAACATCGCGCTCGCCGCGGAGTGGAATAGTGCGGCGAAGATCGCCGAGCTGGCCGAGACGATCACAGCGGCACGCCGCACGGTGATCGTGGCGTCTGGACTCTCCTCGCACGCAGCATCACTCGCTGCTCACCTGCTCCGCCTCGCAGGGGTCGACGCGATCGCACCCAACACCGAGATCGAAACGGCCATACACATCGCCGACCTGGGAACCGACGATCTAGTCATCGGCATCTCGTTCTGGCGGTACATCGCATCGAGCGAACGACTCCTCATCCGCGCCGCGGCCGCCGACATCCAGACAGCTGCCATCACCGACAGCTCGGAATCAGGCGTCGCCCGGGCGTCCCAACAGGTGCTGCGAGTGCCAACCGACTCGACCGAGCTCAGCAACTCGCTGACCGCGACCGTGGCGCTGATCAATGCCATCGTCACCGCGGTAATCCACAGCAATCCCGAACGTTCCCTGTCGGCTCTCAAGAGCATCGACTCGGTGTTTAGCGACACCCAGATCACTTAGGAGACACCATGCTGACCATCCGACGCGCGCAGGTGCGTGAGACCTTGGACGAACTGGTCGAGCCGAGCTCGACTGCGCTGGTCATCATCGACATGCAGAACGACTTGTGCCACGCTGACGGCGCCTTTGCTGCTGCCGGGGCCGACATCAGCGCATATCCCCCGATTGTTCCGACCATCGCGTCGCTTGTCGACGCGGCGCGTGCGGCCAGCGTGCTGATCATCTGGATTCGAGTTACGAGTTCGCAGACCGAACTCTTCCAGTCCCCGGCGCAGTTGCGCTTCGAACTGAGAATGAAGAACACGTACGGACGATCCGAACAGCCGGAGTTCGACTTCGCCACCCCGGGCAGCTGGGGACACGACTTCCTGGAAGGTCTGGGCTACCGCGACGGCGACGCCGTCGTCGACAAGCGGCGCTCGAGCGGGTTCGCCGGCACAGACCTCGACATGCTGCTGCGTAGCAACGGTATCGAGTCGATCGTCGTGACCGGCTGCACGACCGAAGGGTGTGTGGACTCGACGATCAGGGATGCCGTCTCGCGCGATTACTACGTCACGTTGGTCCGCGATGGTGTCGCCAGCGACGACCGGTCGCTGCACGAGGCCGCGATGCACGTACTCACCGCATACCGGTGCGATCATGCGACGGCCGCGGAAATCAGTGAGGCATGGACGCAGGCCGGGGCCTCGCTGTGAGGCTCGGCCGCATCTCGAGCGGCAGCTGGATCGGGTTCGCCGTCTCGACGAATTCTGAGCAGTGGCTGCCGATGCCGTGTCTAGGCGTCGACCCAGCGGACACGGGCACGGCCATCGCGATGGCGCGGCTCTGGGAATCGTGGGGCTACCCACAGCCGGCGGACGAGTTGGTGCACGCGGACGCGTTGCACTGCCCGATCACGCCCAACCAGCGGATCGTGGGAGCGGGCGCGAACTTCGCTGCCCACGCGGCCGAGGTCGGGATGTCCGCGTCGGTGATCCCTCATCTGTTCGAACGATCACCGAGCACGCTGGCAGCGAGCGGCGATACCCTCATGATCACGTCGACGCCCGACCAGCACTGCGATTACGAAGTCGAGCTAGCCGTCGTGGTGGATTGTCGACCGTCCGCATCCGTGGGTAGCCCTTCATCCGTCTTCGGCTATGCGGTCGCGAACGATCTGACTCTGCGCGCGCTGCAGCAGACGGACCCGACGATCACGTGTGCGAAGTCGGCGCCACGCTCGTGCCCGATCGGTCCGTACATCACGACCGCCGACGAATTGCCCGAGCTCGGACAACTGGAGATGAGGTCATCCGTCAACGGCGTGCTGCGACAGCACGCCTTCCTTGACGAAATGGTGCACTCGGCAGTGGAATTGATCGCCGCGATCGAGCGTGCCGCACCGCTGAGAGCCGGGGACGTCGTGCTCACAGGCAGTCCCGCGGGCACGGCAGTTGGCGATTCGTCGGTCGACTTCCTCCAGAACGGCGACGTTGTCGAATGCTCGATCGCACAGATCGGCTCGATCCAAAACACCGTTCGATTGCGCAAGCAACTTCAAGGAGCACTGGCATGACAACTCTGCAAGCACTGCCAACCGCACGTCCGGTGCCGAAGTCGGCAACCTACGAGATCGCGCGCCGCGTGGCCGCCTTGCGTGCCACCGGCAAGACCATCCTCGACCTCGCAACCGGCGAACCGAGTTTCGCCACGCCTGCGCGGATCGTCGAAGCAGCCGAGCAGGCGCTCCGGGACGGGTACACCCGCTACACGCCGAGCGCCGGGTTGCCCGAAGCACGCGCGGCGGCCGCGGAGGCACTCGCGCGGGACCATGGTGTCGACGTGCCCAGCTCCCGGGTCTACGTGGTGCCGTCGGCGAAGTACGGCGTCTACGCGAGCCTGGCGGCGATCCTGGAACCAGGTGACGAAGTAGTGGTGGTTGGACCGCACTGGGTCAGCTACGAACCGATGATCACGTTGCTGTCCGCGACCGTGCGCCGCGTCCTGCCCGACGCCGCCACGGGGTACCGCTTCGAGAGCACCGAGCTTCTCGCAGCGATGAGCGACAGGACCCGGGCCATTGTGCTGAACACGCCGGGCAACCCGACCGGACGCGTGCTGGACGAGGGGGAGATCACCGCCGTCGCGCAGGCTTGCCGGCGGAGTAGTTGCTGGGTGGTCTCGGACGAGATCTACGCGCAAATCCGATTCGATGGGGTCGTGCATCGCGCTCCCGCTGCGCACCCAGAACTCGCCGACCGCACGTTCACCATCGGCGGTCTTTCGAAGTCGCACGCGATGCCCGGCTGGCGCATCGGCTACATCGCGGCTCCGGAGTCGGCCCAGGAGGCACTAGAGGGGTTCATCCAGAACAGTGTGGGTTGTGCGCCCGCGTTCGTCCAGCGCGCGGCGGTCGTCGCACTGAGCGACAGCGGAGTCCAAGACGAGATCGGCGCGATGGTCCACGAATACGCCCGACGACGCGACGAGCTGTGCTCCGCGTTGGACACGGTTCCAGGATTCCAGCTGTCCGTGCCGGAAGGTGCGCTGTACGTGTGGGCAGACGTCTCGGCGACCGGTATGAGTGGAGCTCAGGTTGCCGAATCCCTCCTCGATGTTGCCGGGATCGCAGTGGTTCCCGGCGAAGCATTCGGCTCGGAGTACGTCGATCACATCCGATTGACATACGCCCCAAGCGATGTCGTGATCAGCGCCGCGTGCCGCGCGCTTGCTGCTTGGACACCGCGCTGATCCAGCCATGTCCGGAGCATCCGCGCTTTCTTGCGGCGGCACCTACCGCGAGGGAGCAATCCCGAGATCCCGCAGCCGGCCGTGGTAGACGTCGACATTGGCGAGTTTGATGCCTTCGTAGCCGCGGACGACCTCGGGCAGGGCGGCGATCGTCACGGCCCGGTCATAGTTGGCCGTGTCGAGTTCGGCCGCCAGCCGGGACACGATGCCCTCGTACTCCGCCAGCAGCGCGCGCTCGACCTTGCGCACCTGCGCGTAACCGAATGGATCGAACATGGTGCCGCGCAGTCGTTTCCCCTTCGCGAGAATGCGCAGTGCGACGTGGCTCCGTGGGGCGAGGCCGATCTTCTTCTTTCGGCCCATGGCGCGCAGCGCGGGTGGGTGAAGTTTGTAGGTGAGGCGCTCGCCGCCCGGGACCTCCGACTCGACGTACTCGACGAATGCAGGATCGGTAAGCAGCCGCGCCACTTCGTACTCGTCCTTGTATGCGGTGAACTTGTATAGCCCCTTGGCCACCGATTCGCTGAAGTCGGTGCGGTCGGTCACCGCACGCTCGGCCGTCCAGATCGCCTGCAGCAGTGTGGCGTATCGACGCGCAACCTTCTCGCTTTGAAACTGGACGAGGTCCGCTGTCCGCCGCGAGATGAGGTCGCCGACGTGTCCGGAGAAGGTGGTGCCGGCGAGGACGTGCGCAGGCGCCGGGGGCCGCTGCCGCTCGGACGGGGGTGAGGCAACGGCGTTGAAGCGCACGGGGTCGGCGATGGCGAGACGTCCCCAGCGGAAGGCCGCGATGTTGGCATCGACGGCGACACCGTTGATCCCGATGGCTTCCTCGATTGACGCCGCCGGAAGCCGAAGCGCCCCAGCCTGATAGGCAGCACCGACGAGCATCAGGTTGGCCGCGGCCGTGTTGCCGAACAACGCGTGGGCCGCAGCCAAGGCGTCGAAGGAATGCACGGCGTGCGACACCTGGCCTAGGCGGTTGAGCAGGTAGGGCGTCTCGGGGTAGGTGACGGCCTTGTCGTACACCATGTCGCCGGTCGGGGTCTTGCTGGTCGACACGACGGTGATCGTCTTGCCCGGGTCGCCGTATCCGAGATTGTTCGTGTCAGCGGCCGTGAGCAGATCGAATGCCACGATGCAGTCCGCGCTACCAGGGGTGAGCCGGTTGGAGGGATCGAGCTTGGCGGCGGCGAATCGCAGATGCGAGACGACGGGGCCCGCCTTCTGACTCAGTCCGATCTGATCCAGGCTCTCGACGTCGTAGCCCGCACGTAGCGCCGCGGTCGCGAGAATTTGGTTCACCGTGACGATTCCGGTGCCGCCGATGCCAGCGAAGAACACGTTCTGCGTTGACGTCACCGGCTCGATGGCAAGGTCGGGCAGGACGGGAGGCTCGGCCGCGCTCCGGGTGGGGCGCTTCTTGCCGGGTCGAACCTCGACGGTGACGAAGGACGGGCAGTCGCCATCCAGGCAGCTGTAGTCGGTGTTGCAAGAGGTTTGGTCGATGCGGGTCTTACGTCCGAACTCGGTGTCCACCGGTTGCACCGAAAGGCAGTTGGACTTGACGCCGCAGTCACCACAGCCTTCGCAGACCGCCTCGTTGATGAGTACCCGGGTGTTGCGGGTGGGCAGGGTGCCGCGTTTCCGTTGCCTGCGTGCGTCGGCGGCGCAGTGCTGGTCGTAGATCAGGACGGTCACGCCCTTGACGTCGCGCAGTCTCTTCTGGGCTTCGTCGAGGCGGTCCCGATGCCAGAGGATGGTGCCCTTGGCGAGCGCCCGCTTGTCGTGCCGATGGGGTTCGTCGGCACAGATGATGATCTGTTTGACACCTTCGGTGGTCAGCTTGTGGGTCAGCTTGGCGACGTTGAGTGCACCCTCGGCGGTCTGGGCGCCGGTCATCGCCACCACCTCGTTGTAGAGCAGCTTGTAGGTGATGTTCACGCCTGCGGCGACGCACGCCTGCACCGCGAGCTGGCCGGAGTGGAAGAAGGTGCCGTCGCCGATGTTCTGGAAAATGTGCGGGACATCGGTGAACGGGGCCTGGCCGATCCACTGACTGCCCTCCCCACCCATCTGGGTGAGCCCGGTGACGGCACTGTCCTGCCGGTTGGACATCGTCACCATGGTGTGACACCCGATCCCGCCGCCCGCCAGGGATCCCTCGGGAACCGCCGTCGAGCGATTGTGCGGGCAGCCGCTGCAGAAGTACGCGGCGCGTTGCGCGGGAAGCACTTCCAGCGTCAACGCCGGTGGCGGCGGCTTCTTGAGCTCCAGTCGACTGCCGAGCACGCGGCGCAACGGGGCCAGCAGACGTCCGGCGGTGAGTTCACCGCTGACCGGGATCAGCGACCGCCCCTTTGCGTCCTTCTTGCCGACGATCCGCGGCGCACCGGTTCGGCCGTACAGGATTTCGCGCACCTGCGTCTCGACGAACGCGGTCTTGTCCTCGACGACGAGGATCTCATCGAGGCCCTCGGCGAACGACGCGACCGTGTCCGGTCCCAGCGGCGTTGGCATGCCGATGCGCAACAGCTTGATACCCGCGCGGTGGAGCGCCGCGTCGTCGGCGCCCAGATCGGCCAGCGCTTGGCGCACCGAGTCGAACGTCGTTCCCGTTGCGGCGATGCCCATCGTCGCGTGCGGTGGATCGATCTCGATCACGTCGAGATGGTTGGCGGCACCGTAGGTGCGCACCACCTCCGCGCGGGGACCGTAGAGGTCGGACTCGGCGTCCAGACTGACGGCGGGAGCGGCCATCGGCCGCTGGCGGTAGACGAATGGCTTTCCGTCCCACTGCACCTGGGGAACCACGATGTCGATGTCGGCGACGCTGCCATCGACGGACCAGGCGCCGTCGGCCACATCGGCGACGATCTTCAGCGCCACGACACATCCCGACGCCCGCGACATCGCCACCCCGTGCATGGCCATCGTGACGATCTCACGGGCGTTGCGCGGAAACAGCACCGGAATTCCGAGGGCGGCCAATGACCGCTCGCTGACGGCGGGCACCGTGGAGGATTTGGCGGCAGGGTCGTCGCCGACCAGGAGCAGGACTCCACCGTGCGGATTGACGCCGTACATGTTGGCGTGCCGGATGGCGTCCGTCGCCCGATCCAGGCCGGGCCCCTTGCCATACCAGACACCTACCACCCCATCGTAGGGTGCCGTGCCCTTGGAGAACGTGGCCAGATCGGCTTGACTGCCCCACACCGAGGTGGCCGCCAACTCCTCGTTGAGGCCAGGAACGAAGGTGATGTCGTGCGCCTCGAGAATCTCGGGCATGCCGGCCAGCATCCGGTCGACCCCACCCAGTGGGCTGCCCTGATACCCCGAGACGAACGTCGCGACTCGTCGGCCCGCACGCGCGTCGCGCACGTGCTGTTCGACGAACGCACGCGCGATGGCCTGCACGCCGGTGAGGACCACCGCTCCCGATCCCGACCGGTAGCGATCGCCAAGGTCGTAGGGCTGCGGGTCGGGCCTGCGAATGTCGAGATCTGTCATGCGACTCACCACCTCTGCGTGCTCGCCCGTATGGGCTGCCTGATGCTTAAAGCGAACCACCGGGTGGCACATTGAGCAAGCAACCCCACTCCCATTGAGCATGTTGCCCATCTTGAGCCGAAAGTGACGTGCGATACTGAGCGTCGTGACGAAGCTCGATCGCACCGACGCTCGACTGCTCCTGGCGATGTGTGATGCGCCGCGGGCCACCGGGGTGCAGCTTGCGGCCACGCTGAACCTGGCGCGGAACACCGTGCAGGCGCGACTGGCCCGGTGGGATCAGGAGAAGGTACTGGCGCCGATCGACCGCTGCGTGTCGCCGCGTGACCTCGGGTACCCCCTCCAGGCCTTCATCACCGCGGTGGTCGATCAACACCGCCTGGACCCGGTCATCGCACAGCTGCAGACCGTCGCACAGGTCACCCAGGTGACGGGACTCTCGGGTGCGGCCGACCTGTTGATCGGCGTGGTCGCGACCGACGCCGACGATCTGTATCGCGTGGCGGGCCTCGTTCTGGCCGTACCAGGGGTCGAGCGCACCACGATGTCGGTGGCGATGCACGAGGTCGTCGCCTACCGCACGCGGCCGCTGCTGGAGCAGCTCGCACGCGGCCAGTGAGTGCGCCGGCCGGCTACGAGTCCACGAACGACGGCCCCGGGTCCGGATGGACGTTGTGCGCAGTGATCTCGTCGCCACATTGGTCACACGTGAGCCGGGGCTCGGTGAGGTTGCCGCAGGATTCGTGGGTCAGCACGATGGGCGCGCCTTTCGGGCCCGCGAGATAGGTGTCACCCCAACGCATCAGGATGACGATGGCCGGGAACAGGTCGCGGCCCGCCGCGGTCAGGCGGTATTCGAAGTCCTGGCGGACGGGCCCGCCGCCGTAGGGAATGCGCGCGAGCAGACCGTACTCGACGAGCTTGGCGAGGCGGCTCGACAGCGTCGGCCTGGGAATGCCCAGGTTTCGGGCGAACTGCCCGTAGCGTCGCACGCCGAAGAATGCCTCCCGAAGGATCAGCATCGTCCATCGTTCGCCGACGAGATCTAGTGCGCGACTGACGGAGTCGCCATTGAAGCGGTGCGCGAGCCGATCGAAGTCATCGTCCATGAGCGCTCACCGATGTCTGATCGCGCAGTTCGGCACTGAAATGCTCGCGCACCGCGGTGAGGACGCGACGCCCGGCCGGATCCTCCGCTGTCGCCGGGACGACCCCCACGTGGTCCGCGCCTGCGTCGAAGTAGGACTCGATCCGGGCGACGACCTCGGGCACGGTCCCGATGGCACCGACGGCCGCCAGAAGCTGTGGCGGAATCGCGTCGGCAAGCTCGCGCCGGGAGGCGCCTGCCCGTGCGCTGTCGACGAGATCGCCGTAACCGAGATCGGCGAACATCTCTCCGTAACCGGGCGGCCTCAGATAGGCCGCCAGCTGTGACGCGATTTGACGCCGCGTCGCAGGTCCTGGGTCGATTGCGGCGGTCACCCACACCGCCAATCGCGGCGCGACGACCCCGCGCGTCTCGGCGATGGCATCGATGGATGTGCGCACGGCCGAGACGTGGGCCGGACTGACCAGGTTCAGGACGAGCTGATCAGCGGATTGCGTTGCGACCCGGGTCATTTGCGGTCCGAACGCCGCGACCGTGAGCTTGGTCGAGGGTTGCGGACTGCGCAGCCGAAAGCCGCGTGAGTGGACGAGCTTGCCGGCAAAGTCGGTTCGCTCACCGTCTAGCGCCCGCCGGACGAGGTCGACCGTCTCCCGCATCCGCGTCGGAGCTGCCACCCAGTCACGGTCGTGCCATCCGGAGACGATCACGGGGCTCGACGCGCCGAGTGCCAGGTCGACGGCGCAACCGGTGAGGGTCGCAACGCTGGACACGCCGAGCGCAAGGGCGACGGGACTCCGCACGCCGATCGCCAACGGCCCGACGGTGAGGGCGAGACCTGGTGACTTCAGCCCGATTGCGGTGGCCAGCGCGAAGGCGTCGAACGTCGCCATCTCGCCGATCCACAGGCGACGAAACCCGCACGACCACGCCTGTGCCGCGATGTCGAGCGCCTCGGCGTCGGGTTGGTCGAGCCAGTAGGGCAGCACGACACCGAGCGAGCGGTCGCTCATAACTGGCTGGTGTTGGTGGGCAGGTCGAGCAGGACGCGTCCGGTGGTCTCCCACATCGCGGGGTTGACCTGCATGTGCGCGGTCGCGGTGTTCGCATCGCGGAATCGACGCTGCAGCGGCGACGTCTCGTAAATCGATGTGCCGCCGCCCAAGTCGTACATCGACCGAGCGACTTCCGCGGAGGTGCGAACCGCGTGCGTGGCGGCCAGCCGGAGGGCCGTGCGCAGCTCGAGTGAGACGGGCGTGCCCGCCTCGGCGGCCCGCCATGCGTCGTCGATCGCTTGGTAGTAGAAGGCGCGGGCGGCGCGCAGCGCGGCCTCGGCCTGACCAACGGACGCCTGCGTCATCGGTTTCTCGGCGAGGGTGCGGCGCGCTCCGAGAGCGACCTTGCGACCGGCGAGGTCGAGCAGGTCGTCGATGGCACCGCGTGCATTGCCAAGCGCCGCCGCCCCGATGGACAGCGCGAAGTACCCGAATATCGGGAATCTGTACAGGGCCGAGTCGACGAGCGGGCCGTCGGCCAGCGACAGGATCCGGCGGGTCGGGACGAACACGTCGTCGGCGACCGCGTCGTGGCTTCCGGTGGCTCGCAAACCCGACGTGTGCCAGGTGTCGAGGACCTCCAGCTCGCTCGTCGGGATGCCGACCGCCCGCAGCACGGGCGGATCACCTTCCTCCTCCGCGCCGGTGACGAGGACGCACCCGCCAAAGAAGTGCTCGGAGTGGGTGATACCACTGCAGAACGCCCACCGACCGGACACCCGAACGCCGCCGTCGACTGGTCGCGCGGTGCCGCGCGGTGCCCACACCCCAGCGGCGATCGAGCGCGGGTCGCCGAGGGTCTCGGCGGCGCCCGCTGCGGGGAGGTAGCCGGCGAGCAGGCTGCTGGTAATGGCGATGGACACACACCATCCGGTCGCTGCGTCTCCTCGAGCGATGGTTTCCGCGCACTCGAGAGCGATGCCCGGTGGGGCTTCGACAGCGCCCAAGGTACGGAGGGCGCCGCAGCGCATCAAACCCGAATCCCGCAGGCGATCAATCAATTCCGGGACCAGTCGGCGCTCGCGCTCGTTGTCGACGGCGATGTCGCGCGCCAGCTCGGAGATCTTCTCGGCCTCGGCCAGCAGATCGGAGAATCCGGCGGGATCCCGCTGCACCATTGCGGTCATCGACGAGTCCTCCTATGGTTTATTTTGATTACTAGTTCAATATCTTTACTATGCGTGTCGACGCTAGTCAAGTCGATGAATGGAGACACCATGACGATCAACCACCAAGTCCGCCTCGCCGCCCGCCCCGCCGGAATGGCGACGCACGACGACTTCACGTTCACCGAGGAACCGGTTCCCGTCCCGACCGCAGGCGAGTTCGTCGTCGACGTATCCCACATCTCGATCGATCCGGCCATGCGCGGATGGATGAACGCAGGCGCGTCCTACATCCCGCCGGTGGCGATCGGCGACGTGATGCGCGCCGGAGCGATCGGCACCGTCACCGCTTCCCGGCATCCCGGCTTCACCGTTGGCGACCACGTCTACGGAACGTTCGGCGTGCAGGAGCATGCGATGTCGGACGGCAAGGGCGTGATCAAGATCGACACGTCGATTGCGCCTGCGACCACATACCTGGGCGCACTCGGCATCACCGGGTTGACCGCCTACTTCGGACTCCTCGACGTCGCGAAGATCAAAGCCGGTGACACCGTGGTCGTCTCGGGCGCCGCAGGAGCAGTCGGTAACTTCGCGGGCCAGATCGCGAAACTCAAGGGCTGCCGCACCATCGGCATCGCCGGTGGACCCGACAAGTGCCGAGCGCTGGTCGACGACATCGGGTTCGACGCCGCCATCGACTACAAGTCCGAAGACATCCGCAAGGCCCTTCGCCTGCTCGCACCCGATGGCGTCGACGTCTACTTCGACAACGTCGGCGGCGACGTTCTCGACGCCGTCCTGACCCGCCTGGCGCGCGGAGCGCGCATCGTCATCTCCGGTGCCGTGTCGCAGTACAACGAGGAGAAGGTGCTGGGCCCCGCGAACTACCTGTCGCTGCTGGTCTATCGGGCATCGATGATCGGCATGGTCATCTTCGACTACGAGGACCGATATCAGGCCGCCTCCGCCGAGCTCGCCCAGTGGCTGCATGCCGGCCAGTTGACGTCACACGAGCACGTCGTCGACGGCGGTGTTCGCGCCTTTCCCGAGGTTCTGCTCAAGCTGTTTACCGGTGAGAACACCGGCAAGCTCATCCTCAGGGCCTGACGCCGATACTGCGCCTGCCCAGGTATCCCAAAACGACTGCGAGGAAACCGAACTTGGTCATTGCGGCCCCGCGAGCTCGACGCGCGTTGACGGCGGTGTCGGTGCCTCTCAGTACGGAGAGCAACGAGACGCCTTCGATCGCATCGCGGAGGGCTGCGACGCCTGCGACGAGGCCGATCAGACGTGAATCGTTGTGCCGCTGCTTGATTCGATCGATCAACAACGCCGTCAAGACGCCGTAGGAAGCCGCGTAGCCGAAGTCCAGCCTCAGGGATGTCCGTGCTGCGCGGCAACCGCGCTCACCCCGGCTGGCCATGATCTGCGTGGCCTGTGCCTCGGTGCCTGCCAGCTCGAACGCGACGATCCCGGGTCCGTCCGTTCTTCGCATACCGCGTTCGGGGACGAACACGAGCGCGGTGTAACCCGCGAAGACCGACGCGTCGGCGACGACAGACCTGTTCTGGGAATCGATGTCGATTGTGTCTGAGCACCTCGGTGGGTTGCCGAACGCCAGCTTGCCGTCCCTGGGCGAAGTTTGCCAGCGAATACCCGAACTGTGCACATGTGCATTCGATATGAGGATCGGGCGACGCTTTCGGACTTCCTCTAGATTGAACTGGGGGGACCTGCGCAACTGTGCAGTAACGGCAATTACCCTTGGTCTTAGAGGAGCCATCGTGGACAAACCCAACGATGATGGGCCAGACGAACACTTGGCAGCGGCGTTTCGCGTCAATCGGCGGACGTTCGTCGGTGCGTCGGTCACCGTCGGCGGTGCGGTTGCTGTCGGTTCACTGCTGGCCGGCTGTGACGATGCGGAACCGGTCGCAGGTGAAGACACCAAGACGACAGTGAGCCTGCGCATCAACGGTGAGGCACACGAACTCACCGTCGACAACCGGACCTCGCTGCTGGACCTGCTGCGCGAACGGGTCGGGCTGGCCGGTACCAAGAAGGGCTGCGACCAGGGTGCGTGCGGCGCGTGCACCATCCTGATGGACGACACCAGGGTGACCTCGTGTCTGACGCTGGCGGCGATGCACGACGGGGCCGACATCGTCACCATCGAGGGCTTGGCCACCAACGGCAGGCTCCACCCGCTGCAGCAGGCGTTCATCGACGAGGATGCGTTCCAGTGTGGGTACTGCACCCCCGGGCAGATCCTCTCCGGCGTCGGATGCATCAAGGAGGGACACACCGGCTCGGCGGCCGAGATCCGGGAATGGATGAGCGGCAACATCTGCCGGTGCGGCGCCTACACCAACATCGTCACCGCCATCGCCAAGACGAGCAACGGCGCATAGGCCACGATGTTCCCGTTCAGCTTCAGCAAGGCCGCAGACGAGCGGGCCGCATTTGCCGCCGCGTCCTCGGGTGCCCGCTACATCGCCGGGGGCACCACGTTGGTGGACTTGATGCGCGAAACCGTGGAACGACCGACTGCCGTCGTCGACATCAACGGATTGCCGTATCGATCGATCGATCTGCAGGCATCGCGGCTCCGGATCGGTTCACTGGTGCGGATGTCGGACCTCGCAGCCCATCTCGACGTCCGTCGCGAGTTCCCGGTCATCGTTCAGGCTTTGGAATTGAGTGCATCGGCACAACTGCGCAACATGGCGTCCATCGGTGGCAACCTCATGCAACGGCCGCGGTGCCTGTACTTCCGCGACGTCTCGGCGAGCTGCAACCGCCGCACCCCGGGGTCGGGATGCGCCGCCGTCAACGGCCTCAACCGGGGACACGCGATTCTCGGAGCCAGCGAGCAGTGCGTCGCCACCCATCCCTCGGATCTCGCGGTGGCGCTCGTCGCACTCGACGCCGTGGTCGTCGTCCGGGGCAATGACGGTGAGCGGCAGATCCCGATTGCGCAGTTCTTCCGCCAGCCCGGCACCACTCCCGACCGCGAGCACGATTTGCGTCCCGGTGAACTCATCGTCGCCGTCGACGTGCCTACCGGCCCGGAGATGCGCCGCTCGGGCTACCTGAAGGTGCGCGATCGAGAGTCCTTCGAATTCGCCTTGACCTCGGCTGCCGTCGCGCTCGACATCGACGCCGGAGTGATCCGCACTGCTCGGGTCGCAGTCGGCGGGGTCGCAACGGTGCCGTGGCGACTGCCCGCGGTGGAGCAGGCCCTGCAGGGCCGAGTTCCCGGTGCAGCGCTGTGGAGCGTCGCCGCCGCGCGGGCGGCGGATGGCGCCAAACCGCTGCCGGAGAACGGATTCAAGGTGGAGCTGCTCAAGCGCACGGTCGAGCGTCAGCTCCAGAGGGTAGCGGGTCAGCCGTGACCCAGCCGGTACGCGGACCCGCGCCCGTCTTCGGGCAACCCGTCGTCCGAGTGGACGGCCCGCTGAAGGTCACCGGGCAGGCACGCTACGCCGCCGACAACCCGCTCCCAAACCTGGTGTACGGCGTTCTGGTCTGCAGCACCGTGGCACGTGGCTCCGTTGAACGCATCGATGGGACAACGGCTCTCGCGCATCCGGACGTCCTGCGCGTGCTGACCGATTTCAGCGCCGTCAAGTTGCCCTTCGACCCGCGTCAGGTGGCGTTCTTCGGCCAGCCCGTCGCGATGGTCGTGGCATCCACACTCGAGGCGGCGGTGCACGGCGCGTCGCTGGTGGACGTGCGCTACGAGAGCCAACCGCCGTTGACGGACATCGATTCGCCGCAGGCGGTCATGGAGATCGCTCCCGACACCCCCGACTATGCGCGCGGTGACGCCGACACGGCGCTGCGCAGCGCGGCCGTCGTCACCGACCTTCGGTACACGATCGCCCGAAACAACCACAACCCCATGGAATTACCGTCGACGGTCGCCAGCTGGGACGGTGACCAGCTCACCGTGTGGGACAAGGTCCAGGGCATCACCTCAGCGCAGACGAATACCGCAGGTGCCCTTGATGTTCCCCCGGACAACGTCCGGGTGCTCGCGCCGTTCGTCGGTGGAGCGTTCGGCAGCGCAGGCCGCACCTGGCCGCATCAGGTGTTGGCGGCGTTCGCCGCTCGCGAACTGCAGCGACCAGTCAAGCTGGTGCTCACCCGCAAGCAGATGTACAGCGGGATCGGTTACCGGCCCACCAGCAGGCAACGGCTCGCCATCGGGGCCGATCGCTCGGGCCGTATCACTGCAACGGTCCACGAGGGCCACACCGAAGCCGCTCGCTACCAGCTCTATGAAGAGGGCCTGATGGGCCTGCCTAGGTTCGTCTACAGCAGCCCGAACATGCGGTCCACGTATCGAGTGGTGCGGCTGGACGTCAACATGCCGACGTACACGCGGGGACCTGGCGAGAGCTCGGGTGCGTTCGCGCTGGAGTCCGCCATGGACGACCTCGCTCATCGGCTGGGCATGGATCCGATCGAACTACGGTTGCGAAACGAGCCCGCAGTGGACGAGGAGACGGGCAAACCGTTCTCCACCCGCCGCCTCACGGATTGCTTGAAGCAAGGAGCGACCAGTTTTGGCTGGTCACAACGTAATCCGGTCCCCCGGTCGGTCCGCGACGGCGACCAGCTGATCGGAATGGGCGTGGCAGGGGCGGCCTACCACACCGTCCGCAACGAGTGCGAGGTGCTGGCCAGGGTGAACGCCGACGGTACCGCCGACGTGCAGACCGGGACCATCGACATGGGCCCGGGGACGTACACGTCGATGACGCAAGTCGCGTCGGACGCGCTCGGCATCCCGATGCGCCGGATCCGCTTCGCCCTCGGCGACAGCCGGTTTCCCAAGGCGCCGGCGCATTCGGGGTCGAAGACCATGGCCAGCGTCGGATCGGGCGTCTACACGGCCTCGAACATGCTGCGCGACAGGTTCATTCGTACTGCGGTGGTGGACCCGGGATCGCCGCTGAACGGTACGCGACCCGATGGTGTGTTGGTGGCCGACGGCCGGATGTTTCGCATCGACGACCCGGCCCGCGGCGAGACCTATCAGGACCTATTGGGTCGTCGTAACCTGCCGGGCCTCGACTCCCAGCAGACCTGGAACCCCGGAGACGCCAACTCGCAGTTCGCGCTGTACGCATACGGGGCGGTGTTCGCCGAGGTCGCCGTCGACGAACGCCTCGGCACGGTTCGGATTCGTAGGATCTTCGGGGCCTACGACGCGGGCCGGATCGTGAATCCCAAACTGGCGCACAGTCAGGCGCTCGGCGGCATGGTGTGGGGCATCGGAATGGCCCTCCTGGAGGGCACCCAGGTGGATCACCGCGACGGCCGCGTCGTGAACGCGAACATGTCGGACTACCTCGTCCCGGCCAACGCCGATGTTCCCGCGCTCGACGCGACCTTCGTGAGGGCCGAGGATACGATCGCCGATCCCATCGGAGTCAAGGGACTCGGCGAGGTCGTGATCGTCGGCGTGCCCGCTGCGATAGCCAATGCCGTATTCAACGCAACGGGAAAGCGCGTCACCGACCTCCCCATCACCATCGAGAAGTTGCTCTGAAGTAACGGTTGCCCCGACCGTGCTCAAGCGCGGGTGGCGATGACCCGGGTGGCGGCTTCGACGACGGCGGCGCGGCGGTGCGCGATGAGGGTGGCACTGTCCGTGACCGCGTGCGGGTCGGGCCAGTGGGCCCAGGCCAGGCCGATCCCGAAGAGGACGACGAGCAGGTCTACCGGCTGCCACGCGCGGTCGACGTGACCGGCTGCCTGGGCGGCCTCGACCGCCGCGATGGCTTGGACGGGGATGGGGTCGCCGTCGGTGCGGGGTTCCTCGAGGATGAAGCCTTCCAGGTGTGCCCACGTCATCATGCGCAGGTGCTCGGGCCGCGAGCAGGCCAGGTCGTAGAGGTTGCCGACCCACTCGGGGACGGCGTCGGGACGCGGCGTGACGGCACCGAAGAACTCCGCGACATCCGCAGCGACCACTTCGCGGAAGAGGGCCTCCTTGTCGCCGAAGTGCGCGTAGAGGCGTTCCTTGCTGGCATGGGCGGATCTTGCGATGCGGTCGATCCGGGCGCCGGCCAACCCGTACTGGGCGAACTCGGTTCGGGCGGCCGCGAGGATTTCGCCGCGCAGCTCGGTGGCGTTTCTCACAGCCAAATCATACACAGACGAACTGGTTCGTTCGGTATGGTGGTGACATCAGTCTCAATCAGCGACGTGCAAGGAGGGTTTCGATGGGTGGAGCGGTTGCAGTGGACCCCGTCGACATCGACACCATCATGAATCCACCAGAGCGGGTCCAGGCTTGGCGCCGCGTCGCAGAGACCGTCGCCGATCGGGTCGGACCGCTCGTCGACCTCTCCCGGCCGTACGTCGACGGGCAGCAGAACCTGCCCTCTGATGGACGATTCCTGTTGGTGGGCAACCACACCCAGGGCGGCGTCGAGGCCTTGTTGGTCCCGTACCTGGTGCGGCGCGAGATCGGCATCAGGGTGCGGCCGCTGACCGACCGTAGCATCGGCCGGATGCGCGGCCCGGCCGCCGACTTGCTCGCGGCCTGCGGTGCGGTCGTCGGGGCGCCGGAGACGGCGCGCGAGTTGATGCGCCATGACGAACCCATTCTGGTGTTTCCCGGTGGTGGCCGTGAGATCCCGAAGTTCAAGGGTGAGGAGAACACGGTGCGCTGGCAGGGCCGCGCCGGATTCGCCCGCCTGTCCGTCGAGAACGAGTATCCGATCGTGCCAGTCGGCCTCGTAGGTGGCGACGACATGTACCGGAGCCTGACCACGCGCGACGGTCTGTGGGGTCGGCTGAGCCAGGGCATCACCGAGAAGCTGTCCGGTCGCACCGACATGGCCATGCCGCTCGTGCATGGGATCGGACCCACCCTGATTCCCCGGCCGCAGCGGATGTACCTGCGCTTCGGTGCCCCCATCGACACCACCAAGCCCGCACGGGTCTCGCAGGCGAAGTGGGTCGCCACCGTCAAGCAGAACACCCAGGAATCACTCGAGCAAATCCTGGCCGACCTCCTCGTCGTCCGTGGTGGCGATCCGTACCGCGAGCTGAACCCCCTGGCCTGGCGCAGCGCGACGCAGCCGCCGGCCGAGTACTGACACCTCGCCTCATCGGGAGCTCGGCTGGGGATCGCGGACCCTTCGCCGTCGTCACCATCGCTCTCCGGGGCTCCGGCAGCGGGCCGCTAACGCTTCATGCTCGCTTTGGTCACGAACATGGCCAGCAATGCCGTTCCGGCGAGAACGGTGGTTGGATCCTGCAAGCGGCCTACCCAGACGACGGCCCGGAGGTTGCGATATGGGGTCGCTCGGACCGACACATATGATCGCGCTGTTCGTCGCGGTCGCCGTAGTTGCCGCGATATGTGGACATGTCGCATCAGCCGTTGTGCGGAGGAACAAGCGACGCGCACGCGGGTTCTTCTTCGTGGGCTTCGTCTGTGGATGGATGGCAGGCCCGATTCTGCGAGGAAGGCGCCGCGGCGGCAACGCGCTCGCAACCCTCGTCCGGTACGGTGTCGTCCGCTCACGGAGTGCCGGGATACCCCGCAGCACTGGTCGTTTCGCGGTTTACGCGTTCACCTCCGCGGCATCACGTGTCCGGCGGGGATGTTAGCCGGTGGCGGGAAGGGCAGCCCGGCCAGCACCACCGACGCCGTCGCCGAGCAACACGCGGAGTCGCTTTCGGCCGCGCCACAGCCGCGATACGACCGTTCCCTTCGGAGTGTTCATGATCGAGGCGATCTCGTTGTAGCGGAATCCCGCGACGTCGGCGTAGTACACCACGTCGCGGAAATGCCGTGGCAGAGCCTGCATCGCCGCCTTGATGTCGTTGTCCGGCAACAATTCCAGAGCTTGGTCCTCGGACGAGCGCATCCCCGCCGGAATGGCACGGCTGTAGACCTTCGCCAACCCGTGATCGGTGACCTCATCTGTGGCGCAACGCGCGGGTTCCCGCTTGCTCTTGCGGTACGCGTTGATGTAGCTGTTGGTCAGGATTCGAAACAGCCAGGCCTTCAGATTGGTATCCGCCCGGAAGGTATGGAACGCGGCGTACGCTCGCATCATCGTCTCTTGGACCAGATCCTCAGCATCCTCGTGATTCCGGCTCAGGCGGTATGCGTGGCGATACAGCGGGTCGCGCATCGAGACGACATCGCGCTCGAACGTGGCCCTCAATTCAGAACCGACACTATCGGTCGTCGAACTCATGCCGAGCCACGCGACGTGCCCCACGTCGCGACGCCCCAGATGACCGCCACGTCAAGGGCTATCAAGACAATTGAGCCAGTGGGGTAGTACGGCATCCAGAGGAACGACACCACCATGGCCAAGCAGGCGACGACGACTGCCGCAACCCATGTCGCAGTGGCGTTCACGAAGAGGCCAATGGCGACTGCGGCCACCACCAACGCCGTCAGGAGGTTCACCCATCCCCAGCCGGAGATTCGGAAGGTGTATTCATAGCCGTGCCCCGAGAACACCAAGTCGTCGGCGGTAAGGGCGAAAATGCCGACGAAGAACGTCAGTATCGCGCTTGTCAGCATGAGGGCTGCTGCTGCAACCGGTGCACCCCCCTGCGACTCCTGCGCTGTTACACGCTCCACGTCTTGAGAACTAGTGGTCATTGCGATCTCCGATCTGTGCGGGTCAATCCGGTCTGTCGACCCTTCGATCGTCGAGCCCCTCACCACGGGTGTCGATATCCTCCCGGACAACACAACACGCCTCGAAATGTCGCCACCAACACCCAACGCAGATGACTCGCCGTGGAGAAGCGCTTCATGGCCGCTCCCGGCTCGGTCGGGCTCATCGACGAGAGCAGTTTGTCCACTTCCACAGTTGTTGTCCAACAATGCTCTTCAATCGTTGGAGACGCGCACTCACCACCGCTCACGAGGATCAGGTTCGGTGGCAGCCTGCGCGCGCCGGCACAGGGCGATGGCAATGTGATTCACCACTGCAGCGAGTGAGAGCGAACCAATCACCCACGGCCACATCGTGATCTCTGCAGTATTTTGGCGGCCGGGCAGAAGCCTTTCATCGCGCTCCAGCGAATGTGATTGACATCGCTATGGATTCGCTTCGTTCATGACGGAGCGGTCGCACATCCACTTTGACGGCGCTACACCCAAGTTTGGCTGCTGCACCGATATCACGCGTTGTCGTCCGATACAACGATGTTCCGGCGTCGATGTATCGACAACCATCCAGGTCGTTACATGAGACGGCGGCGCACCTCGAAGACCAGACATAGTTCGACGACGTCCTTTGGCCGCGAAAGGGATCGGCCGGTGCGTTTCTCGATCCGGCGCAGTCGATGGCGCACGGTGTTGGGGTGACAGATGAGAACCTCGGCGGCGCTGCGTACCGATGCGTCATTGTCCTGCCACACCCGAAACGTTTCGAACAGCATCTCGCGGTCGGCGTCCGGGAGGTCGTCAAAGCCGTCCAATGCGTTGCCAATCAGTTTCACCATTACCTCGGGGGCACTGACTGCCGCGGTGGCCAGAATCGAGCCGTCGAACACCGCGACCGGTGAGGCCTCATCGGGCCGGCCGCGGAGCATCACCTTGGCGAAGTGCAGAGCTTGTGGCGTGTCACGCAGATCGTCGAAGCGCGCGCTGACCCCGACTCGAGTCGTCGCCAAGCGGGACACCAGGGCGACAACCTCGTCGAGATGCCGCTCAGACTTGACGTGCACGATCCCGACCTGCAGATCGGGTTCCAGCTGCCAGGCCGAATACACATCGCGGCTGCGCAGCTTCGATTCGATGTCGGGTAACGCCTCGCTACCGGCGGCGGGAATCTCCGCCGCCATGACCACGAACGGGCCATTGGCAGGCAGCCGCAGACCACTGGCCGCTTCCCACGAGCTCCAGCGGTCTATGGCTCGCCCTTCGAGCAACGATGCGATCAGAAACGGACGCTGAGATGTCTCGCCAAGGAGTTGCCTCTTCTGCTCGTCGCGATGTCCGGCCACCACGACACTCGCGACGAGTTCGGCGAAGCCGCTGATTCGGTCCTCGGTGTCGGCCGGCATGGGTCCGGGTCGCGCCATACCCACCGCCGCCAGGCCCCACACGCGTCCATCGATGATGACCGGGACGCCCACCGCAGCGCGGATGCCCACCGCACGCACGTGTGTTGCGATAACCCCGGCGACGTCCTCGTAGTCGTCCATCCGGGCAGGCCCGCCGGTGCGCTGCACCATCGATGCGAGGGTGTTGCCCGCGGTCGGTGTTCGCGCGCCCACAGGCCACTTCACGGGCTCGGCAGCAGGATGGTA
>NZ_JAVRPS010000444.1:0-5036 GCF_032162105.1 Mycobacterium sp. | reverse complement strand
TCTCACACAAAGCCCTGTTCAACGCGGCAATCGCGACGAACTTTCGAGGCTCTCGTGACTCGTCTGTTTTGGGACGCCAGTACGGGGAACTTACTGCACCCCGAGGGCGCGGAGGTGTTCGATCATGGTGTCGACGGCCGCTTCCAGCGGAGCGGTGTCACGGCGCACCTGGCTGAGCAGCAGGCCGCCCTGGATGGCCGCCAGCATCGCGAGTGCCAGGTTGTCGACCTCGGTGCCGTCGGGTAGTTCGCCGCGAGCGGCGATGGCCGTGAGCCCGTCGCGAATCATGGTCTCCCACTGAACGAACGACCGCGCGACCTGCGCGCGGGCCAGCGGGTCGGTTTCGGCGAGATCGCTTCCCAGCGATCCGATGGGGCAGCCGCCGACACAGCCCAACCCCCGCAACATGTCGACCATGATGTCGCGCCACCGGCGCAGGTCCTCAAGGCATTCCAGGCGATCCAGACCCATGTGCTGAACGGCGAGGACCCGGTCGGTCTGAAAGTCGATGACTGCCGCGACCAGGTCGCCCTTGTCGGCGAAGTAGTGATACATCTGCGACGTGCTCGGTTCAACCACCCACAGACGCGTTGCGTTTGGCGTGGATGGCGACGAGTCCGCCACCGATCACCAAGGCCATGCCGAGACACGCGATCAGTGTCGGGGCGTGATCCCACACAATCCAGTCGATGAGTGCGGTGAACACGATGACGGAGTAGATGAATGGCCCGACCTTCTCCGCCGATGCATAGCGGTATGCCAGCACGATGAGAATCTGCGAAAGCAGTTGTGCGAACCCGAGGCAGATCAACCACACCCAGGCCCGTGCGGGAAATGGTTGCCAGTCGAACGCCGCGATGGGAACCGCCATCACCGTGGCGAGTAGGAAGTAGTAGAAGAGGATCCTGGTGATGGGCTCGGTCGCCCCGAGCCAGCGGACCGACATCATCGCAACGGCCAGAAACAATGCGCCGGAGAGCGCGGACAATTCGCCGACGTTGAAACTGCGGCCTTGGGGCTGCAACACGAGGATTACTCCAGCAAAGCCGATGCCGGCGCCGAGCCAAGTCGCCGTCGATACCCGCTGACGAGTGACGATCCACGCGACGAGGGGCATCCACAGCGGGGCGCTGTAGGTCAGCAGGGTGGCGTTGGCCAGCGGTATCTGCGTGATGGCGAAGAACAGCGCATACCAGCACGCGGTGCCGGTTGCTGCCCGCAGGAGGTGGAGACCGATCTTGTCGGTTCGCAGTGACCTCCAGCCGCCCCGTAGTGCGACCGGGATGATGAACAGGAAGCAGATCAAGTTCTGGAACAGCAGTAGCACCCCGGTCGACGTGTACTGACCGGACACCTTTGCAAGAGTGCCCACCAGCGCGACGCAGAAGAAGGCTGCGGTGGTGAGAACTGCCCCCAGGACGAGGTTCTCGGGTCTGCGGCCCACGCCGGTGTCGGACGTCTCCACGTCACTCATGGGACACCTTTCATCAGGACGGGGTATCTGCGCGCGGCCGTCGTCAGGCTCGTCGTCGATGCGATTGAGGCCTTTCAGTCACTGGCCCGCCTGCTCGAGTGCAGCCTTGACGTCCGTCTGGGTCTTCGCCAAGAAGGTCTGAAACTCGTCCCCGATCATGAAGGTGGTGGTGAACTGGCTCCGCTCCGCGATCTGCTTCCACATCGGAGACTCCACCATCTCGCCGAGCGCCTTCTGCCAGTACGCAACGGCGAACTCCGGCATGTCCGGCGGCCCATAGAGGCCTCGCCAGTTCGAGAGGGTGACGTCGAGTCCCTGCTCCCTGGCGGTGGGAGCGTCAAGACCGGGCAATCGTTTCTCGGCCAGCACACCGAGCGCCCTCAGGTCTCCCGACTTCAACTGGCTGATGAACTCACTAACACCGCCGATTGCAACGCTGATGCCTCCGTTGTGAAGCGCGGTGCTCTGGTCACCGCCTCCCTCGTGGGTGACGTAGTGGACGGATGAAGGGGCACCGCCCGCGGCAGAGACCAATAGGTCGAAGGGGGCCTCGTCGTCGTGGGCGGCACCGACCGCGACGCGGCCGGGGTCGGACTTGATTGCCGTCATGACGTCATTGAGGTTCTTGAACGGGGAGTCAGAACCGGTGACGACGACGAAGTACTCCGTCATCAGCCGGGCGATCATGGTGACGTCGTCGTACCCGTACTTGGACTTGCCGCGGAGCTCGTTCATCATCATCGACAGCGACGTGACCGAGACCTCGTCGTCGTCGCCCTTGTACCGCTCCACCATGGTGACGAGAAAGTCCGCTCCGCTCGCGCCCGGTCGATTCTGCACCGGGAGCGGCACCTCAACGATGGATTCCTTCTGCAAGGCCTCGACGACCGAGCGGATCGTGATGTCGAATCCACTTCCAGGGTTGGCTCCTGCCGTCATCGTTACAGGGCCCGAGGGATAGCCCTCTGCGCCGGAGGCTCGCTTGGAGTCCTGACAACCCGTCAGGATGAGCGAAGCAGCCAGCATGGCGCTGATTGCGGATTTGATCATCAAGGCCGTGGGCTCCTAGGTCGTGGATTGTCGGCGAGGGCCTCGGGTCTGCGACCCACGCCGGTGTGGACGTCTCCACGTCACTCGCATGAGATGTGTCAGGGACGGGCGACCGGGATGAGGGCCGCCGGTGGGTTCTTGGCGGCCTCTGATGAATCGGCGTTGGCGTTCATGCGGTTGGTTTCGCGCTCCAGGATGTTGTTGAGCACGCGGGGCGCGACGACGTCGAGTGCCCGTAGCGCAAGTGCCTTGCGGGGTGCGATGCGGATCGGTCTGGTCCTGGCGGCGGTCACCATCCAGTCGGCGGCCTCGTCGGCACTGAGTGCGGCTATGCCGTCGTAGGCGCGGGTAGCAGCGATCATCGGCGTCGCCACCAAGGGGTAGTAGACGGTGGTGGAGTGCACACCCGCATGGCCCCACTCGGTGTCGATGACGCGGCTCACGGCGCTCAATGCTGCCTTGGATGCGTTGTAGGCGGCGAACATTGGCGAGGATTCCGGAAGCACACGCCAGGTGGCGACATTGATGATGTGTCCATCGCCGCGTTCGATCATTCCCGGGGCCAGACCCCGGATGAGCCGCAGTGGTGCGTAGTAGTTGAGCGCCATGACTCGCTCGACGTCATGCCAGCGCTCCAGCGACTCGGCCAGCGGCCTGCGGATGGACCTGGCCGCGTTGTTGATCAGAATGTCCACGGGGCCAACCGCTTCCACCACCTTGTCGACCTCTTCGAGGTTGGACAGATCGGCCCGTATCGCGGTGGCACTGCCGCCGCACGCCGTGATCAGGTCGACCACCTGGGCCAGCAGTCCGTCCCGACGCGCGACCGCGATGACCGATGCTCCTTCGGCGGCGAGCTTCTGCGCAGCAACCGCACCGATCCCCGACGACGCGCCGGTCAGCAAAATCCGCTTGCCGCGCAGATCCACGGGCGTGCGAGCGGGCCATCGCGGCACCGGACGCATCCCGGCCAGCCGCATAGCCCGCTTGATGTTCGGAATCACAGCCTGCACCCCCGTCTGGTCGGCACAGTGCTGGCCGCTTCCACCCCCAATGTATGGCCAGGCGGCCGTCTCCGTAGCAAATTTACCTATTCGTCAAAAAATGACGTCCTGTTCGTCGGAAAGTCGGCGAAGACGGTGGTCGACACGAGGTTGCGACTGGCTATCGAGACTCTCGTATGTCGTCTATTTGGAGACGTCGTCAGCTCGTCTGAACGACGTCTCCTTAGATCGCTTCCAGCTTTGCCACCTGATCGTTGAAGAGCTTCACCAAGGGGGTCACCAGGTCTTCGTGCACGGTCAGCGCACCGCGGTGGGTCTGACCGTCGAAACCGATGTGGTTGATCTCGACCCGCCACAGCCGTCCCGGTTCGAGGGGGCAACCAGGCCGCCAACTCGCGCCGAGCTCGGTGGCGGTGACCGGGTGAACGGTCGCGGCGGGAGGTGCCGGCGGCGCGCGGGCTGGCGGCGGCGCCGGGACGGACGGCGCCGGCCTGGCGACAGACGGTGATGATGTCGCCGGAGGAGGCGGTGGCGGAGAGGTGCATTGCACAAGCACGGCACCGACAGTGGCCACTACTGCCAGTGTCGCGATCCTCATAACGCCGATCGGCGACGAGCTCTTAACGCTTGCATTCATCCCAAAACACCGCCGCAATAGGCGGTTTCGCTGGACAGGTCCAGTTACGGTCCACGGTATCGCAGACAACATGATCAGTGGCCGGCCGCTTGATTCCAGTACGCCAGGACTGAACGGCTCGTCGGAGAGATGCCGGGCGGCGGGGCCGGAGGTGATTTGACAGACGATTACGGGTACTAGCGTTGTGTGGCCATTCCACGAGCAGTAGCCAGCCGGGGTGACTCGCCGGTGCGCATGGGACTGAAGCGAGCCGCGGTAGCGCTCGCCTCGACCGTGCTGTTGGTCGTCGCGTGCGCGAACGACGTCGAATCTCGCGGTCAGCCGAACGCTGCCGGACTCGACGACATTGCCACCAACCTCGATGTGCCGTGGGGGATCGCGTTTCTGTCCGACGGCAGCGCGCTGATCGCCGAACGTGACAGCGGCGCAATCAAGCGCATGTCGGCGCCCGGCGTGGTGAATCAGGTTGGCGGCGTCGCCGGCGTCGCACCGCACGGGGAAGGCGGTCTGCTCGGTCTCGCCACTTCTGGTCAGACGGTCTTTGCGTACATCACAACAGCGCAGGACAACCGCGTGGTCCGGATGCGCTTCGACGGGAGCGCCGTAACCGAGCAGTCGCCGATACTTACTGGTATTCCTGCGGGTTCCAACCACGACGGCGGGCGCATCGCGTTCGGCCCCGACGGCAAGCTCTATGTGGCGACGGGGGAAAGCGGCAATCCTCAGCTGGCACAGAACCGGTCGTCGCTGGGCGGCAAGATCCTTCGCATCAATCCCGACGGCTCCATCCCGTCCGACAATCCCGATCCGGCATCGCCGGTCTGGTCATTCGGTCACCGCAATATCCAGGGGTTGGCGTGGGACTCCGCTG
>NZ_JAVRPS010000443.1:0-4421 GCF_032162105.1 Mycobacterium sp. | reverse complement strand
ACGGCGCCGGCGACAACTGGTCCGACCAGCGCAGCCAGCCGGCCCGCGAGAGATGGGTGATCAGGTGCAGGTCCCCGCACTGCAAGCCGAGGTACTTGGCCCACCGGTTGGCGCCGGTGACGACCTGACCGTGCAGCGCCGAGATCGGCGGGGCGAAGGTCTTGAGCACCGACAGTGCGGCGACGTCGACGCGCCCGACGGTCAGGCCGACGGCATGACGGCGCAGGTGATCGGCAAGCGCTTCGACCTCGGGCAGCTCGGGCACGCCCCTAGTGTGCCGATCACCGCGCCCGGGTGTCCACGTTCTAGCGGTTGCAGTGCCGGTCCTGCCAGGCGGCGTATCCGCCGGCGAGGTAGTAGACGTGCTGATAACCGAGGCGGGTGAGTTCCTGGGCGATGGAGATGGCGCGATGGGACGAGACGCTGCACACGACGATCTCGCAGTCGCAATCAAGGCCGGAGATGCGTTGCGGTGACTCGAGATTGAAGTGCTCCACGATGGCGCGGGAATCAACCACCACCGCGTCGGGGATGCTGCCCTGGTGGCGGGCGACCTGTGGGCGGATGTCCACGAGCAGCGCTCCGGCGCCGCGGCGGCGTCGCGCCGTCGCTGCCGAGATGGGCAGCGGAACCGCCTTCGGCGGAGCAATGATCGTGGACATGGAACTCATCGTCGCCGTTTTCCGGCCAGACGGCTGCGGGGGCAGCGCCTACGTTCGCGGGGCGCGGTTGGGGGACCCTCGATAGGGGAAGCGGCGCAATACGCAATAGGGGCAAGAGCCGCCCCAGCAGCGCGGCTACCTGTCGGCGGTGCGCTTGACGTCGGGTACCAGCAGCGACAACACCCAGCTGACGATCGACAGCACGATCGCGGCCCAGATCGCAGTCCACCAGAAGTCTTCGATGTACAGGCCCCAGTGGGTGGTGTTCTCGGTGATCCAGGAGGTGATCCACAACATCAACGCGTTGATGACGATGTGGATCAGGCCGAGGGTGAGGATGTACAGCGGTATCGAGACGAACTGCACGATCGGCTTGATGATCGCGTTGACCAGACCGAAGATCACGGCGACCCCGAGGATGATCCCAATCCTCTGCAGGGTGGTGTCTCCGCCGACGAAGTCGATGCCCGAGACGACGAGGGTGACCACCCACAGCGCGAACCCGGTCAGCCCGGCGCGAACGAGAAATTGCCCCATGCGGGTGATCCTGCCATGGTCGATGGCGATAAGCGGAGACGTGAACTCTGGTTGTGCTAGCCTGGCTAACCGGAGAGTAAATCTCCGTTACGCGGGAGGGGCCATGACCGAAACCGTGCTGGTGACCGGCGGCAGCGGCTACATCGCCGGATGGTGCATCACCGACCTGCTCTCGCGGGACTACCGGGTACGAACCACGGTCCGAGACACCGCACGGGAGCGCGTCGTGCGCAGTGCGGTGGGCACCGTCGTCGATGCAGGGGACCGCTTGGACTTCGCCGTCGCCGACCTGACATCGCCGGCCGGCTGGGACGCGGCCGTCGACGGCGTGGACTACGTGCTGCACGTCGCCTCGCCGCTGTCGGGAGACGACATGTTGACCCCCGCTCGCGACGGGGCGCGCAACGTGCTGAGCGCCGCCGCGGCCGCCGGCGTGAAGCGGGTGGTGATGACCTCGGCGGCCAATGCGGCCAGCCCTTCGTCGTACACCGAGGAGGGAATCACCGACGAGACCCTGTGGACTGACCCGGAGGATCCGACGATCATCCCCTATCGCCGCGCGAAAACCGTTGCGGAGAAGGCGGCCTGGGACTTCATGGCGTCGCACGACGGGCCGATGACGTTGACGACGATCTTGCCAGGCGCGGTGTTCGGCCCGATACTGTCGCCGGATTCGATCGGCTCGGTCCGCATCATCGAGCGCATGCTCAAGGGGTCCATGCCCGGCAGCCCGCGAATCGGACTGGAGATCGTGGACGTGCGCGACCTCGCGGACGTCCACGTCCGTGCGATGGTCACCCCCGAGGCGGCAAGCCAAAGGTTCCTCGCCACCGGCGAATTCACGTGGATGAGGGATATGGCCAGGACGTTGCGCGACGGGCTCGGCCCGGCGGGGGCGAAGGTGTCGACACGGCAGCTGCCGGACTGGTTGGTGCGCCTCACGTCGGTTTTCGATCCGTCACTGCGCGACATCACCGTGTCGCTCGGTCGTCGCAACCGCCACACCACCGAGAAGGCCGCACGCCTGTTGGACTGGCGGCCCCGCCCCTCCGCGCCGACCGTAATCGACTGCGCCACCAGCCTCGTCGATCACGGGGTGGTGTAGCAGTGGCCACCAAAGGCGCGCGCCCCGCCAGGAAGGACTCCGTCCGCAACCGCGCGCTGCTGGTGGAAGCGGCCCGAGAAGTGTTCGCCGAACGCGGTTTCGGCGCCACGCTCGACGACATCGCCAGGCACGCAGGCGTCGGGGTGGGCACGGCGTACCGGCACTTCGCCAACAAGCAGGCCGTCGCGGCGGAGGTGCTGACCGAGGCCACCGAACAGATCGTCGCCGATGCGCGACGGGCTTTGACGATCGCCGACCCGTGGGACGCCCTCGTCGACTTCTTCGAGCACACCGCCGAGCGGCAGGCCGCAGACCGCGGGCTCTACGAGACGCTGACCGGGCAGGGCGATCCGGAGGGGCAGGCCCGGATCTGGCCGGACATCATCGCGGCGGTCACCGAGCTGTTCGAGCGGGCCGCCCGGGCAGGGGCCGTCCGCGCCGACGCGACACCCCAGGACGTCGCCGCCCTGCTGGTCATGATGGGGCCGGCGTACGAGATGACCCGCCGCATCGGGCCGCGGTTGTGGCAGCGCTATCTGCACCTGATGCTCGACGGGCTACGCGCGACCGACCGTCCGGCACTCGAGGTTCCCGCTCCGCCGCTGGACGCGGTCGAGGCGATCATCACGGTCGGCAAGTTCACCCCCGACGCTGGGTCTCACGGTCGCAACAAGTAGGTGTCCATGATCCAGCCGTGGCGCTCGCGGGCCTCGGCACGGATCGTGGCGATGTGCTCGCCCACCTCCCCGACCGTCCCGGCGACCAGCATCTCGTTCGGCGTGCCGAGGTAGGCCCCCCACCAGATCTTGGTCTCCGGCGGGCACCCGAGAAACGCGCAGTCGCCGTCGAGCATCACCACCGCCGCACCGGGCAGACCCTCCGCGCGGAGCCGTCGCCCGGTGGTGATGAGTACGGGTTCGCCGACGTCGTTGAGCGGGATTCGGTGTCGGGCGGTGAGCGCCTGGATGGCGGTGATGCCAGGGATGACGTCGTGGCTGAGGTCGATGCGACGGGCGACCAGGTCGAGGATGCGCAGCGTGCTGTCGTAAAGCGACGGGTCGCCCCAAGCCAGGAACGCGCCAACGCCGTCGTCGGGCAACTCGTCACGCAGGGCCCGCGCCCAGACGTCGGCGCGGGCGGCATGCCAGTCGGCCACTGTCTGCACGTAATCCGGACTGTCCGGGGCGGCCCTGGCCCGCGGCGGATCGGGCAGCTCGACGAACCGGTAGTCGGGTTCGCCGATGAACCGCTCACACACCTCGCGGCGGAGCGCCACCAAGTCGTCCTTGGCTTCGCCCTTGTCCATGGCGAAGAACACCTGCGTGTCGTTCAGCGCCGCGACCGCCTGGGCCGTCACGTAATCCGGGTCGCCTGCGCCGATTCCGATGACATGGATCCGCCGCGTCACGTCACCCATCTCTTCCTGCGGAAACGCCCACGAACCGTAAGTATCCGATACCCGGGGTATTGACAACTTGTGCGCGGCGTAATTACGTTTTAGAGCATAACGTCAGCGAAGGGACGTCAACGATGACCGCTTCGGTCAAGGCAGCCAACTCGCCGACCCGCGAAGAGTTCTCGGAGCGTTTGCTGAAGGGGTCGGTCAAGAAGTCCTACGCCCCCATCGTCGACATCGACTGGGACGCGCCCCTTGAACCCGACAAGTACTTCCTGCCGCCCAAGGTGGTGTCGCTGTACGGCACGCCGTTGTGGGACGGCATGACACGCGAACAGCAGATCGAACTGTCCAAGCAGGAACTTGTCAACACGCTGTCGGCGGGCATCTGGTTCGAGAACATCCTCAATCAGGCGTTGTTGCGCGACCTGATGCACAAGGACCCCACCGACCGGGCGACGCACTACGCGCTGACCGAACTGGGCGACGAGACCAGACACATGGTGATGTTCGGCAGGGCCATCGAGAAGGTGGGCGCCAAGCCGGTGCGGCCGCGGCTGTACCAGCGCATGCTCATCAACGCGCTGCCCCTTGCGTTCAAGGGATCGTTGCTGTGGGTGGCCGCGCTGATCGGCGAGGAGATCTTCGACTCGTTGCAGCGCCAGATGATGGACGATCCCGAGTTGCAGCCGATGGTGCAGCGGCTCATGCGGATTCACGT